>JAJFGC010000100.1 GCA_021776345.1 Hyphococcus sp. | reverse complement strand
CCGGCCTTCAAACTCGTCGGATGCGAGGATCGATATGTGTTCTGCGAGATCGCCAGCGGTGATCGCGCCGTCGAATGCGTGACCGTCATCTGTCGCGTCGTTGGGCGTTTCTGCAGTGTCCGTTGGCGTTTCCGCCGGCGCGCTCTGTTCGCCGCCGCAAGCCGCCCCCAGCGCCAGCACCGCTGTTGCGCCAAAAAGTTGATGAAGTCTCATCCCGATACCCTCCTGAATATGTTTATTGCGCTGTGTCTGGCACGCAGGGCCTGCGGAGACAAGATTTGCACGAAATCGCCGCCGGATCGCCTAGTGGTCAACGCTCATTTTTTGGATTAATAGCCACGCTCTATCCCGTGCGGGCGCACCCGTGCGGGGGTCTCGGGAGGACCTGAATGAGTGTATCAATGACGACCGCGCACGCCGCGGCGGCGCGTTTTTCTGATTGCGCGCCAGCGAAGTTTTCAAACCTGTCGGCGGAAGCCCTTTATCAACTCGCTGTCGCACGCGGCGAGGGCGAGATTGCTCGCGGCGGCCCGATAGTCGTTCGCACTGGTGAGCACACCGGTCGTTCCGCCAAGGACAAATTTATCGTCCGCACGCCCGAGGTTGAGGAGAAAGTCTGGTGGGATGCGAACCAGTCCATGACCCAGGAGGCGTTCGACCGTCTGCATGCCGACATGCTCGATTATGCGACCGCCCGGGAGCTGATCTCGCAGGATCTGCGCGGCGGCGCCGACAAGGGCCACTCCATCAATGTCCGGGTGTTTACCGAATATGCATGGCATAGCCTCTTCATTCAGCATCTGCTGGTGCGCCCGCCCATGAGCGAGCGCGGCGGCGACGCCGACTTTACGATAGTCGATCTGCCGGGGTTCGAGGCCGATCCGTCTGTGCACGGATGTCGTAGCAAAACCGTAATCGCAGTCGATTTTACGAAACGCATGATCCTGATCGGCGGGACATCCTATGCCGGCGAGATGAAGAAATCTGTCTTCACCATCCTCAACTTCCTTCTGCCGGAAGAGGGCGTGATGCCGATGCATTGTTCGGTGAATGTCGGCAAAAAGAATGACGCGGCGATCTTTTTCGGCCTATCGGGCACTGGCAAAACAACGCTTTCGGCTGATCCGGACCGGACGCTCATCGGTGATGATGAGCATGGTTGGGGCAAGACCGGGCTCTTTAACTTTGAAGGCGGCTGCTACGCCAAGATGATCCGTCTTTCGCCAAGTGCTGAGCCGGAAATTTACGCAACGACGCAGACCTTCGGCACGGTGCTGGAAAACGTCGTCATGGATCCGGTAACGCGCGAGCTTGATCTTGACGATGCAACGCTTGCCGAGAATTCGCGCGGCGCCTATCCGATCCACTACATCCCGAATGCCGATCCGCGCGGGGTTGCCGGTCATCCGAAAAACATTGTCATGCTGACCTGCGACGCCTTCGGTGTGATGCCGCCGATTGCGCGCCTGACCCGCGATCAGGCGATGTATATGTTCCTGTCCGGCTACACCGCGAAAGTCGCCGGTACGGAGAAAGGCCTCGGCAACGAGCCACAGGCGACATTCTCAACCTGCTTTGGCGCCCCGTTCATGCCGCGCCACCCCTCCGAATACGGAAAGCTTTTAGGCGAGTTGATCGATAAGCATCAGGTTGATTGCTGGATTGTCAGCACCGGCTGGACCGGCGGCCCGCATGGGGTTGGCCAGCGCATGCCGATCAAGGAAACCCGGACGCTCTTGGCGGCCGCGCTCGATGGATCGCTCAATGTTTCGCCGATGACCAAAGATCCGATCTTCGGCTTTGATGTCCCGAGTGAGGTCGCCGGTGTTGACCCGAAAATACTGACCCCGCGCAATACCTGGGCCGATCCCGCCGCCTATGACGCGCAGGCGCAAAAACTGGCGGCGATGTTTGTCGATAATTTCAAGATCTATGAAGCTTATGTCAGCGATGCCGTCAAAGGTTCAGGGCCCAGGCTTTAAGCGCTTGTGTCCACATGGGCGCCGGCTTCTGGCTCACCATCATCGCTCGGGTCGCTAATGCCGCTTGAGACCGTCACCATCGCTGCGCGCAAAACCCGCTCGCCAATGGTAAAGCCGGGCTGGGCGACATCAACGACATGGCCCGCCGCGATTTTGCCGCCGGGAATTTGCGCAACTGCCTGATGCAGGTTGGGGTCGAATTTTTCACCCGCCGGAGAAATTCGTTTGACGCCGTGCCGCTCAAGAACGGAGAGGAGTTCTTTTTCCGTCATCCGCAAACCGGACACGATGCCCGAGAGCGCTTCGGTTGAGAGCGGCCCCTCATCATTGCCAGCCGCGTGCAGCGCACGTTCAAAATTGTCAGCAACGCCTAATAGGTCACGGGCAAAATTAGCAATTGCGTAGCGGCCAGCTTCAGCCTTTTCCCGTTCAGCCCGACGGCGCGTATTTTCAAGTTCCGCCGCCAGTCGCAGGTAGCGATCGTTCAAGTCCGCAATCAGTTTTTCATTGTGCTCTGATTTTGGCGCTTCGCCGGTCGACGCCGCCGCGATTTCATCGGCGACCGCGAGATCGTCCTCCGTCAGGGTAACGGCCTCATCGTCATCATTGCCATTGGCTCCAGGCGCTTGGCCGTTATTCGGGGGGTAATCGTGATCGCTCATGGGTGGTATCTAATCTGTAATTTACTGTCGGAGGGGCATTTACGGGCGCCGGGGG
>JAJFGC010000099.1 GCA_021776345.1 Hyphococcus sp. | reverse complement strand
CGTCCTTGGTCATGAAATCGGCCATGTTTTCAAGCGCCATACGGCAAAACGTGTCAGTCGCGGCAACATTGCTCAAATTGGCGCCGTCGCAACAGCTATCCTCACTGGAGACCAGGACACGGCGCAACTTGCCGGGCAAGCCGCGCAGCTATATCTGCTGCGCTTTTCGCGGAGCCAAGAATATGAATCTGACCTTGTCGGAACGCGCCTGCTTGCCAATGCCGGTTACGATCCAGTTGGCGCCGCCCGGTTTTTAAACACGCTTGGCGCCTGGTCCAATCTTGAAGCGCAGATCGCCGGCGTTCAACGTCCGCCTGAATATCTGAACACACACCCAAACTCTGCAAATCGCGTAGAGCGCGCCGCGCAGGAAGCAAACGCCTTGCGCCAGGGCGGCGCGACGTCCGATGATCGCAATCGCGCGAGCTATCTCAATGCAATAGACGGCCTGCTTTATGGTGAAGATCCGCAAAGCCAGGGATTTGTTTCCGGCCAGACATTTACACACCCGCAGCTGGGTTTTACGTTTTCCGTGCCGAACGGGTTTGACTTGCGCAATTCTTCGCAAGCAGTTGTCGCCCGATCGCAAAGCGGTGCGCAAATGCAGTTTACCGGAACAACTTATGATCAAGGGCCTGAGGCGTTGATCAATGGCCCATTATCACAGGCGTTGAAAATCGATTTGTCGCCCGCTCAAAACATGCGGGTCAGCGGCCGCAACGCCGCCGCCGGCCAAGCGCGTGCCAACGCACAAGGCGGCGCGGTTGATGTCACGGCCTATGCGGTGCAGTGGCAAACGAATAGCTATTATATTTTCCTGTGGGTGACGCCCGCCAATCAAACCCGGCAATTGCAATCGGCCATCAACCGGTCGGTGCAATCGCTTCGCGATGTTGATCCGCGGTCGGTGCGTGTGCCGCCGGCCACTCGGCTAGATGTCGTGACCGTGCAACGTAACGATACGGCCTCGAAGTTATCGCAATATATGGCATTTCCTTCGTATAAAGAGGAACGGTTCCTGATCATGAATGGCCGTGGGCAGAGCCAGCCACTACGCGCAGGCGAGCAGGTGAAGCTCGTTCGGTAGGCCAGAGATTTCCCCAAAACAAGGGCGCAGCGGCGGTAATCTGCCGCTGCGCCAAACCCTTGCGCCGGCGGCGGCATTCGCTAATGTCGGGGCCGGATTTTAAGGCCATCCCGATACGGGATTGAACAGGAGGATTTGATGGCGATTGACGGTAAATGGAATCTCATAATCAAAACGCCGATGGGCGATCAGACAGGCGTTCTGACGCTGAAACAGGACGGCGACGCCCTGACCGGCGAGATGACCGGCCCTCAGGGTGCGGCGCCAATCGAGAATGGCAAAGTCGAAGGCGAAAAGCTGATGTGGCACGCCAAAGTTACGTCGCCAATGCCGCTGACGCTGGAATTTGAAGGGCTGGAGGAAAACGGCAACCTCGCTGGAAACGTCAAGCTCGGCGCGTTCGGCACGTCGACTTTCTCCGGCACCCCGGCCTAAGAGCGCTATTATTATGCGAATAATCGCCGCCGCCGTCGCCGGCGTCATGCTCGTGGCGTGCGGCGGCGATCGTGTCTCAGGGACTGATACGCCAGAGACGGTACAAGTATCGTCTGAAACCATCGAAAAAATCACACCGGTCGAGACCAATCTCGATGAGATGGCTGAAACCTTCGTCAAGCTATCGCTGGCGATCGGCGTTCATGACCCCGCTTTTGTCGACGCCTATCACGGCCCCAAGGAATGGGCCGATGCGGCGACGTCTGAGGCGCGCCCGTTAGAAGATCTCGAGACTGACGCTGAAGCACTTCTGATTGAGGTTTCGCGGGCCAACGCTGATGCGCCGAGCATCCGCGGGGCAATGCTTGAAAAACTGGTTCGCGCGGCAGGGGCGCGACTTCAGATTGCGCAAGACCACCATTACCTCTTCAACGAAGAAACGCGGCTTCTCTATGACGCCGTCGCGCCGACCTATATTGTCAGTGATTTTCACAAAGCGCTCTCTGAGATCGATGAGCTGATCCCCGGCGATGCGCCGCTGCATGAACGGGTCGATGAATTTCGCAACAGCCTGGCAATTGAAGAAGACAAACTGCTGACGGTTTTTAACGCCGCCATCGCGGAGTGCCGCAAACGGACCCTGGCGCATTATGATCTGCCAGAGAATGAGCGGTTCGAGCTGGAGTTTGTCACCGACAAATCCTGGAGCGGTTATAATTGGTATCAAGGCGATTTTGAGAGCCTGATCCAGGTCAATACTGATTTCCCGATTATCATTGATCGCGCCGTCGATCTTGGATGTCATGAAGGCTATCCGGGTCATCACACGTGGAATGTGATGCTTGAACGCGACCTCCTGAAAGAAAATGGCTGGATTGAATATTCGGTTTATCCGTTATTTTCGCCGCTCTCGGTAACGGCGGAAGGCTCAGCAAATTACGGCATTGAGCTTGCGTTTCCAGGAGATGAAAAAATCGCCTTTGAGCGTGATATCTTGTTTCCATTGGCCGGCCTTGATCCAGAGCAGGCCGAGACATTAGACAAGCTCAACAAAGCGAAGCGCAAACTTTCTCATTCGCGCAATCATATCGCCCGCGCCTATCTCGACGGCAAAGTTGATCGCGAAGAGGCAATCCGATTGTCGATGGAATTTGGTCTGCAGTCGCGTGAGCGCGCGGAGCAGAGCGTTCGGTTTATTGAGACTTATCGCGGCTACGTCATCAACTACAATCTGGGCCGGGATCTGGTCGAGGCCTATGTAGGCCGCAAAACAAATGAAGAAACAGATAGTTGGAGCGCGTTTCATACGCTCCTGACGACGCCGCTTGCCGCCTCGGATATCAAGGGCGATCAGTGACAGTCGGGACGGTCGTCCAGCGTCTTCATCTCTGGGCCGGGGTTGTTCTTGGCATTCAGGTTTTTTTGTGGATGCTGAGCGGCGTCGTCATGAGCTGGTATCATATCGACTTGGTTCGCGGCGAACGCAGCGCCTTCTCTGCCTTGCCGCCTGAACTCGAAGCACGCAGCTATGCATCTCCGGGCGGCGTCATCGCTCAGACCGACGGCGCGCTAGAAGTCACGTTGCTTCATTTCCTTGGCCAACCGGCCTACGAGGTCGAAGGCGTGAGCGGGGCAGTGCTTTTCGATGCGTCAACTGGCGAGAAACTTTCGCCTTTGAGTGAAGATGTCGTCCGTAAGGTTGCTGAGGCGGACTATGTCGGCGACGGAACGATTAAAAGCCTCACCCTGATGGATAATCCGCCAGCGGAGTATGAGGGCAGGCGCCCCGTTTGGCGGGCTGATTTTAATGATGTGCTGAATACACGATTATATATTTCGCCAGGCGCTGGCCGCGTTATCTCTCGGCGAAACAATGTATGGCGGCTGTATGATTTTTTCTGGATGCTCCACATTATGGATTATGCGGACAGAGAGGATTTTAACAACCCGATCGTTAAAGCGTTTTCTGCCGGCGGATTGTTTTTCGCAATGACGGGGTTGGTTATGCTGGTGACGTCGCGGGGGCGGCGTCAAATCGTCAGCGATGTAAAATGGGTTTTGCGTGGCGGGCGCAGGCAAGGTGGTGGAGAGCAAAAATAAAACGCGCCGGGCTAACCTCGGCGCGCTTAGCAAAATTCCTATTTTCGAAGACTAGACTAGAAACCGAAATAAATAGGTTCCGGACCCACAGGTTGTTTATGTTTAGTGGCTTCCGCTTCTTCGGTCTCTTCGTCCGACGCAGGTTCGTTGCCCTGGCAATTTTCATAGGTGCGGTGATCATTGTTATCGTCGGCAGCGTAGCCAACGGTTCCTGCTGCTGCTGCAACTGAGACGGCGAGCCGGTCCGCAAGGTAGTTGAGGACGCCGCCAGTATTTTGCGATTGTGCTGATCCACCGCTTTCACGCACCGTCGAGGATCCGCCCAGAGGGCTGGCGTCGGCGACTGAAAGTGACAGTCCGCCCGCAGCAATAGCAGCGACCATGATCTTGTTCATTTCGTTCTCTCCTCCCGCTTTATGCGCGCGATTGCGGGGCAATTGCAAGCATCCGGCGGGCCCCGTTTGCGCTGATATGGTTACGATAAAGTAACACATGACAGCATCCCTGGAACCTAGATGGGGAGCTCACGTAATCTTTACCATCCTGCGCCGCACAAAATCTTGCATTTTGCCTATTTCAGCGCCTCCAGGGCGGGCGTGAAGTCCACATTCAACGCCTCAGATACGGCCTTATAAGTCACTTTTCCCCGGTGGACATTAAGACCGTTTCGCAAATGCTCGTTGTGCCGCAGGGCGTCCAGGCCTTTATTCGCCAGCATCAGCCCATATTGGAGGGTGGCGTTATTGAGAGCATGTGATGAGGTGAGGGGGACGGCGCCCGGCATATTCGCCACACAATAATGCAGGACACCTTCGACTACGTAAGTCGGGTCTTCATGGGTGGTTGCCTTGGAGGTTTCAAAGCATCCTCCCTGATCAATTGCAACATCGACGAGAACGGCGCCTTCCTTCATCCCTTTCAGCATCTCGCGCGTGACGAGTTTGGGCGCGCTGGCGCCGGGGATCAACACCGCGCCGACGACAACATCTGCGCTGTCTGTTTCCTCATCAAGCGCTTCAAAGGTCGAGTATCGTGTTTTGGCGCGCCCTTCAAAAAGCTCATCAAGTTCGGCAAGCCGGTGTTGGCTGCGGTCGAGAATAGTGACGTCAGCGCCAAGCCCGACGGCCATCCGCGCCGCATGGGTACCAACAACGCCGCCGCCGATAACGAGTACTTTGGCCGGTAAAACGCCCGGAACACCACCCATTAACAGTCCGCGCCCGCCCTGATGTGCTGTCAGTGCATAGGCGCCAGCTTGTATGGAAAGCCGGCCAGCAACTTCGCTCATCGGCGCCAGCAACGGCAGGCCGCCATAAATGTCGGTCACGGTTTCATAGGCGACAGCCGTGACACCTGACTCGATCAGCCCGCGCGACTGGTCTGGGTCTGGGGCCAGATGAAGATACGTATAAAGAATTTGACCTTCGCGCAGTTGAACCCATTCTGACGCTTGAGGTTCTTTTACCTTTACGATCATGTCGGATGTTTCAAACACGGTCCTGGCGTCAGGCGCTATTTTTGCGCCCGCGGCTTCATAATCGCCATCGCTGACCTTGATGCCGGCGCCAGCGCCTTTCTCAACCAGGACATCATGGCCGTTGGCGACATATTCGCGAACACTGCCCGGGACCAGGCCAACGCGAAACTCAGAGTTTTTGATTTCCTTGGGGACGCCGACGCGCATGGTAAATGCCTCCATTTTCAGATTTTGAGAGACATATATTCTTATTTTGGCGGATATTTTTGATAATTTGCTGAATTCATGCAAGGATAAAGGATAATATCCTGAATTTTTAGAAAATAACAAATCTGGTGCAAATATATGGATGAATTTGACATTGCCATTCTTAACATTCTGCAGGAAGACGGACAGACGCCATTTACCAACTTAAGCGACGCCATCGGCTTGTCACCGTCCGCCTGCCACAAGCGGGTGAAGGATTTGCGTCAGGCGGGAATGATTGCACAGCACGTTGTGATCGTTGACGAACGCAAAGCTGGATTGGAGACATCGGTATTTGTCCAGGCGACGTTAAAAAATCAGCAGCAAGCGACGCTCACCGCCTTCGAAAAAGCAGTCACGCGCCATCGTGAGATTATGGAGTGTTATTTGATGGCTGGTCTATCTGATTATTTGCTGCGCATTCTGTGCCGCGACGGCGCCGATTATGAGCGAATTCACGCGGAGATTTTAACGCGGCTGCCCGGCGTTGATCGTGTGATTTCAAGCTTTTCGATCCGTAAGGTGTTGCGCCGCACGGCGGTGCCTTTGTGATGCTTTGTCCACATAACGCTTGTTAAGGTTGAGACGCTCCCGACAAATGTATGTTTCGCCTCTGAAAGCTAAAACAATACGATTTAATTTGACCGCTGAGACTTAAGCGGACGGCAAAAATTGGCGCGCATCTTGTACTTGTTCAGCTTCAATGGAGTAAAAGTGATGTTGTCGACCGCCCGCGTTGCTATTCCTGTGCCTGTCGCCGCTCGGCTTAAAACCAATGCGGCGTTTAGCGACAATGTAAATGAATATGCGCGCGAGGATTTGATTGGGTTTAAGCGACCGATCGCCGCCGCCTTTGCCTTGATCACGCCGGTTGTGCTTGCTTTTGTCTATCAGGGCGCCGGGTTCATTCCGATGCTTCAGGTCGCGGGCGTGATGGTCTTCCTTGTCGGCGGCGGAGTTTGTTTTATCGGCAGGCAGGAATGGCCGACGATTGTCGCCGAATTTCAAACGCACGCCCTCGCCAAAAAACGCGCCGTCGCAGACTTACGATGCGGATTTGGCGAGTCTTCGTTTTTGAGCAATGGACGCAGTCCGCGGTTTTTCGAATATGACCACGGCGTATTGGTGCTTGCGGATGCGGGCGATCTGAAAACCTTATTTTTTGACATCAGCAATGACGGTCATGATCCGCGCTGGACGCTTTATGCTGACGGTGAAATGCACCGCCGGGTGTGGCGGTGGCTGCGCTTGCCGGTATCTCGCGAAGTGGTCAAATTCTCCACCGAAGGCTCCAAGCTCGCCAGCAATGGCGCTCCGCTGGAGATTAGGTCAATTGAGGCCTGGGAAGCGGTGAATGTGGCGTTGGGCGAGCCGCTCGACGGCTCGGTGATCCATCGCCCGTTTGATGAGCTTGTTGAGATGGTTGAGCGGTTGGTTTGACCAATTTCCTGAAGGCGCGCCTCTTACAATATTAAGGTCCCGCTGCTACATGACGGGCCATGGCGACCCTGATTGACACCAATAAACCAGAGGGCGCAGCCGCGCGGCCGCGTCACCCTGAAAAACAGTCCCGAGCGGAAAGCCCGGTCCTGCGCAAGCCGGAATGGATTCGCGTCAAGGCGCCAGTGTCCAAAGGGTTTGCGCAGACAAGAGAGATTGTTCGCTCGAAGAACCTTCATACCGTGTGCGAAGAAGCGGCATGCCCCAATATCGGCGAGTGCTGGGATAAAAAGCACGCGACGATGATGATCATGGGCGACACCTGCACGCGGGCCTGCGCTTTTTGCAACGTCAAGACCGGGCTGCCTGCGCCGCTCGATGTTCAAGAACCGCAACATGTCGCCGAGGCTGTCGCCGAGATGGGGCTCAAGCATGTCGTCATCACGTCGGTTGACCGTGATGATCTTGAAGATGGCGGCGCGGAACATTTCGCTGAGGTTGTGCGCGCCATCAGGGCCGGATCGCCGGGGACGACGATTGAGATTTTGACCCCGGATTTTTTGCGCAAAGACGGCGCTGCGGAAATCGTGATTGATTCAAAGCCAGACGTCTTCAATCACAATCTTGAAACAGTGCCGCGGCTCTATTTATCGATCCGTCCGGGTGCGCGATATTTTCATTCCTTGCGGCTCTTGGAAAAAGTCAAAGAGCGCGACCCGCAGATGTTTACGAAATCCGGTATCATGGTTGGGCTTGGTGAAAGCCGGGAAGAAGTGATGCAGGTGATGGACGACATGCGCTCGGCCGGCATCGATTTTATCACCATTGGCCAATATTTACAGCCGACCCGCAAGCACGCGCCGATTGATCGCTTCGTTCACCCGGATGAATTCAAGTCTTATGAAACCATGGCCCGCGCCAAAGGCTTCTTGATGGTTTCAGCATCACCGCTCACACGCTCGTCTCACCATGCGGGTGAGGATTTCGCCGAACTCCGGTCAGCGAGGGCAAAGCGCGGCTAAATTATAGGGACAGAAGTCGTGCAAAGCTGGCGGTTGAGTTTGGTTCTATTGTTGGTGATCGCGGTTGCACCGATTAGCGCGGCAAGAGCTGAATCAGGTGATCTCGATTTCTTTATTGGTGAGTGGGACATCGTTTCACGCGATATCCACAGAGACGGCTCATACGCAATAAGCCACGCGAAATCGAAGGCCTCGCGGTTTTTGGATGGCGCTGCAATCATCGATGAATGGCGATCTCTAAACGAGGCCGGGGAAACAGTTTTCCGGGGAGCATCATTTCGGACCTGGCTGCCGCGAGAAAAGAAGTGGCACATTGTCTGGATGATGGCGGGTGTTAAAGAGCAAACT
>JAJFGC010000098.1 GCA_021776345.1 Hyphococcus sp. | reverse complement strand
CCGGCGAGACAACGGCCATACAGCATCATCGCTGGTTCTGTCAGGGACAAAACCCGGTGTGCGTCTCGATCCTCATATGGACGCTCAATGGGAAGTAATCTACGTTCTCTCGGCGGTTTATGACACGCTCGTAGAGACTGACGAGAATGGTGATACTCAACCTCGTCTGGCAAAATCATGGCGCGTTGGCGCCAGTGGGCTGAGCTACACTTTTTACCTTCGCGATGATATTAACTTTCACGATGGCGCCCCGTTTGATGCTGCCGCCGTGAAATTTAATATTGAACGCGTCTTAGGGTTGGGGTCGCAATCGTTAAAGGCCAGAAGTCTGCTCCCTCAGTTCCAGAAAATAGAGGTCATTGATCCTTACACGATCAAGTTTGATTTGACCTATCCAGATAGTTCATTTCTCTATGCATTAAGTTTGCCATATCTCGGCATGGTCTCCCCTGAAGCTGTTGTGAAGTGGGGTGATCAATATCATCATCACCAAGCCGGCACGGGACCATTTGAATTTGTCGAGTACAATGTCGGCGAACTTTATCGTTTGCGCCGCAACAAAGACAACCTGTGGCATGATGAAGCCCAGGATAATGTCGCGGGCGTCGCCGTCGAAGAAGTTATATGGCGATTTTTGCCGGAGCCGTCGACCCGGTCGCCGGCATTGGCGTCCGGCGATATTGACATCGCGTTTGACCTTGATCCGGTTGACGCGGAAGAGTTGGAAAAATCACCGAGCGTGTCGATTTCTCGCGCCTATCTGAGCGGGCAACCTGCTTTTTGGTTTATTAACACTGAGCGCCCACCCACGGATGATATTCGTGTCCGTCAGGCAATTCTCCATGGCGCCGATATGGGTGCGGCGGTCAAGGCGATCGCGCGCGGATACAATCCACGCGCTTATGGTCCGCTCTCTGCCGTAACACCGGGTTATTCGCCGGAATTACGATCGCTATACGAACATGACCCGGCCAAGGCGCGCGCGCTGCTCGATGCGGCGGGCTGGGTCGATGAGAATGGAGACGGCATCCGCGAAAAGGACGGTCGTGATCTGACGATTGAAATGTCGATGGTGAGCTGGGGAAAGAGCAGAATTTTCAGCGAACTGTTGTACTCGCAATTGCGCAGCATCGGGATCGATCTCAAGCTGGAGATGATGGATTTTTCAGTTCAGATGGAAGCCGGGCGCCGAAGCGAAAAAAACATGCTTTTTATGGGCGGTTCGGGACATTCCGCTGCCGACTCTTTGGAAGGGTATTTTCATTCTGACAATGTTCCGTCTGGTTTTGCGTGGTCGAAGTTTGCCGACCCGGTGCTGGACGGATATTTGGACCAGGCCGTGCTGGTAACGGACCGGGCCGCGCGTGACGCGCTGTATCAAAAGGCGCAAATGCGCATTATGGAACAGGCGCTGATTTTACCGATCTACGATTACGTTTTGCTTGTTGGCGTGAATAAACGGGTTGAGGGGTTGCGCTGGGGGATCGCAGGCCTGGCGCCAAACCTCGATGAATTATCTTTGAAGGGAGCGTCCGTTTCGCAATGACCGGCAAAGGAAGCTATCTGATCAAGCGTGTCTTGATGGTCGTGCCGGTTGTATTCGGTGTTGCGACCATTGCATTTGCGCTGATGTATTTGCTGCCCGGAGATCCCGCGTCGGCGATGTTGGCGCGGTCCGGCGCCTCGGCGGAACAGATTGCTGAACTGCGCGCCGATATGGGACTGGATTCACCGTTTTTCATTCAGTATTTTCATTATATTGGTAATCTGCTGCAGGGCGATCTGGGCCGTTCCATCGTCAGCCAGGAACCAGTATCGACGTTGCTTTGGTCTCGCCTTCCAACCACGCTGGAATTGGTCTTTGCCGCGCTTTTAATCGCCGTTCCTGTCGGCGCGTGGCTTGGCGTCGTTGCGGCGGTCAACAAAGATAGCTGGGTGGATCGAGCAATCATTGTTTTGTCCTCCATTGGCGTTTCCATGCCGAGCTTTTGGCTCGCCTTAATGTTTATTCTTCTGTTTTCTGTATGGCTTGGCTGGTTCCCGGCATTCGGCGCCGGCGGGCTCGGTCATCTTGTATTGCCCGCCGGCGTTATGGCTTTGGGGGCGGTTGGGACGATTGCAAGAACTGCACGCACGAGCATGCTTGACGTATTGAAACAGGATTACATCCGGACGGCATGGGCCAAGGGTCTTACGCGTCGTGCGGTGCTATACAAACATGCGTTACGAAATGCGCTCGTTCCGGTCATCACGATTGTAGGTCTTCAGTTTGGCTGGCTGGTTTCCGGGTCAGTGATCATTGAG
The DNA here is from genome assembly GCA_021776345.1 of Hyphococcus sp. Classification (GTDB taxonomy): domain Bacteria; phylum Pseudomonadota; class Alphaproteobacteria; order Caulobacterales; family Parvularculaceae; genus Hyphococcus. The sequence continues at coordinate 17,506 of JAJFGC010000098.1, read as the reverse complement.
GCCGTATTTTCACGTCCAGGCATTGGCCAGCTTTTATTGTCATCAATCATTGAGCGCGATTTCCCGGTGGTTCAGGGAGCAATTCTTATCTCCGCCCTGATGTATGTACTCTTGAACCTGCTTGTTGACATCATTTACGCCGCAGTGGACCCGCAGATTAGCTATGAGTGAAACCATTTCTGTTGATGACGACACGGCGATCCGCGCTAATCTTGGCGAAACAATTCCGCTCGATTCCGAAACGCCTTGGGCGCTTATCATGCGCCAGCTGGCGCATGATAAAGTAGCTGTGGCCTGCGCAGGTGTTCTAGTACTTTTCTTCGCTATCGCGGTGTTTGCGCCGCTCGTTGCGCCATATGATCCATTCATTGCTAACCCGGAGCATTCACTTGCGCCGCCAAGCGTCGCCCATCCGTTCGGCGCCGATCTTATTGGGCGCGATGTGTTGAGCCGCGTTTTGTACGGCGCGCGTGTGTCACTGTTTATCGGATTTGTCTCGGTCGCCATTTCCGCGGCGGTAGGAATTTCGTTGGGCCTTGTCGCCGGATATTATGGCAAATACGCCGACGCGCTCATCATGCGATTTATCGACATGTTGATGGCCTTCCCGGGTATCCTGCTGGCGTTGACGGTAGTCGCCCTGTTGGGTCCGGGGCTGACTAACGTAATGATTGCGGTGGGCATCGGCGGCGTTGCAAATTATGCGCGACTGGTTCGCGGCAGCGTTCTTTCTGTACGCGAGCAACCCTATATCGAAGCGATCCGCTCTGTAGGAGCGGATGATGCGCGGATTATGATCTTCCACGTGCTTCCAAATGCGCTGCCACCGGTGCTGGTGCTCGTTAGCATGTCATATGGCTGGGCATTGTTGAGCGCGGCGGGGCTCAGTTTTCTGGGGCTCGGCGCTGAGCCGCCAACTGTGGAATGGGGCAGCATGTTAAATGATGCGCGCTCGCTTTTACGCGTGGCGCCCTGGACTGCTGTCTTTCCAGGTTTGTCGATCATGTGCGTGGTGCTCGCATCCAATCTCCTGGGCGAAAGCCTGCGTGATGCGCTTGATCCGAAGCAACGCATGCGTTGAGGGACTGAATGGATCGGTTTTGACGCAGCCAACTTCAGGTAAGGCAGCGTAGGCAGCTAACGATATTTCACAAGGCCTGCCCTTAACGAAAACTACATTCCTGAGTACTCGTGACGCAATCCGCCGAGATGCGGTTGAGTAAAGATTTGGCCATTGGACACGTATTGACTTGGGAACGGTGCGTTTTGGCCTAAAGTGAGATGCGTTCGTGCCGAATGGAACCGATTGGTCTTTCAACATGACCGTTTTGCCAGGGCGATCTGAGCGTGTGCCTACCGAAAACTCCATTCGCAGCCGAAATCGCTGTTTTCTAACTTCAGCTCCCTGTTCGGCGAGTAAATTCCCTGATTATTTGTGTAGGGAATGTGGTGTGACTCGCAGAATTAGCACCTGTCCCTAGCAAAAAACTCTATCCGCGTGCGTCTTGAGGGAATCGTCACATGTTAATGTGCGATGCTCAGGATTTTATTGATCATAACTCAATGGATAAAGCTTCAATTCAGATCTCGCCAATCGATTGAAGCTGAAAACCTGATATTGCGGCAGCATTATCCCGACGACCCAGTTCAAGCTGCTTTATTGCCTGATCATCATCAATCACGGGCGCAGAAAGATTAGTCATTGTACGGTGACGGCAATACCGACTGCGGAATGGGTTGCTCAACAAATAATCGAAGCATTCCCCTGGAATGATGCGCCCGCATATATGATCCGGGACAATGACCCGGTGTTTAACGGTGTTGTGTGGAGAAAGATGAGATACATCGGAATCAGGGATCGCCCAACCGCGCCGCATTCTCCCTGGCAGAACGGATGTCCGGAACGAGTCAACGGATATATCAGGCGCGAATATCTCGATCATATGCAAATCTTCGGCGAAGTGCATCTCCGCCGAACCATGCGGGAGTATGTTAGCTATTACAATAATGCGCGAACTCATCTGTCTTTGGAGAAGAATGCACCAAATCTACGGCCAACTCAAAACGTCGGCGCCATCAATTCAATTAAACACCTTGGCGGATTGCGCCATGAATATGTCAGATTCTAGTTTCTGGTAGGATACGGCGCCGATAACGTCGATTGAATTAGAAGGTTTCCGCGACAGCGTCTAACCGCCGTTCCACCCTCGCTGCAGGCGTCGTCGCGCTACGATATTAATTCGAGTACACCAAATTCGGTTATGCGCTTGGGAAATCTAGGTAAAGACAACAGTTTTTCTATCATTGAGAAAAACCCGGTGTTCGAGATGCCACCGAACTGCGCGAGAAAGTACGCGGCATTCCGTGTCGCGGCCAATTCGGACCAGGTCTTCCGTACTATCAGAGTGTTTTACGCGCGCGACTTCCTGTTCAATAATCGGACCTTCATCCAGATCGGGCGTAACATAATGTGCGGTCGCTCCAATTAGTTTTACGCCACGCAAATGAGCCTGATGATAAGCGCGCGCCCCTTTAAAGCTAGGCAAAAACGAGTGATGGATGTTGATGATTTTTCCAAATAGCCGTTTGGAAAAATCATCTGAGAGGATTTGCATATAACGCGCCAGGACGATTAGATCGACTTCATTGTCCTGGATATAGCTGAGCAGTTTTTTCTCCTGCTCGGATTTATTTTCTTTTGTTACCTCAATAACGTCAAACTTTAACCCGTGACCCTCAACCTGGTCGCGGTGCATTTCATGATTAGAGACAACGCCGACAATATCCATCATTAAATCATTCTTGCCCCACCGATAAACCAGGTCATTGAGACAATGGTCCATCTTTGAAACCATAATAAGGACACGCCCTTTTCTATTTTCTGCCACCAGCTCGCTGCGAAACTCAAAACGCTCTATAATTGGACGTAGTTGAAACCGCAATTTGTCGATTTGCGGCGTCGAAAAGCGCACGCGCATCAAAAACTTGTTCGTCTCAGGGTCGTCAAATTGCTGGCACTCAAGAATATTGCCTTCGTTTTCAGCAATGCATTGCGTTACAGCAGCGACGATGCCAGGCCGATCTTCGCATGTGACCTTGAGAATGTAACAATTATCATCACGCATTTGCGCCTCGAGTGTTTGCCATTGGTGGTTGGGGCTAAGAAGGGCGCCAGAGATTTTAGAGCGATTACCATATTCTTGAGGCGGCATTATAAGACGGCGCATCCAAAATTTTACCCCGCGAACCGGCACTCAAACATCGCGCCGATTCTGAGTCAAAATGTGATCGCAAAATAAGGAAACCAGAACCGCGACGCAATCGTCATGATGTCAAAAAACAGAGAAATAATAATGCCTTCAGCCGAAATGTAATGGCTTCTTGTGGGTGGACAATATATTGTGAGTGAAACTCGTATTATGATCTCTAGTGAGCGGAAACCAGTGAAAATGGCGTCAATTTTAGATATCACCGGGGATCTGCGCCGGTCGTCTGAGGGCGGAAAAAAGGGCGCTGCCGAGTTTAAGTCCGGTGATGCATGAGCGCGTCTATGAGAAGCTGCACGGGGCGCTGATCGCTGGCCAGCTTGCACCTGGGCGCGCGCATTCGTTCTGTGGTTGTTTAATTGGGGCGAGGAAGACAAATCTGATGGCAGTTTTGATTGATACAACCGGGAAGAGTGAAGCGCGGGCAATCTGTGTGCGATTTGATAATAAGCCTGATGCACTGCTCGAAATTCTGCATGCCGTTCAGAAGGCGGATGGCTATCTCGCAGACGGACCCTTGCGCGAAATTGCGGACGCGCTGAATATTTCGAGGGCGGAAATTCACGGGGTCGTCAGTTTCTATCATGATTATTATCGAACGCCGCCGGCAAAACACATCATCAAACTTTGCCGCGCCGAAGCCTGTCAGGCCGTAGGCTCCGAAGATTTGGCCAGTTACGCAAAGAGCAAAATTGATATCATGGATAATGGCGCGGGCGATGCTGTCCCTGTTGGTGTCGCAGATGTCTATTGCCTCGGCAATTGCGCGCTCGGTCCGGCGGCCATGGTTGATGATAAATTATTTGCACGTATGACGCCGGAAAAACTCGACGCAATTGTTACAGTGCTTATCGAGAACCGCTCATGACCGCGCCTGTAAAAGTCTATGTCTCAGGCGATGCGTCGGCGCTTTCCGTCGGCGCTGACGACGTCGCGCAGGCAATGGAAACAATGGCGACGCAACGAAATATTGAGCTTGTTGTTATTCGCAACGGCACCAGGGGCATGTTGTGGCTTGAGCCATTGGTGGAAGTTGAAACGCCAGCCGGACGTGTTGCGTATGGGCCAGTCTCGCTTGAAGATGTGCCATCGCTTTTCGATGCGAACTTTTTGCGCGGCGGCGAGCATTCGCTTGCGCACGGCCTTACCGAAAAAATTCCTTATTTCGCTAGGCAGGAGCGCCTGACGTTTGAGCGCTGCGGCGTGATCGATCCTCTGGATCTGGATGACTATGAGGCGTGCGGCGGCTTAACGGGTTTGCGCAAAGCGCGATCGATGGCGCCGTCTGAGATTGTCGACATTGTAACGCAATCTGGTCTTAGGGGGCGCGGCGGCGCGGGCTTTCCAACCGGGATCAAATGGAAAACAGCAGCCGAACAGAAATCAGAGAAGAAATATATTTGCTGCAATGCTGACGAAGGCGACAGCGGTACATTCGCCGACAGAATGTTGATGGAAGGCGATCCATATTCCTTGATCGAAGGTATGGTAATTGCCGCACTCGCTGTCGGCGCCGATGAGGGTTATATTTATTTGCGCTCGGAATATCCTCATGCAGCGAAGGTATTACGTGCGGCCATCAAGAAATGGGAGGCGGCCGGTCATTCGGGGCAGGGCGCTGATGGCGCGCCCGCCTTCAAATTGCATTTGCGGATGGGCGCTGGCGCTTATATTTGCGGCGAAGAAAGCTCGATGCTCGAAAGCCTTGAGGGCAAGCGTGGACAAGTGCGCGCCAAGCCGCCAATTCCTGCGATCAGCGGGTTATTTGAAAAACCAACGATCATCAACAACGTCCTTAGCCTCGCGACTGTACCGGTGATCCTGGAAAAAGGCGCAGATCACTACAAACATTTCGGCATGGGTCGGTCACGAGGAACCCAGCCTTTCCAATTGGCGGGTGATATTGCGCGCGGCGGGCTCGTCGAGAAAGCGTTTGGCGTCACGTTAGACGAGTTGGTGAACGACTTCGGCGGCGGCGCTCTTTCAGGCAAACCCATACGTGCGGTTCAGACTGGTGGTCCACTTGGCGCTTATCTGCCTGTTTCCGAATTTGATGTTCAAATGGATTACGAGGCGCTCGCCGAGCGCGGCGCCATGCTCGGTCATGGCGGTGTCGTTGTCTTCAACAACACGGTGGACATGGCACAGCAAGCGCGTTTCGCAATGGAGTTTTGTGAAATTGAAAGTTGCGGAAAGTGCACACCCTGTCGCACCGTGCAATCGATAATAGGCTTCTCACCGAGACTGCGCTCTAGGATAATCTGTAAGCCCCCATTTTGTATGAATGCGTAAAATGCACGATCTAAAAAACGGCAACATAATGCACAATAATGAAGAACGGCTACGCAGCTGATTGTCTTCTGTTTTAAAAGACCCGGTATTATTGATTGTTTATTTTTTGTGGTAATAATTTGTCTACTGATAATATATTATCGATCTGACGAATTTGAAGCCGTTGCCGCATATTTTGGTTACTCACCAACCGCATTGATGGACACATGGCAAGGTAATCCGGATAGGACGGGTGACTTTCCCGGTGGTCAGGATCAATTGCGCAAGTCGCTGATCCTGCAAGTATACCCAATCGCGGGATATTTCGGTGTCGATAAGGGGTTCACCTCGGGCTTGATGGTTCTATTTGAGTACGCCGTATTGGTTGCGGCGGTGGTCCTGGCGCTCAAACTTATCCGACCCGAAATTTCGCGGCCCGTCGCTATCTCGTTGCAATTAATGTCTGCATTGGCAAGCTTCTTGAGCCCAAACTTGCGAGTTGGGGAATCCGTTTTTCGCTTACAATTATATGTTCTCCTATGCTGGCGCGGTTACAAATCTGCGCGCCTATTGTTTTCCCCGCCTTGTCCTTGCGGCGGGCATTGCGAGAGTGGTTGCGGCGTCATGGATTTTGTTTGCAGTCAGGAAAGCAGGCGTTTCGGGTGAAACCATAGACAAAGATTATTTCATCGGCGTCACGCGCATGATGGGACATCATTGGTTTCCTTTTGATCGTAGTATTTTCTTGTTAATCAATTACCAAGCGTCTTTTTGGAGCCTTTTTTTTACCATACCCGGTTTACTTCACGACCTTCAAAAAGGGCCTGCGGTTGCAGCGGTGTTTGCTGCTTACCATTCTTTACATCATTTGGCGTTCCAGCTTTTGTTGCAATCTCTTTCGGTGCATATGTACTGGTAACGCGTCTTCGATCCGGGGGCCGAGCTTCCTCTCAGTGGTTGCTAATGGCGATTTTGGCCGTCGCAATATCTGCTCACGTCATTTTCTTTTTTGCGGGAGATATACCAATTTCGACTGTTGGGTTTGAACGCTATTTTGGGTTGCAACTACTTTTTACGCCGATCGCATTTATCGCCCTGACATTGCTTTTTTTGGCGCGTCGGCGCCGAGAACCTTTGTTCGCGGTTATGGCTATCGGTTTAGCCGCAGTGGTTTGGACACCGGCCGTCAATCTATTTTCTAGCAACGAGCAGCGCGCGAAAGCGGAGGCCTATTTGAATGTACAGCGTTGGGCGCGCGATAATTCGCCGCCAAAATCAATTTTTATGATTGATCCTGCACACGCGTACGGCTGGCGCGAATTCTCTCACCGTGCGTCCTTCGGTTCAGTACGCGAATGGCTTTATGCTGGCTGGGCATATAATACAAAAGCTGAAATCTATACAGAAGGCGTGGCTCGTTTTGAAGGGTTTGGACTAAAACTCGATGATTACCTGGCTCTCGAAGCCGAGGAGCCGCGGCGGGGTCGATCAAGGTTGGTGCGTAATTTGCGCCACCATTATTACAGAGCGACTGCGTCATGGTATGAAGAGATGGCGCGACAATACGGAATTGAATATTATGTCTTCGACAAGACTTATATACGAAGCATTATCCCGCTTACGGTTATATTTGAAAATGAAAATTACCTTGTGATGGTTTTGCTATCAAATAATAACTGATTTCAGGGACACTATTTTAGGTAACTCAATAGCGCCTCATACCCATCGCGCCAGCCATAGGCCGGGGTTATTGTATGGGTGTGCCAGTTCACTGTTATTTGCCCTTTGACTGCTCGAACTTCGTCCAGCCATTTCGTAATCGCGGAAAGGCGTTCGCTATGGGGCATCGGGTGGTAGTCATAAAAATGCGAATCCATAAAAAGTATAGGGGTAGCGCTTATCTTAAGTGCTGCGTTCTCGGCTGTATTCCAGGGGTTTAATCGCAACGCATGGCTACAACGAAACCCCGGGCGATCGTTAAATCCAAGTGTCGCGTCATTGGCAAAGCCCGCTTTTTCTTGCGCCTTCCATGTTTCAAGAAATGAAAAGCGCAGCCAGTGCTGTCTACAGAACTTGGCTTCTATACCGGCGGCAGATTCCAGCCGTATTTTTTGTTCATGCATTTGCGACGGATCGGCCCAAGCGCCACTCGAAGGATGGAGCCCAATCTCCCAACCCCCATCAACAAACGCGGTAAGCTCTTTGCGAAGATAGGGCGATTGGATGTCGTAAGCCGGATCAATTAGAAAGGCGCGGGGGATTTTACGTTTCAGACCGGCGTCTCCAGCGTAAAAATATATGCGACTTCGTATGCCAGCGCCTTCCTCCATTGAGCGGACTAAGCTGAGCGTACGTAAATCGCCACTATGCGTCAGGAACCGGACGCCATTTCGCGCGCTTTCAATGCTGCGCTCGAATTTTCCTTCAACAAAAGAACTGCCAAGTTTAGCAACTTGAAACGCAGCCTGCTTTAACCGTATCTCAGGCGTAAGCCTAATCGCATCCACATCATGTGTGAGAATGATCTCCGTATCCGGCAAATCGCCGAACAGGTCCTGTTCTGTATGATTGCTGTCTCGAGCCGCCCATCGTCTTAGGAATAAAAAGATTCGGTTCACCCATGCATGATCGAAAAGCGCCTCATGCCGCTGTTCTAGTCGAGATGAATATGAATGGGTCGGACCGTTGGATTTTTCGTGTGCGCGTTCATAAGCGCCAGTTAAGAATAACCAAGCGGCATAAATCCAATCGCAAGATTCCCAGGGTGGCCCTTCTTGATCGCTATCAACAGATGCTTCGTCGACCAATATGCAGCCATTGACACCGCAGTCCTTCGCCCAGTCTGGTAACAATACAAACACCCATCGACCACTTGGCAAATCTTCGCAAGCGTGTCGACTGAAAGACAAAGCGGAAACTGCGTGCGCCTGGTCTCCCCAGTAGCGATAAGCACAGGTGCTGACCCAGTCACGACGGCTTGTTTCGTACTGGCTATCCGTCACCGGGTTTCTTTCTGAATAGGTTCTGGGGGTGCCGCTTTTTTCCGCTTCAGAAGTGTCAAATCGAACCGGTCATACAAAACCACCCAAAAAGCGATCATTACAGGTGGGGCGACCGTAGCGATCCGCAGCATCAACGCAGTGACTAGGCTGTCGCTTAAGCTGTACCCATATGCAGAAAGTGCAAGGACAACGCCTGCTTCAAAAGTGCCGAGCCCCGCAGGCAGAACTGCGGCCGCCATGCCGAGTGTGGAGAGCAAAAATACTGCCAAGATGGCTTCATTTGGCAGGCCCACAGGCGCAACGATGGCGAAGTAAAAATAATAAATCCCATAAGACGCCGCCCATGTGAGGCTTGCGTAAAACAAAGCACGTGACAAACGCGCCGGGGACGCCAGCACTCTGACAGAACCCATCAGACTAAAAATTATTCTTTGCACCCACAAAAATGGAATTCGTTTGGTAAGAGTCGCAAGTATTCCTGGATACGCCATAAGGATGAAAAAGCCTGAGAACACAATCACGGATATAGCCGCAAGTCCACGAAGCGCATCAATATATGCTGCGCTAGAGTTGAGTATCAGCACAAAAAAAACTAAGAGCGCGAGAATGCAAATGAGATCCGTTAATCGTTCTAAAAACAGCGCTGCGAACCCCGTTGTCATCGGTATCGATGCAGTAGAGGCGAGGTATATTGGCTTTGTGCCGTCTGCCAGTTTGCTCGGAGATATATAAGCAAGGGCGACGGCCAGAGCACAGGATTTTATTCCCGACAAAAGACCAAGTTGCGAACCGATCAGTGACCGAAGGCGCATCGCAGAAAAAACCATAGACAAAACGGAGGCAGGCATTGCGGCGAGAACGCCAAACCACTGGGCGTTGGATACAAGCGTGGAGCCTTGCATCCGCCCCAAGCTCCAGACCAACGCTCCCACGAGTCCCAGCGCTAGTGCGATCCTTGCCCCGCGAATAAGGCTGCGTCGTCGTGTGGGTTCACTGAAACCCCGGGTTTTTTGTTCAGTCTCCATCGTGGTGATCGTTTTTGCCTTGCCGGTTCTAAAACTTGTTGAGCGTCAGGCCGCCGCCCTATAAGAGCCCAATGGACCGATGAGTTTTGTGACAATTGCGATGATAAGACATTTCCTGCCGAAAACCATTAATAACCAGCTATTCGGCCATCGCGACAAATATGGTCAAAAGGCGTGGGAGAACGACCCTGACTGGCGTCGCTGGCTGGAACTCTATCCTTCTGCCTATGAGTCGACACAACGATCTGGCTCACTCCAGCGCTTGGTCAATAATAGCGGATATGACGTTCTTCGCGGGGTTGATCTCGACGGCATGAGGGTAGGGGAGATTGGCCCCGGGGGCGCCCATCATGTTCAATATTTCAATGGCGTGCCGGCGGCTTTTCATGCATTCGATGTCTGTGGGGATTTTTTCACAGAGCTACCCGACCGTTTTGGCGAGAAGACCGCGAGTTTGCAATGCTCCCGGATTGAAGCCTATGAGGCGGCGTTACCGGTTGCGGACAATAGTTTGGATATTATGCTAAGTTTCTATTCGCTTGAGCATTTGTACCCTCTTGAAAGCTGGACAAAAGAAATATTCCGCGTTTTGAAGCCGGGTGGTAAGTTTGTCGGCGCTTTCCCGACGGAGGGCGGGCTCCTATGGGGGCTTGGTCGTTGGATGACATCGCGACGAACATTGCAAAGCGACTATGATCTAGATATCCGCAAGATCGTCTGCTGGGAGCATCCAAATATGTGCGACGATATCGTCAACACATTGAGTAATTACGGAAATTTGAAAAAAAGAAATTGGCCACTTCCGTTCTTTGCGTATGATTTGAATTTGGTCGTGAAATTTATCGCGGAAAAACCGCGTCATGAGTGAGAGAAAAGTATTCCTTCTTGTATCAAGCGGTCGGGTAACCGAAATACTTGCACAGAGTATTATAGCAGGCTTTCCTCGGGAAAATTTTGTTGTTTTATTGGACCAAACAACAGGTCTACGAAAACTATTTAACCTCCTCAAAAAGAATGTGATTAAGCTTCCGTGGCTTTTGCGGCAATTCATTGCGCAAAAGCGCCAGGAAAGAGAAATCTCAGGGGAGGGCGAGATTGATGCTGATCATGTAATCAACAGCGCTGCCGACCTTGAAAAGGCGGCAGCTCTTTACCCGACCATTGATACATTGTTGGCCTTTAGGGCGGGCTTAGTGGTCAACCGGAGAATCTTGGAACAGATTGTTTGTTACAATATGCACTATGCGCGCCTGCCTGATTACCCAGGCCTAGGCGCCGTCGCGAAGGCGCTGTCCGCCTGTGACTGGGATCAAGAAGCGACGGTTCACTTGATGAGCACTAAGATTGATGAAGGCGCGACCGTTTATGCGGAACGGTATAAACTCGAACCAGCATATCCATATTGGCAAAATGAACTGATCGCCGCCCGCGCTGGCGCGATAACGGCATCAAATTTTTTGCGAAGGTTTTTCGATGGATCCGGTTTCACACAGAAATAGCCGTGGGTGTTTTGCCCCACCCAGCAATTTTTTAAAGTCTCGTACATTCTTTATAGGGATTTTTTCAGTTTTTGAGCAATGATCTCAGCTGTGTTAGCTTTCACCCACACAGGAAGGTTAATCACACGTCCGTTTAGCGTTTGCGTCCGTTTGAAACTATCATTTTTTCTTCGATAGCGTTGGTAAGCAGGCATGTCCGGTATGCAATAATCGATCAACCGCCCCAGTTCGATACCTTGCCGCGCCATCTTTTCGGTCAATTGGGGTGGGCCATCTACTTGAATAACATAATGCGAATAGGTAGCGCCATCGACCATGGGCGGGCGCTCGATTTCGACAATCTCTGCGAGTAGTTTATCATAAGATGCAGCGATGTTGCGGCGGTGAGCAATAATCTCCGGATATCGATCACACTGAACGACACCGACGCTTGCTTCCGCCCTCGACATCGCAAACAGGTAGTCCGCTGGCATGTCAATCACGCCTTCATCATAATATTCTGTGAAGCGCGCGATTGTGCCCGCCCGTTGCAACCGGTCGATGAACTCAAAAACGAAAGGGTTTAACGCACTTGTCGCAGCAAAAAAATAAAGCGCCCGTGATAAATTACGAGACCATCGCTGTGTGGTTTTTGAATCGCGCATTTGCTGGAGACTGTCGGCTAGCGCCTGATCGTCAGTAGTGACCATCCCTCCAAAAATCGATGTCATTAGCTTGCTGACATTTAAACCGAAAATTGCCGCGTCGCCGGCCTTTTGAACAGCTTGCCCGTTCCAGCTTGCGGCAAAACTATGAGCGCAATCCTGAATAATGCGCAGCTGCGGGTGTTTATCCTGAAGAGAAGCCAGTCGATCAAGGTCGACGGGGTATCCATGGATTGACGTTGCGATCAATGCGCCGGTTTTTTCAGTGATTGCTGCTTCCGCCAAATCTAGGTCCATATTGAAGCCGTCGACTTCGCTATCCACAAAAACCGGTATATTACCCGAGCGCACAATCGCGTGCGCAACGACCACGCATGTATAGGCAGGACAAATGATTTCGCGTCCTTTAAGGCCCATGGCCTCGAGCAGGAGCAACTGTCCAGTCCGCCCATAGGGAAATGCAATCGCATGCTCCTGCTCCATCAACCTCGCAAACTGTTGTTCGAAATCCGCAACGCTTGAAGGCCGAGTGAGTGCGACGAGCATTTCTTTATGGCTCGTACAGGGACGAAGGCGTGGAATTATGACGAACTCTCCTGATGCGTCGATGTCATGTCGTCTTGCTCCTGCCAGTAGCCCTGGCTTGCCATATGAATAACACTGAACGGGCTCTCGATGGTCAGGCGTCGAAGGTTTTGGTTGGTCCATTCGTCAGAAATCGACAATGCCTCGCCCAATGTGATGGTGCGTTGGAACGCGCCAGCCGATGTTTTGTGCGGCCGCATCAGGAAGCTGGCGAGTAATTTTTTTATCAACGCATTAAGAGGCGGCACGCGCATAACAGTCAGGCTGAGTGTGCGTAAAATCAGAAATCGAAAGGCGTCCGGCAGCGGATGGTTATAAAGGCGCAGTTCTCCCTTGATGCTTATAGCGTTACCCTCAATGATAACTTCATTATCTGTGGCGTCGGATTGGCTAGTAAAGCGGCGGCCTCGCTCATCTTCGACCACTAGTCCGGCATCGATGACTACTGTTTCGGCCTGTCGCCAATGATAGACAACGCCGCCTTTTCGCGTTGAAGCGATTGTGTAATGGCGGGCGCCTTTGTCGACAACAATACCCGCATGCTTAAATTCTTTTCTGAAGTTGCCCGGTGAGGATGTCGCTATGGTCTTGCTGCTATCTGTATGCTCCTTTTCTCTCAATGCAGCGCAGTAATTATTGAACAACGGCATAAGGTTTGGCCCGTCAATCGCCGCTAACGGCACAGTTGTCGACGCGGTGATTGACGCCTGCATGCGCCTATTGATGGCGTAGGCAAGTGGAAAACGTTCTGCAAGGGCGGCGATGCCCGCTGGGTAATAAACGCGTGTGTTGCGGCTGGCGTATAGGCCTCCAAGTGAACCGTCTGGATGAACAAAGTAGTTCAAAAATTCAAGAGAACGTCCCATCGCTTGCCAAAGCTCATCTGAATCGGTGATGTGGGCTGTTTCGACAAGGTGGCTGAGGCAAAGTGTTTGGTAACCGGGATCAGCGCCCCCATATTCCACAAACCAGCCCTCTGGAGATTGGCGTTCTAATATGCGGGCGATCAGCGCATCCCCCTTAGCTTTCGCGGCATTGTCACCTTCGCGGGCGTGCCAAAGATGAAGCGCCGCCGCCGCCGTCGCCAGATGGTTGGAGATCATGCCGTGGGACTCATCGCTGCCTATTAGGAACGAGATCAGCGGTGCAATCATGGCGGGCGCATTGAAGTGATCTTTTAGGTGCGCCGCGACCTTTTTTTGTTCAAGCGCTTTCAGCATGTCGAAAGCGACGAGTGCAGTTACACAATAAGACCGCTCGAACGGCATTGCCTCTTCGAGGCTGCCATCTCGCCGGGTAATCCGCCCGACGCCTGCGAACATGGCCGTAATACGAGAGAGAATGGCGCGGGTTTGTGCTTCTTCGGCTAGGTGGCCGTCTTCCAGTAACACTGAAAGGCCGTTCACGGCGCCCTGAAAAGTCGCATTCGGGAAATCAATCAACTTCCATGCCCAGTATTGTCGGTCCATCAGACCATAGGTGGGGCTGAGAGTGTCAGTATCGCCAAGCGCCAGAATGCGCGGCAATACTTTTTCGATTTGCATCGCATAAGGATTATCGCGCAATCCGGGCTTGAGAAGGTGCATCAGACTGCCTCGTTCCCCTGCGTGTCGGCGAGAATTAGCCGAACGCCCAGTCTCTCGTCATATTGTCGCAGCCAGCTTTCCAAGCAGAGCAGCATCCACATACGTTGGGTCGGGATCTCATCAAGCGGGCGAATATGCTGCCGCCAGGTTGTCAGGTAATTTTCGACAGTTCTTTCTAAGTAAGACCTTTTGAAAAGCCGTGTCAGGGATGTTTGTTCGCCGGAGATTCGTTCACGCAGCCAATCGGCGAGGTCACTTCGCAACCATTTTGAAAGCGGTGTTGGAAAGCCACGCTTCGGCATGTCATAGAGCTCATCCGGCAAAATGCCGCGCCCTGCAGCTTTGATAATGTGTTTGAGCGTACCGCCAGAAAGTTTGCTTTCTTCTGAGATAACGAGTGACAGATCCACCATCTCATTATCGAGAAGTGGAGTGCGGGACTCGAGCGAATGCGCCATCGAAATCTTGTCTTCAACCACGAGAAGGCCATGCAGATAATCGGTCAGGTAGGTTGTATAGAGTGTTTCGTAGGCCGATGCGCCTTGAGTGCTTATGTTTTTTGCAGGCGTTATTTTCGCCAGCAGAGCGATGGCGTCTTGGTTTAGGGCCTTTTTTTGTGTCGCTGGGTCGAAAAGAACGGGGCTATAGGGGCGCCCGTCACGGTTAAATAAAGACTTAATTGTGAAATAGGCGAGGTGGGGGAGTTCTGAAAACCGTATTGTCGTCGCAAGACGCATGAATATCAAAGGCGATCTGCCGATATATCGCTTTAACAGTGCAAATTTAAAAACTGGATAACCGGAAAATAGTTCGTCTCCGCCATGGCCCGTTAGAATCACCTTGTGCGCTTGGGCTGCCCTGCGCGCTACAATATATTGCGGTAATGCGCCCAATCCCATGCGTGGTTCTTCCAATGCAAAAACCATATCATCAAGTGAATCCTTGAACGCCTGCGCGTCAATTACTGCATCATTGTGTTTGATGTTAAGGGTGCTCGCAGTCTTTCGCGCGCCGGCGACCTCATCATACCAGCCGCCTTCCCTGAATGCGCCCGTAAAAGCGACGATGTCTCCCCTCATCTCGGTTGCCGCGAGGGTGGTTACGAGCGAGCTGTCAAAGCCAGCGCTTAAATAGGCGGCGGGTGGTACGTCGCTCATTAAATGGCGTGATACCGCGGCCGCAACGGTTTTGCGGAATCGGTCTATAATACCGGTTTCCTCGGTAAGGCAATTTTCCGGAAACTTCAGCTTCCAAAAACAATGTGTGGATACTTTATTATTCGCGCATTCAAGATAGTAACCTGGGGCTAACAGCTTGATGCCAGCAAATAACGTCTCGTCCCCAAAGTTGTTTTGATGGGCAAGATAACTTGCAAATCCACTTGGGTTGATTGGCCACGCGTCGCGCCCTGTCGCCTTTATTAATGCACGAATATCTGATGCAAAAATTAGCGTTTCGCCATCTTCGAGATAATAAACTGGTTTAATGCCCAAGCGATCGCGTACGAGAAACAGTTTTTTTTGCGCCTCGTCCCATAAAGCGAAGGCAAACATGCCGTTGAACTTTACGAAACTATCAACGCCCCATTCGCGGTAGGCGTGCAACACAATTTCACTGTCGCAGTTGGATTGAAAAACGGCGCCCTTTGCCTCTAGTTCGCTGCGCAAAGCTGGATAATTATAAATTTCCCCATTCACAGTCGCAGCAATGTTGTTGTCATTGGAGATAAATGGCTGCGCAGCGTTGACCGATAGGTCAACGATTGCCAGCCGTCGATGACCCAATGCTACATCTTTTCCGCGCCACGATCCTTCGCCATCCGGTCCCCGGTGACGCATTTCATCCATCATTATTTGTATATCGACGGAATGCGCGCCGGAACCGACCGCGCCGCAGATGCCGCACATCAGTCCTTTTGTCTTTCTTCCAAAGTCTTCAGCCTATCATTCATGCGGGCCAACAAAATATATAGCTCCTCAAACTGTTGTTTATTTTAATGTGATAGGGTGCGTAGGAAAGATCCGCATCAAGCGTTACGATAAATTCGTTCCTGGCGGCGGCGAAACCGGTTCGGATCGCCGCGCCGCGTCCTCGATTTATCTCATGACTAATCACACGAACATTCGGTCGCGTGAGCGCATTGACCGCGTCGGCCATCCCGTCGGTTGAGCCATCATTGATCAATAATATTTCATAGGCCCAGGCCGACATGTACTCACGCATATAAGCGTCGAGTTCATCGAGCGTGTCGGCGATGATCCATTTCTCATTAAACGCCGGAACAATTAACGAGAGACTTTGCATCGTATTCAATTTCCTGAGTGCTAGGACGGAGGTCAGTTTGGGCGCGCTTTTGCTCTGGAGTGTGGTATATTTTCTCGCGCGCGCCGCAAACAGCTTTTCTCGGTCTTGAGCGCAAATTCAATGGTTGCGAGGCGGTTCCGACACCTTACTGGGTATCGAATGTCACGCTAAACATTTGTATTTGAAAGATAATTATTCAAATCTGTGCAATAGGCAAAGGTCAGAAGATTTTCTGAAAAAAATCTACCT
This sequence comes from Hyphococcus sp., assembly GCA_021776345.1. Taxonomy (GTDB): domain Bacteria; phylum Pseudomonadota; class Alphaproteobacteria; order Caulobacterales; family Parvularculaceae; genus Hyphococcus. Next base: position 1,075 of record JAJFGC010000098.1, on the reverse strand, counting down.
GTGCCAACAGATATGCCGGTTGCTGGCCCCTGCGGACAACCAATGTTCATTCAGCAAATCAATGTTGCGCTTGGATGCGCTTCAATCAGCTCATTTGCTCATGAGGTCATGTGCGCCCCGGGAACGAAGGCAACGATACCCCCTGAATCCGCCGTGCATAGAAATATAACTTTCATTCATCAGGTTGCCGAGCACGGTGGTGTCGGATGACTTCAGGGCATTTGCAGCGACAATCGTCCTGTGGTGTTCAGACATGCAGTGACACACTCGACGGTAAATTACCGGTTGCAAGGCTCGCTCCTCTTCGGACTGAGCCTCACCGAGGAGGCGGAAATCTTGCGCGCCTAACACCTTTTTGCCTGGTCGCATTCGTCCTTACGCTCTTTGTAGCGCCCATCTGTCGCCTCCCGGTGCGGTTGAATAAAGCGGCCACACCCTATCGTCAGCAGGGTTTTGTGCCGGGAGGTTTGGCGCTGACAAGAGAGGATGCGCAGTTTTTGCCGTTTCACGGGCCGGCCTGCCCACAATTTGACGGATTATAAGCCGAGGTCCATGATATTTGGCCCGGTCGCAGGCTCGCGCTATATTGAATGTGACCGCAAAAATGATACTTATGGTCCTATGTCGCAGTCTGTCATTTTGGAAAACAAAGCAAGACCAAACCTTGCGCATGTAACGCGCGTTGATGAGGTTGGCGTCGAAGAGCGTGTCGCGCGCTTTCGAACCCGCAGCATCAAGAAGTCGTCAAAGGATGAGGCGCTAAATTTGATCCTCAGCCAAATCGATCTGACGACGCTGGAGGGGCAAGACACACCCGGCAAAGTGCGTCAGCTATGCCAAAAGGCGATGCACCTTCATGACGCAATACCGGATGTGCCGCATGTCGCCGCTATCTGCGTCTATCCGATGATGGTCGATATCGCCAAAAAAACGCTCGGAAATAGCGGCATTCATGTCGCCTCCGTTGCGACTGCTTTCCCGAGTGGCATGGCGACGACAGACGTAAAGCTCGACGAAATAAAAATGGCGGTCGACCTTGGCGCTGATGAGATAGACATGGTGATCTCGCGCGGAA
>JAJFGC010000097.1 GCA_021776345.1 Hyphococcus sp. | reverse complement strand
CGGAACCGAACCGGCACCGGGCCCACCAGGCACGATGTCTACGACATTCCCTACACCTCTGTGTCCTCGTTCGTCCTGTTGATGAGGGCAGCGGCGTTGAAATCTGTTGCCGAAGGTTCAGGAAGGGCGACAGCTTCATGGTCGGCCGTTTGTTGAAAAACCCCCGATCGCTTCGTTGCGAGACCGATGAGGCCGATCGTGACCAGACCTGCTGCCACAATGATCAAAATCGAAGCAGGTGGGAGCCTTGACTGTGAAGCTCGCCTTCCAAGCAATTTGCGCCCTTTCTTATGGTGTTGTAGCGCCATATCATATAGTCGTTGAGGTGCCTGTATAGCCCATGATCTGGCAAAGCGGCCAACGTCTGCAATCGAAGCATAACCAAAGCAGCCACTGGCGCATTTACTTCTTTTAAATTTCCTTGAGCATGTAAGCGAGCACATCCATCTTATCTTGTTCAGTCAGATTAGGATTTTCGCTCATCGGCTGCATCGGTCATTAATTCGAGCGCGCATATCGAATCCTCGCTGACAATAGCTAGTTGAATACGCGTCAACGGCGCATAGGGTTACACCTGAATCAACAAATGGATTCCTATATCGCTCTGGAATGACGGCCTTTTCCAGTTTGGAGATAGCTGTCGAAAACCGCGCAGACTGAGCGCACATAAGGCCGGAATTTGTAAGGTATAGTTACGACATCGCCTTCAAACGCTATTAGTCCGTCATCTGCAAATTCCTTTAGCCTGCGGTGTTCATCCTTGAACAGGCCCAGTGAAGCGCCACGTTCCGCGCAAGCGGAACCAAGATCAATTGAATAATTACACATCAGACGTTCAATTATTTCGCGCCTCAACCTGTCCTCATCGCTGATTTCAATTCCGCGCATAATCGGCAGCTGGCCGCTTTTTACGGCGCTAAAATAATGCGGCAAATCCGAATAATTCTGAGCATAGCCTTGTGGAAACAATCCAATTGAAGAAGCCCCGAAGCCGATCAGGATATTTGCCTGGTCGTCAGTATAACCTTGGAAATTTCGCCTCAAACCGCCGGATTTTGCGAGTTTTGAAAGGGAGTCTTCAGGCAAGGCGAAGTGATCAAGGCCAATAGGTTCATACCCGGCCTTTTCCAGAACCCGCGCGGCGGCGGCGGCCTGTTTGGGCCGTTCGGCAGCGCCGGGAAGTGCGTCTTCATCAATCAACAGTTGATGCGGTTTCATCCACGGCACATGCGCGTAGCCAAAGACCGCGACACGCTCAGGGCGCAGCTCTACGGTGAGCGCCGCCGTTTCCTCGATATCAGCGATGGTCTGTCTCGGGAGGCCATACATGAGATCGAAGCTAATTGATTCCACCCCGGCGGCGCGCAGCATGCCGACGGAACGAACAACCTGCCGAAATGACTGGCGCCGGTTGATTGCCTCCTGCACGTGCGCCGCGAATTCCTGAACGCCGAGGCTCGCTCGTGTTACTCCTGCCGTTGCAAGAAGCTCCGCCTTGCTTTCAGTCATCGTTCTCGGATCAATCTCGACAGCAATTTCAGCGTCGCCGGCGAAGTCGAAAGACTCTCGCAGTTTTTCCATGGTCCGCAGAAAATCTCCGCCCGTCAGGATTGTCGGGGTGCCGCCGCCCCAGTGCAGACGCCCCACAACTGGCTTTTCGGCGATCAGCCGTTCGATCAGCGTGATTTCCTCCAGCAGGAATTCCATATATTGGGAGACTGGTCCGTAAACTTGTGTCGCGCGCGTATTGCAGCCGCAATACCAGCAAAGTTGCCGACAGTACGGCACATGCAGGTAAAGCGAAATGACATCCTCCGCCCGAATTTCACCTAGCCAGTTTTGATAAGCGCTTGCGTTTACACTGTCATCAAAATGTGGCGCTGTGGGATAACTTGTATAACGAGGCGCGTTGCCGCCATACTTACTGATGAGGTCGGTTTGGTTGATCATGACGCTTTACCGGAATATGTGTATGGATCGCTTGTTGATAGCGCTTGATGATTTTCATCAAGATAGTTTTCAGACCCTTATACGCCATAACGCGGATCACGTTGACGCGGCGTTTAGCCACGCAAAACACGAATGTGAGTTCCATTATGTCGGCTTCGCTATCGGCAATGAGCCTACACTTCCACCCAGACTGCGCACCATGCATCCGCAGTGATCTCGCCTTCTACGATCTCGCATCCGCCGGCGCCGTCCCAGAATTTACAATTCGCACACGATTGTCCGTTTTTCGGCGTATCCTGATAGGCTACATCGGCCTTTGAATACTTTTCAGCAGCCATAGCGCTTTGGAAATAGCTCGCAACAATTCCTGCACCAACAAGTAACCCAGTCGTGCGTTGCAGAAACACGCGCCGTGCAATTGGGGCTGGTGTTTTTCAGTGTTTGTCAAATATATGGGTGGAAGGTGTTTTCTTATTATTTTCAGAACCTTTCTTTCCTAACTAATGCGTCCGTAACGTGATCGAGGGGTATTGGCCGTGCTGCATTGCGACGGCGCTTCAAGATTGCGACGTTATTCCTCTGTGCTCGGTACGATACCATATTCTTTGCGCATATAGGCGAGCACGTCGGCGATATCCTGCTCAGTCAAGTCGGGGTTTCCACCCTTGGGCGGCATCGCCATCAACGAACCCTCGCTTTGAAAACCGTCGATGATATTTTTTAGAACGGCATCGTCAGCGTTAGCAAGCCGGCCGTCAACGAGTGTTAAGTCAGGTACGCCCGGGATCGTTCCCTTGCCGTCTGCTCCATGGCAGGCAATGCATGTCTGCGAATAGACCTCTTTTCCGTGCAAATAATCACCAGGGTTCAAATTCGCAAATGACGAAGCAGACGTCTCCATTTGCCTTAGTGCAGAAGCCTGCGTCTTTGTTGCTGCGCTTGACATCAGGAATAACTTGATATCATCCGCAACGTTCCCTGGTAGGTTTGCGCGCGCCCGCATATGCTGGACCGAAACACCCCACAACTCGGCGTTTAACTCACTCGGGGAACGTAGGTTATGGCATCGGCTGCAGTGGTTTGCCCAAGCTTGCGCGCCGCGCGCTCCAGCCGCTGCATCCGATTGCGCCGCCGTCATTTCGGAGTTCGGCGGAGTTTGCGCAGTTGTTTGCGCGATGATTGCAGCCCCGGCCAGGAAAGTGCTGCCCACTAGGATCAATATTGGCTTCTTCATGACAAACGCCTTTCCGTTAAAATCCGTATGCAAATTGGAGAATATACCGTGTTTCTGACGATGGATCATCGTCATGGCGGGCAGTGAAGTCGCGCCACTCGCCAACGCCCCGCACAACAACAGATGGCGCGATCCAATAATTTAATCCGACGTCGAGTCTCTCTTCGGCAGCTTCTTCCGCCAGTTCGTCGAGACCGGTCACTCGGAACTCGCCATAGCGAACGACTGGTTCGAACCT
>JAJFGC010000096.1 GCA_021776345.1 Hyphococcus sp. | reverse complement strand
GCGCGACCGTAACCGGTTCGCCGTCCCTCAAAAGCAAGGGTCGCCAAGGCCTGAATGGCGTCATAACTGCCGAGATTTGCTCCGTATGAAGATTCAAGGCCCCAGATGGCGACAATTATCTCCGCATCGACGCCATAAGCGTGTTCGATCAGCGAAAGCAGGATTTTGTTCTCGGCGAAGCTGGCGCGGCCGTTTTCGATACGCTTTTCGGAAACCGCGCTGTCAAGATAATCCCAGATGGCGCGGGAAAACTCAGGCTGATTGTCGTTGAGTACATAGACGCGCTCATCGATCGTGACGCCCTCAAAAGCCGCGTTAATCACTACATCGCTGATACCAGCGGCGGCGGCTTCTGCACGAAAGCCCTTAAGCCAGGATTGAAAATCTTTTTCCTGAGCATGGCCTGCCTGCGTGAAAACAATCGTCAATATACCAACAAGTGCGAAAAGGCGTCGCATACATTCCCCTATGAAAACTACAGAACCCGTACTTTGATGCGCCGCAGCGTGGCAAGCATTCATTCCACCTGCATATAGCAAATATCGCACAGATAAGGCAGAATAATGATCGCAACGACGGGACCCGTTGTGCATTCAAAAAATCCATTGCAGATGCTGGCAACGAAGTGGGGAGAAAGTCATGCGATTTCAAAAGCTTGTTTTAATGGCGTCATCGATTGTGGCGATCAGCGGGGCTGTTCCCGCGTTGGCGCAACAAGACCTTCAACAGCAATTTGAGGAATTGAAGCGGCCAGTTATTGGGCCGGTTGAGATTCCGCAAGATCGCTTACGCGGACCGGGGCTGAATAGCGGCGCGAAGCATTGGATATCGCCAATGCTGGAAAATTCTCCCGGTACGATAAATGGCGAACCGTTTACAATCGATCGAAAAAGGCTGAGGCAGACTTTCGAATTGTCGACAATCAATCCAAACAGCCGCCAGCCGGCAAACGCCTATATCGACTGCTTCACAAAAGAAGGCATCCGCCTGTCGCGATATTCGTCGGCTTTCGTGGTCCCGCCATCTGGAGCGTCCAATTGGAGCGCAAGTATTGTCACGCCGCCGGCCAGCGGCGATGGCGGGGTCACTGATGTAGATACGATCTGGTGCGCGGTCGGCGCCGACATGCCAATTGTCGCTTTTGGCTGGTCAGTGCGCCGGTTTGGTTCTGAAGTCTCAAAGTACCATTTTTCCCTCGAACGAGCCGTGGTCGCCAGCAACTGACCGAATTTGTTCCGGAGTCATGTTCGGCGCCAGGCGTTGTGACGCTGAGCCTTTATTGTTGCGCCCGTTCGAATTAGAACATGCGTAATTGGGCGCTCGCCCACCGATTTGACATGCGCCTTGCGCGCCAGGAGCCTTCCCATGAGAAAATTTGTCGCTGTATCCCTTATCGCATTGCTTGCCGCCTGTTCGGCCGAGAAGGACGAATCCGCCGATCAGGTTAGTGAGCCGGTTATCAACGCGATGGAAGTCGTTGACGTCAACGCTGAACTTCTTGCTGACGAGAATGACGAGGCAGCGGTGGCCGAGCTCGAGGCGCTTCGGGCCATGCGCGACCAGTTTGCGATCGTTGATATGAACCCTGACATCTCATTTCTCAACGATAAAGAACGGGCGGTTATCAACAAGCTCAATCAGGTCGGCGAGTTGATGAGTGAAATATATCTGCGTCAACGCAGTGAACAAAATCCCGCCTGGCGCGCGGAAATTGTTGAAAGCGACATCCCGAACAAGAAGTTGGTGCTTGACCTTTTTGATTTGCATTTTGGTCCGTGGGATACGCTCGATCACAACAAACCATTTTCTGGCGATACGCCGATGCCCGACGGCGCCGCGTTTTATCCAGTCGATATGACGCGTGAGGAATTTGAGAATTGGATTGAAGCGCATCCGGAAGATAAAGACGCTTTCACCAGCGGCTACACAGTGATCCGCCGCGACGGGGACAGCCTTGTTGCTATTCCCTATGCGCAACACTACCGCGAATGGCTGGAGCCTGCAGCAGCGTTGATGCGCGAAGCGGCGGAGATCACCGTGAATGAAAGTCTCAAAAAGTTTTTGACCTTGCGAGCGGAAAGTTTTCTGACCGATGATTATTTTGAATCGGAAATGGCGTGGATGGATCTTAACGGTCCAATTGAGGCCGCGATTGGTCCCTATGAGGTCTATACGGATAGGCTATTCGGCTACAAAACCGCTTACGAGGCATTCATCACGGTGAAAAATCCGGAAGAGAGCGCGGCGCTGGCTAAATACAAAGATTTCCTTCGAGACATGGAAGCCAACCTGCCTGTCGAGGAGAGCTATAAGAACTTCAAGCGTGGATTTGAATCGCCGATTGCAGCGGCCTATCAGGTGCATGGCGGCGGTGACAATGTGCCGGGCGTGCAGACTATCGCTTTCAACCTGCCTAACGATGAGCGGGTGCGCGAAGCAAAAGGCGCCAAGAAAGTTGTTTTGAACAATGTGCTCGGCGCCAAGTTCGACCGCATTTTGAACCCGATGGCAGAGGCTGTGCTGGTCAACGAGCAAGCAGCCTTGCTCGTCAAAAAATATATGGCCGGTGAAACGCTGTTCCATGAGTTGGCCCATAGTCTTGGACCGGGTTCCATCACCAAAGACGGCGAAGAGACGACCGTCAGTGCTGAGCTTAAAGAGCTTTATACGCAGACGGAGGAAGGCAAGGCGGACGTTATGGGCGCCTACAATATCCTTTATATGATGGAGCGTGGCGAAATGCCGATCGCTGAGAAAGAGAGCTTTCTTGCGACCTATTTCGTCGGGCTTTTCCGCGCCATGCGCTTTGGCATCAATGAGGCCCACGGCAAAGGAGCCGCCTTCCAGTATAGCTATTTCAAGGAAGCGGGCGCTTTCGAATGGGACCGTGACGCGGAAAAATTCCGCCTTGATTTCGTAAAGCTGGAGCAGGCGATCACGGATCTGACGCGAGATATTGTCATCGTTCAAGGCGATGGCGATTATGACAACGCCAAAGCCTTCCTCGATGAATACGCTACGCTCGACGCCAATGCGGAACGCATCATCGCTTCACTGACATATCTGCCGGTGGATATTCAGCCGGTTTATGCCAGCGAGCTTTAGGCGCGCCGCACACCCCTAACAAAAGACAGGGTCAGTTCCGATCTTTCGGCGGTCCCGAAACGGGGCCGCGGTTCTTATCTCCCGCGACAAGGTGAGCAATGGAGAGTAAAAGATGGCGCGTTACCGAAACGCCCTGCCGCAGCTAGGCGGTGAGTTATTTCTGACCGATGGCGGTCTGGAAACCGTGATGATTTTTCACGAGGGGATAGAGCTGCCCTTGTTTGCGGCAATCGATATGATGCGGGCGGAAGAGGGGCGCCAGAAACTGCGCGATTACTATCACCGTTATGCGGATGTCGCGGCCCGGCATGTATGCGGGTTTGTCGTCGAGGCGCCGACCTGGCGGGCAAGCCCCGATTGGGGGAAGAAGCTTGGCTATGAACAGCCCGAGTTAGAGGCGCTCAATAAAAAAGCTGTCGCCCTTATGCGGAGGTGAGGGACGCAGTTGGACTGAAGCAGCCATTTGTTCTTTCCGCCAGTATCGGGCCGCGCGGCGACGGATATGATCCCGGCGAGGTCATGACCTGGCAGGAGGCGCAGGCCTATCACTCATTCCAGACTGACCTTTTTGCGCAAACTGAAGCGGATCTTGTGACCGCAATGACCATTACCAATGCGCCCGAGGCAATCGGCATTGCCCGTGCGGCGTCTGATGCAAAAATGCCGGCGGTTATCTCGTTTACGGTTGAGACGGATGGTCGCCTGCCAACCGGGCAACCACTCGGTGAAGCCATCATGGAAACCGATTTCGAAAGCGGCGCAACGCCGGCTTATTACATGATCAACTGCGCCCACCCGACGCATTTTGCTCATGTTCTGGAAGCGGGCGGGTCATGGCTTTCTCGTCTGAAGGGCCTTCGCACAAATGCATCGAAATGCAGCCATGCGGAGCTTGATGACGCCGAAGCGCTCGACGATGGCAATCCGAATGAACTGGGGCTGGAAAGCGCGGCGCTTCGTCGTCTCATTCCTGGTCTCACCGTGCTCGGCGGTTGCTGCGGTACGGATCATCGTCACATCGAGGCAATTGCGAAAGCAGCCGCGTAAGATATTTACGTGGCCGCAGCGGCCCGCGCGAGCGTTACGTTCGAGGCGGGTTTGCGGCCAAGTTTTTTCGAGACCCAAAGACTTGTCTCAATGAGCGCATCGAGATCGGCGCCAGTCTCAAAGCCTGAACCATGAAGCATATAGACGACATCCTCGGTTGCGACATTGCCGCTGGCGCCGGGCGCATAAGGGCAGCCGCCTAATCCGGATACGGAGGAGTCAAAGGTTTTGACGCCTTCTTCAATCGCGGCGTAAATATTTGCAAGCGATTGGCCATAAGTGTCGTGAAAATGCCCGGCCAGCGCGTTGACCGGGATTTCTCCGGCAACCGCGCGGATCATTTGGCGGGCTTCGCCGGCGGTCCCGACGCCGATCGTGTCGCCGAGGGAAATTTCATAGCAGCCCATGTCGTATAGCGCTTTTGAAACCTTGACGACATCTGCCAGCGCGATTTTGCCCTCATAGGGGCAGCCAAGGACGCAGGAAACATAGCCGCGCACGCGAACGCCCTCTGCTTCCGCCGCCTCGACAACCGGTTGAAACCGTTCGAGGCTTTCATCGATGGTGGCGTTGATATTTTTTTTGGAAAAACTTTCGGATGCCGCCCCAAAGATCGCCACGGTGTCGGCCTTGCCAGCGCGTGCGCCCTCATAGCCTTTCATGTTGGGCGTGAGGACAGGGTAGGAGACGCCGTCGCGGCGTTTAATCGTCGCCAGCACTTCGTCCGACGCCGCCATTTGCGGCACCCATTTCGGCGACACGAACGCGCCGGCCTCAACGGATTTCAGACCCGCGTCGGCGAGGCGTTCGATCAGCTCGACTTTGGTCGCAACGTCAATGGTCTGTTTTTCATTTTGCAGACCGTCGCGCGGGCCGACTTCGACGATATTGATGTGGTTGCTCACGCGCTTTCCTCAAACTCCACCAGCAAGTCGCCATCTTTGACCTGCTCACCGGCATTAAATTTGTAGGCTCTAATAACACCGTCATAAGGCGCCTTGATCGTGTGCTCCATCTTCATTGCTTCCATCACGAGAAGGGCGCCGCCCGCCGTGATGCTATCGCCCGGCTTGGCCGACAGCAGGGTGATGACGCCGGGCATGGGCGCGGTCAGGGAGCCTTCGCTGGAATGATGCGCGGCGATACCGGCGAGGGGGTTGGGGAAGCAAATGTCCCAGAAATCCGCGCCAATGAAGAGTCGTAAGGATTGCCCGTGCTTGACTGCGTCGGCGTTGAACGTTTCGCCGTCAACGGTCATCCGATAGGCGCCGTCTTTTGTTTGCGTTCCGTTAAAAATGAAATTGACGGGTGCGCCCGCGGCTTCCCCCTCACGCCGCACAGCCGCGGCGGCGTTGGGCTCGAGCGTCACATGAATGCCATCGGCCTTACGGTTAAGGGTCGCTAGTGCTGGCTTGCCGTCATGCTCAATCCAATAGACGGCTTTTTGTGGCCGGTTGAGACGAAAGCCAGTGAGTGCTTCCCAAGGATCGCCGCCACAGCCGGCGCGTTTTTCGAGATGGCGGGCAAACAACGCAGTGGAAAGAATACGCGTATCTATGTCCGGTTGGTCGAATAATGCCTTTTCATGATCTTCAATGTAGCGCGTCGAGACGTCACCTCTGACGAAGTCGGAATCAGCGGCGAGGGCGTGTAGAAATCTTGCGTTGGTCTCGAGCCCGGCGACGCGGGTCTGTTCCAGCGCCGTTCGCATTCCACCAAGTGAGGCTTCGCGGTTTGATCCATAAGTAATGATCTTGGCAATCATTGGATCGTAGTATGGGGTTATTTCCTGACCCTCTTCCACGCCAGAGTCGATGCGGGCGATGTCATCGGGCAGCGATAATGTTGTCAGCGTACCAATCGATGGCGCGAAATTCTGAGCCGGATTTTCAGCGTAAAGCCGGGCCTCAAAGGCATGGCCTTTTTCAGATATCGCTTCTTGCGGCATTGGTAAGCCTTCGCCCGCGGCGATGCGCAATTGCCATTCAACGAAATCTTGTCCGGTAATCAATTCCGAAACAGGATGTTCAACCTGCAGGCGGGTGTTCATCTCCATGAAATAAACCGCAGCCGATTGCTCATCATAAAGAAACTCAACCGTACCGGTGCCGCGATAATCGACTGCCTTGCCGGCATTGACGCCAGCTTCCAGCAAGTTCTTGCGAATCTTTTGGGGTAAGTTTGGCGCCGGCGCTTCTTCAATGACTTTTTGATGGCGTCGCTGGACCGAGCAGTCACGCTCAAACATATGAACGACGTTGCCCCTGCCATCGCCGAAGATCTGCACCTCAAGATGGCGCGCGCGTGCAACGTATTTTTCAACCAGAAACCGATCATCGCCAAAGGCTGATTTTGCTTCGCGCTGCGCCGATTTTAGCGCGTCTTCAAGGTCCGTCTCCTTTTCGACCATGCGCATGCCCTTGCCGCCGCCGCCGGCGGTGGCTTTTAACAGGACCGGGTAACCGATGCGCTTTGATTCCTTTTTGAACGTGGCGACTGCCTGATCTTCGCCCTGATAGCCTGGCGTTGTCGGCACTTTCGCGGCTTCCATCAGATCCTTCGCTGCGGATTTTGACCCCATGGCGCGGATGGTCTTGGCGGTCGGCCCAATAAAAACAATGTCAGCTTTGTCGAGCGCATCGGCGAAGTCAGCATTCTCCGACAAAAATCCATAGCCGGGATGCACAGCCTCAGCGCCGGTTTTTTTACAAGCGGCGATGATTTTTTCGGCGCGCAGATAGCTTTCCGCCGCCGGCGATGGGCCGATATGGATCGCCTCGTCGCAAGCGCGCACATGCGGTGCGTTGGCATCTGCGTCGGAATAAACGGCAACCGTCTTTACACCCATCGCTCGTGCGGTTTTTGCGACCCGCACAGCGATCTCTCCACGATTGGCAATCAGGATTTTCTTAAACATAATTCCTCAGGATAGGTCGTCAAAGGCCGGGTGATAATGGATCGTGCGAATTTCATTGGTATCGATGTCACCGCTATCGATGATACGAAAGGCGTCACCCGCATCGAAGCCCGCCCAGCTCATTTTTTTCTTCGCGGCGGCTTCAAACCCGAAGCGGCTATAATAGCCGGGTTCGCCAAGGACCGCGATCAGCCTTGCGCCGTTTTCCTCGCAGACTTTCAAGCCCTCTTTGATGACAGCCTCGCCAATCCCTTGGCCTTGGTGGGTAGGCGCGACGGCAACCGGGCCCAGGCCCAGGAGCAATCCATCGAGTTCGGGTTTGCAGGTGACCGCGCTGAAGGCGCAATAGCCGACAACTTCGCCGCCAAGTTCTACAAGCCGCTCAAACTTTACGGCGCCCTCAGCCCACAACCGCTGGACAAGATGGGCTTCGTCATCGCGCTTGAAAGCGGCGCTGACGAGGGCGCTCACCGCCTCATGATCATCGGTGCGAACTTTACGGATGACGCGGCCCAGCCTTTCCATCATTCAGCCAGCCATGAGGCTTTACGCTTTTCAAGGAATGCTGTGACGCCTTCCTTGCCCTCGTCGCTGGCGCGCAGGCGCGCTATGCGTTCAGCGGTGTCTTTCATCACGCCCTGATCGATCGTCCGCCCACAGACAGTGCGGATCAGTTCTTTTGCCTCGCGCATGGCATGGGGGCCACAAGTGAGCAAGGCGTCGATCATCGTATCCAGCTTGCCTTCTATTTCCGAATGCGCCGCCATGATATGCAAGAGGCCGATCTTTTCAGCGGTGGCCGCGTCAAAGCGCTCCCCCGTAATAAAATACCGTCGGGCGTGGCGTGTGCCGATCGCCTGGATAACAAATGGTGAAATAACGGCAGGGATAAGCCCTAGCCGCACTTCGGAGAGCGCAAAAAAAGCATCCTCGGCGCCAATCGCAATATCGCAGGCCGCAATAAGACCAAGTCCGCCGCCCATGGCCGGGCCGTTGACCAGTGCAATCGTCGGCTTGGGTGAATCGTAAATCGAAATCAGCATATGGGCGAGGCGGCGGGCGTCATCCTTGTTTTCCGCGGAGGAGTAACCGGCAGCCCGGCGCATCATATTGAGGTCCGCGCCGGCAGAAAAAGCTTTGCCCGCGCCGGTAAGAACAATCGCCTTAACGCCAGTATTGCTGCTAAGGCGCCCCATGGCCTCGCAAATCTCATGGACGATCTGCTCATTGAAAGCGTTGCGCAAATCGGGACGGTTCATAGTGAGGCGCGCGATGCCGCGCTTGTCGATGGTGGTTATCAAGAATTGGTCGCTCATCTATTCCTCACATCCTAAAGACGCCGAATTTGGTTTCATTAACTGGTGCGTTCAGCGATGCGGAAAGGCACAGGCCCAATACATCGCGTGTTTGCGCGGGATCGATAATGCCGTCATCCCATAGCCTGGCGGAAGAGTAATAGGGCGAGCCTTGGGCGTTATAGTCGGCGCGGATTTTGTCTTTGAACTTTTCTTCTTCTGCGACGGGCCAGTCTTCGCCCTTTGTTTCCATGCCGTCGCGCCTGACAGTGGCGAGAACGCTGGCCGCCTGTTCACCGCCCATGACGGAGATGCGTGCATTTGGCCACATGAACATAAAGCGGGGGCCATAAGCCCTCCCGCACATGCCGTAATTGCCGGCGCCATATGACCCGCCGATAACGATTGTAAATTTCGGCACGCCTGCGGTGGCGACAGCGGTGACCAGTTTGGCGCCGTCTTTGGCAATGCCGCCTTCTTCCGCAGCGCGCCCGACCATAAAGCCGGTAATGTTCTGTAGGAAGACTAAGGGGATTTTGCGCTGACAGCACAGCTCGATAAAATGCGCGCCTTTCTTGGCGCTTTCGGAAAAAAGAATGCCGTTATTGGCAATAATGCCGACAGGAAATCCGTGGAGCCGCGCGAAGCCTGTGACCAGCGTGGAGCCATAAAGCGGTTTGAATTCATCGAATTTTGAACCGTCGACAATCCGCGCAACAATTTCCCGTGCGTCATAGGGTTTGCGCGCATCGGCCTCAACGACGCCGTAAAGTTCTTCCGGGTCATAAAGCGGCGGTTCCGGGTTGACCATCGTTACCTCGCCGAGCTTGACCCAGTTCAATCGTGAAACGATTGAACGCGCGAGGCCGAGGGCGTGATCGTCATCATCGGCGAGATGGTCGGCGACGCCGGAAATGCGCGTATGGGTGTCGCCGCCGCCAAGATCTTCTGCAGAAACAATTTCACCGGTGGCGGCTTTCACCAGCGGCGGCCCGCCAAGAAAAATCGTGCCCTGTTTTTTGACAATCACGGCTTCGTCTGACATCGCCGGGACATAGGCGCCGCCAGCCGTGCAGGAGCCATGAACGATGGCGATCTGCGGAATGGCTTTCGATGACATCTGCGCCTGATTAAAAAATATCCGCCCGAAATCGTCCTTATCCGGAAAAACCTCATCCTGCATTGGCAGAAAGGCGCCGCCGCTTTCAACGAGATAAATGCATGGCAAACGATTTTCGAGCGCGATCTCCTGTGCGCGCAAATGTTTTTTTACTGTCATCGGGTGATAGGTGCCGCCTTTGACGGTGGGGTCGTTGGCGACAATCATGCATTCAACGCCTGCGATGCGGCCGATGCCGGTGACGACACCCGCGGACATGACATCGCCGGAATACATTTCCCAGGCGGCGAACTGGCCGACCTCCAAAAACGGGGCACCGGGATCGAGCAGCCGCGATATGCGCTCGCGCGCCAGTAATTTACCGCGGCTTTTGTGGCGCTCATTGTAGCGCTCACCGCCGCCCTCTGCGACACGGTCTGAATTCGCGTGGAGTTGGTCAATCTGCGCGCGCATTGCCTTTTTGTTCGCGGCAAAGCCCTGCGAGCGCGTGTCGATTTTGGTTTCAATAATGGACATGGCCGGCCTTGTTTCCGTATTGTTTTATTATGGTCTATCAAAGGGTTGCGAAGAAGGGAACCGGTTGCGCATGAGCTTTGAGATTATCCCGTCGGGCGAGGCCTGCGGCGCAAGCGTTCGCGGCGTTGACCTGACGAAACCACTTCCCGAAGAGGTCATTGAGAATATTCGCGCCGCCTGGCTGGTGCATCATGTACTGGCCTTTCCAGATCAGGCCATGAGTGACGACGATCTTGAGCGCTTCACGCTTTATTTTGGCCCATTTGGAGATGATCCATTTATCGCACCCGTAGAGGGGCGTGACCACATCATCGCGGTGAAGCGCAAGGCACATGAAACCAGCCCTGTCTTTGCCGAAACATGGCACACCGACTGGAGCTTTCAGGAGACGCCGCCGGCAGGGACATGTCTTTTCGCCATCACCATTCCGCCGGTCGGCGGCGATACGCTGTTTACGAACCAGCATCTGGCGCTGGAGAAAATGCCGGTTGATCTGCGCCGGCGGCTTGAGGGCAAGAAGGCGGTTCATTCAGCGCGTCTCGCTTACGCGCCGGATGGCGCCTATGGCGACGGCGATGTAGCCGCGCGGTCGATGACCATCACCCCTTCGGATGACGCGCGTGTTGAACGGCAGCATCCACTTATCCGTAAACACCCGGAAACGGGGCAAGAGGGAGTTTTCGGCTGCGTTGGGTATGTCACCGCGATTGCGGAGATGGACCCTCTAGAGAGCATGGCGCTCTTGGGTGAGCTTTATGCGTGGCAAACGCGCGAAGAGTTTCGGTATAGGCACAAATGGGAACAGAATATGCTCGTTATGTGGGACAATCGCTCGGTGCTGCATATGGCTACCCGTGGTTATGATGGGCATGCGCGGCTGTTGCACAGGACGACGATTGGGGAGCGGGGTTAGCTTGAGATTTTCTCCAGCGCCGCGCGCAACACGTCCAGTAATTTCGCCGGCCGCCTCGTCTCCCGATCCACATAGACATGGATAAAATGTCCCTCGGCGACCGGCGCGTCGTCGTTCTGTTTGAAGACGCCAATTTCATAGCGTACGGATGAATTGCCGATATGCGCGACGCGCAAAGCGCCTTCGAGTTCATCGGGGAAAGAAACCGGCGCGAAATAATTGCACTGGGTTTCCACAACAAGCCCGATGACGGCGCCTTCATGAATATCGAGCGCGCCTGCGCTGATCAGATATTCATTCACAATCGTGTCGAAGAAACCATAATAGGCGACATTGTTGACGTGGCCGTAAATGTCATTGTCCGCCCAGCGGGTCTGGATCGGCGTAAAGTGTTTGTATGCGGTACGCGGCGATTTTTTGGTTTCGGTCAAGAAAAAACTCCGTGTTTTAAGTCAATTACCAACGGATTTCTGTATATGGGCGCACATTGAATGCATTGACATTTTTTTGCGTGGGCCCTTTCATGCCCTTTGGGGTTATACGGGGTAGGGTGAAATCATGAAAACGCCGGTATTGCGTCCGCCGTTAGAGGCGGTGCTGTTTGGTTTTGAACGTATTGGTATGGTCATCAGGATCGCGTGGCTTCCAATTTTCTTGAGTCTGCTTGTTTATTTCGCGTCGTTTGTTCTGCTTCTCGGTTCGGCTGGGATTGGCGACATGGATTGGTCCGCATCTGAGGCGGCGCTGGAACGAGTTATAACGCACCCGGGTTTTTCTGCGTTCTACATTTTACAAAGCATTATTTTACCATTTGTAGTGTCGTTGATTTTGTCGTGTGTTTACGTCGCCGTAACGCGGGCGTCGACTCTGGCGGCCTACGAGCCGCCATCCCTGCCGTTTTACTTCGCGCTAGGCAGTCGTGAATTGCGATACTTTGTTGTGCGACTGCTCTACGCAATTTTGGTGGGCGTGTCCGCTGTCATATTCTTTGGGCTAATTGCCGGTGTCGTTATGCTCGCTGTCAGTCTCGTCGGCGCCGCTGAGGGCGAAGCCAGTCTTGTTGTAATTGCTCCGACAGCCGCAGTTTCTATATGGCTGTTCCTCGTTTGGTTGTGGATCGTGATGCGGTTTTTGTTGGCGTTGCCGATTGCCGCGGTGGAAAACCGAATCGCTTTTGGGGACGCCTGGAAAATGACGAAAGGAAATTTCTGGCGCCTGGTGGTGTCGGGACTTTTCTTTCTAATGTTGATGCATGCCATGGTAATGGCGCTTGTGCTGATCATTTTTGTTCCCGCGGTTTTCGTCTTGGGGCTGGTTGGCGCTGTTGCATCGAGCTTTGTCGGCGCGGCCGGTTTTGGATTGTTTGCTCTGCTCGCGGTGCTGGCAATTCCCGCCTTCATCGTGATTGGATCATTTGGGCTTGCCGCGGAAGCTGCATTTCCAGCGCGTCTTTACGCCTATCTCTCGGGTTGCGGAGACGATTGTAAGATCTATTAAGCCTTGGCCGTCCTGTTCCTGCAGGATGGCTAAAGGACTTCCGTGTACATCGCCAGTGCATCGTCATAGGTGACCTTGCGCGGATTGTTCTGCAAAACGCGTTGCGCCTTCATTGCGTCTTCGGCCATACGCGGCAGGTCGTTGTGTGAAATCCCCAGTTGCGTCAGGCGTCGTTCGACGCCGGTCGCTTCAACAATTCCCACCATTTTTTTTATGAAGCTGTTGCATTTGTCCTGATCGCTTCCCGATGAGCCGGGCGCAACGACGTCAGCAAGTTCGGCATAGTGGTGGGCGGCATTTGGTGAGTTGAATTTCAACACTGGCTCCAGCATCAACGAGTTGGAAAGCCCGTGGGGAATATGAAAAATACCACCGAGCGGATAGGCCATCCCGTGGACGGCGCCGACCGGTGAGTTGGCGAAGGCCTGCCCTGCCAGCATGGCGCCGAGGAGCATGTTCTCGCGGACCTTAATATCGCCGGGCGTTTCGCAAGCAGCGACAATGTTTGACGAGAGCAGCCGCAAGGCTTCCCGCGCCAGCGCATCGGAAAGCGGGTTCTTGCGGTGAATATTCGTATAGGCCTCAATTGCATGGACCATCGCATCAATACCCGTCGCGGCGGTGACATGGCGCGGCAGGCCGAGGGTCAATTCCGGGTCAAGCACGGCAAGGTCGGGGTAAAGGGCGTTATCGACGACTGCGAGTTTCAAATCGTCTTCGCTCGTGATCACCGAAATGGCTGTCACCTCTGAACCCGTCCCGGCCGTTGTCGGCGACAGGACCAGCGGCGCGCGGTCGCCGTTGACCATATTCGTGCCGTAAATGTCTTCGAGCGTTTGGTTGGAATTTAACAGGACGGCGACGACTTTCGCCGTATCCATGGACGATCCGCCGCCAAGACCGATGACGCCATCGGCCTTGTGGTCGCGTGCGGCAGCGACGGCTTCTTTTACCTTTGGCGCCGGCGGGTCCGCGGCGACATCGTCAAACAGAAGGACGTCTAGCCCTGCCTTTTTCAGACTGTCGAGCGCAGGCTGCACAAGCCCGGCGTCGATCAGGCCTTTGTCGGTCAGGAGGATAGGGCGCGAGAACCGCGCAGCGACGAGATTGCCGAGGTCTTGCGTCGCGCCGGATCGGAAAATGATGTTAGGGGCTGTATCGAATGTGAAGTTCATGGTCTCTCCGTTCACCCAAACCTCACCAATCGGCCTGGTCGTGCCTCGGTCACCACGTCATTATCGATGACCTGTTCGCCGGCAACGAACGTGGCTCGGTAGCCCGAGACAGGTTGCAACAGGCGTTGCCCGCCGGCAGGAAGGTCTTGCACCATGCGCGGCGGACCAAGGGCCAGCTTGTCGTGATCGATGACGTTGATGTCGGCGCGCATACCGACTTTTAGTCGGCCGCGATCTTTCAAGCCAAGATAATCGGCGCCATCGGCGGTGAGCATTTGTATTGCGCGGGCAAGGTCGATCTTGTCGTTGTCGCGATCACGGCACCAATAGGACAAGAGATAAGTCGGAAAGCTCGCATCGCAGATCGTCCCGACATGGGCGCCGCCGTCCGACAAACCGAGCATTGCATTTTCATGGGTCAGCATCTTGTGGACATTGTCGTAGTTGAACTCGGTGAAGTTGTAGATCGGAAAATAGATCAGCTGGCGCCCATCAAGCTCCAGCAGCGTATCGTACAGTTTTTCCATCGCAGAAACGCCGTCGCGGCGGGCCTCTGCGCCGAGCGATTGCTCTTGAGGTTGCTCATAATCGGGCGTGGCGCCAAGGCGGAAGAATTTGTTAGCAACCATTTCAATCGCCGCGATCATGGTATCGGCTATAGGCGGCACCGAAGAGCCTTCACCGGCGAGCGTCACCGGTTTTTCCGAAAGGCATTTTTGTTTGAATGCCGGGTCGCGCATGATCGCCACGCGTTCTTCCAGTGGTTTGTCCTTGATCTCAATATAGCTTGGCTGCGCCATCAACGGGTGAAAGGTGCATTGAAGCCCTTGAAAAACGCCAATGGCGCGCGGTGCGACCTGCACGCGAAAATCGACGCCGTCTTTGTTGAGGCGTTCGGTTGCGGAGAGAATGCGCGTCCACTGGTCAGGCGCCATGTCCCGTTGCATCAGCGACATGGAGGCGGGGCGCCCGCCAGCGGCGCGGACAAAAGACTCGACGATTGCGAACTCATCATCAAATTGGTCGCCCTCGCGCTCCAGGTTAAAATCATTGACAATCTGCAGGACGCCGTGGTCGAGGCCGTTGAGCGCCTCGGCAATCCCGGTGAGTTCCTTTGCGCTCGCCTCAGCGCTTGGCGTCCAGTCGCCATCCGCGGTGCGGTGAACATCAGTGCGGCCAATTGAAAATCCCGCCGCGCCGGCCTCCATGGCTTCACGCACAAGGTTGCGCATCTTCGCGATGTCTTCGTCACTTGCCTGCTCAAAGGCGCTCGCGCGTTCGCCCATGGCGTAGACCCGCACAGGATCGTGACCGATCATCACGCCGAAATCGATTGTGTGGGCCATGGCGTCTATGGCCTTCATGTAGTCGGGAAAACTTTCCCAGTTCCAGGTGAGCCCTTCATGAAGCGCCGTGCCGGGTATGTCCTCAACGCCTTCCATCAGCCGGACAAGACGGTCGTGATCTTGCGGCTTGACCGGTGCAAAGCCGACGCCGCAATTGCCCATCAACAATGTCGTGACGCCATGGTTGACGGAAGGGCGCAATTCTTCGTCCCATGAAATCTGCCCGTCATAATGCGTGTGCAGATCAATGAAGCCAGGCGTAACGATGGCGCCGCCGGCGTCAATTATTTGATCGGCGCGCCCCTCGCATTTTCCGATCTCTGTGATGCGCCCGTCATTGACGCCAATATTGGCGCGCCACGCTTTCCCGCCGTCGCCATCATAAACCAGACCGTCCGTGATTTTGAGATCGAATGTCATTGGGCGGCCTTTCGTCGGTCGAGATATCGGAACAGGGCAATCATAGTCCCGCCGGAGGCGAAGTGCCAAACGCCCCATGCAGCAGCGATCGCCGCCGCGCCGCCAAGACCTTTGAGTTGCGCGAGCAAAAGAACAACGGCGAGCCCGGCATTCTGGATACCGACCTCGAACGTCAAGGAGCGTCGCCGCGCATCATTCGCGCCCAAGATGCGCCCGGTTCCAGCGCCAAGGGCGAAGGCGGCGGCGTTGTGGGCGGCGACGGGGAAAATGATAAGCGCCCAGCCGGCGACGAGCGCCGGCCAGAAATCAGCAACCCCCCGGATAATGACGAAACCCAGAACGCCAGCGCCGAACCAGGCGAGAGGTTTTCTGAGTTTTTCTGCGACGGAGGGGTGAAAATGCGCCGCCGCCATGCCGAGGGTGAGCGGCGCTGCTAACATCAAGGTTGTTTGTAAAACGAAAGTGGTGCGGTTGAAATCGATTGTCTGCAACAGCGCGGCCGTCGGCGGATAAAGGTCGGACCAAAACAAGATTGCCGTCGGGGTCCATAGCGCGGCAACGACGCTAGAGCCGGCCGTCAGCGATACCGAATAGGCGACGTCGCCGCGGGCCGCGAAGGTCATGAAGTTTGAGACATTACCGCCTGGGCATGCAGCGACAACAATCATGCCGAGCGCAATGGATGGCGGCAGCGAGAGGCCGGCGGCAAGGACGATGGTCATCGCGGGCAGGCCGATCAGCTGCGCTGCCAGGCCGCCGAAGAAAAGTTTTGGTTCGGATTTTAAAAATCTGAAATGCTCAGGCTTTAATCCGAGAGCAATAGCAAACATCATGGTGACAATCGCACCCGCAAGCATCAATTGCGATTGAGGGTCGAGCGTGATGGCCAGCTGGTCCAGGGCTTCTGCGTTCATGCGGGCGATTGGTCGCGCGAGCGAATGTTGGCGCTCATCTTAATAAAAGCCCCACAAAAGAAGCCGGCTCATGATCAGCACGATTGCAATGGCGGCCCAAAAGGTGAGCCGGAGACGCAAGGCGCCATACCAGCCGGGAAGGGCGCCGGCCGCGACAGCGCCGAAGCAACGCATTAAGACAAAAATTAAGAGCGCCAGAATAATCATGTGTCGCCATGCGGCGCCAAGCGAGTAACCGAGAGTGCCATCGGGCAGTATAGCGAAAAACGCGGCTGTCCTTAAGAAGATGCCCGGCAATAGTGAGCCGTTGGACGGCGCGTTTGGCGAAAGTTGCAGGCCCGCGCCAAAGCCCGAATGATAGATCACGACGAGGCCGCCATAAATCAGCGCGACGCGATGAAAATCAAGCGCAACATATTGCGGTAAGAGCCATGGCGACAGCCACAGCGCTACCGCGGCCGCCACAAACGGAATAAGGCCAAAAAGGCCGAGTCGCGTGGTCTGGTCTTGCTGGTGATTGGCCATCAATTACCCCTCCCGCTCTTTCCTTAGCTTAGTGCCGCCTATTTCCGAAAGGCAAGAGCGGCGGCCCAACCAGCAAAAAGTGAAAGAACAACGCAGAGTAAGCCGTAGGAGACCGGCCGCTCATGAGCCAAGTCATAGATCTGACGTTCAATGCCAACTTTGTTGACGATAAGCGCGGCCGAATCACGGCCCAAAAGGACGCCGTCCTGATAGAGATAGACGGCGGCCGTATATTCGCCGACAGGGGTGTTTGCTGGGAGATCAACATTGATCGCAAATAGCGCGCCTTTCTTGAACTCGATACCGCCGACTTGATCATGATAAAGGCCCGCATCTTCCGCCTCGCTTAAAAAGGCGTTGGCGAAGACCGAGCCAGTTATGTCGTCGCCGATATGGTCTTCCACCGTCACGCCTAAAAAATCGGCGCCCAGACGATAAGCGGCCTGGTCCGGGAGCGGCGCAATATCGCCGATGGGCCGTGTCGAAGTTGTAAGATAAAGCCCCGGCGCCTCATTGATGATGCGTGCTTTGCCAGGCGTCCAGATCAACTTATTTTTTTCAAGCTTGCGAATTTTAAACTCTGTTGCCGGGCCTTGAATAACGGAAATAATGTCAACCGTCTCTCTCGGCGTGGCGATGCCTTCAACCGCGCCGAAGAGCGTTAGCTTGGCCCCGGAAAAGCCGGTATCAACGGCAATACGTTCGTTGGTGAGGGCGACCGCGATATCGGCGGCGGGCGCCGGCGTTACTGTTGCCAGTATAAAAAGGAACGGGATGAGACGGATCATGACACCACCTCAACGATAAAGGGTGAGGCTGGCGGTGTTACCAGGCCGAACAATAGTCGCGCGCAGACGCCGAGAACAATCAGCGCCAACAACGCGCGCAGTTGTTCACCTTTCAGTCTTCGTCCCGCGCGGGCGCCGATTTGCGCGCCGATGACGCCGCCGGTCAGCAGCAGGAGCGCCAATATAATATCAACCGTTTGATTGGCCGCTGCGTGGAGGACGGTGGCGATGGCGGTGACAAAAATAATTTGAAAGAGTGACGTCCCGATCACCACATTGGTCGGCATGTTTAAGATGTAGAGCATCGCCGGCACCATGATGAACCCGCCGCCAACCCCCATGATCGCGGCTAGGACGCCAACAAAAAACCCGAGTATGATCGGCGGGATCGGGCTAATATATAATTGTGAACGGCGGAACCGCATGGCAAAGGGCATGGCTGCCATCCACTCCGCACTGCGATGCTTTCGTTTGGGGCGCGGCGCATCTGGTGAGCGGAGCAAGGCGCGCAAGGATTCCACCATCATCAATGCGCCAATTGCGCCGAGGAACACCACATATGTGATCGAAATAAAAGTTTCGATTTGTCCAAGGGCGCGAAAATAACGAAAGATCTTGATGCCGACGACGGCGCCGAGGCCGCCGCCGGCGACAAGAAATCCACCCATGAGAAAGTCGACGGTCTTGCGTTTTAGATGGGCGAGAACGCCCGACACAGACGACGCGACGATTTGCGAGGCTTCTGTACCGACCGCGACAGCAGGGGGGATGCCATAAAAGATCAAGAGCGGCGTCATTAAAAAACCGCCGCCGACGCCAAACATGCCCGACAGGAACCCAACAGCGGCGCCCATGAAGATGACGACAAACGGGTCGACAGGAATCTCCGCGATGGGGAGATAGATTTGCATTGCGCGGGTCGCCGGAAAAATGACTGCTTGGTAGTCGCTTATAGCGCTGCCAAGCGGAGCGCTGCAAGCTCAACGGTCGGTCATCTTGAGGCGGCCTCGTTAGCCAGCAGGCGTCAGCGCATTTGCTTCTTTGTCAGCGGGTAACGCTTCCCACTCGGCAATCGATTTATCGAGTGTTGCTTTTTCGGTCGCGCTCAAAGTGGCGGCGACGCCAGCGGCCAGAGGCTGCGCTTGTTGGTCGCCGTTCTTTGCCGCAAGAGAATACCAAAAATAGGCTTTACCGGCGTCCTGAATGCTTGTCGCGTTACTATCACCCGTTGGGTGGAAGATGGCCCCAAGATTATATTGTGAGTCGACCAGGCCGCGATTGCCTGCAAGTTCAAACCAGCCGATTGCTTCGCCAGCATCTGCAGTGCCGCCTTCGCCGCGCGCCGTCATGATGCCGATGCGGTGCATCGCAAGCACATTGCCGCCATTGGCTGCGCGGCGGAACCAAGTACGCGCCCGCCCAAGATCTTGCTCGACAGCCTGGCCGGTTTTGTAAAACTCGCCAAGCTGCAGCTGTGCTGGCGGGTGACCGAGAGCGGCGGCATCCTGTAATTTGCCGATTGCCGCCGATGTTTCTGATTCTGTCTCGGCCGCGCTGAGCCCGGCCATCGCATCCGAATAGAGCGTACGCGGATCGATTGCCGGTGGAGCGGGAACTTCAAGCGCGTCATCTGAAGAAATGTCGGTTGCTGACGGTTGCGTATCAGTAGAGGTCACGGGCGCTGTCGTCGCGGGCGTGCTCCGGCTTGTGTTGTTTGCTGGCTTAAAAGCGATGTCTTTGATAACAAAAAACAGCGCAGCAAATGACAGTAATATCCCGACGCCCAGGGCCAGCGTTAGAGGGCGCGCGCCAGCTTTAGACTTCAACGTATCAAATGCAGCTCTTTCTTGTTTGCGGGGCCCTTCTTTTTCTTCGTCATTAAGCGGGGCGGCTTTGCCGAACGTCTTAATTGCGTTGAGGTCATCCTCGTCTGTTTCATCAGCTTTCTTGCCAATAAAGGGCAGATTGGCGATGACGCCAGACAGCGCCGCGGCGATGCCGGCAAAAGGCCCGCTCTTCTCTTCTTCATCCGTTGTCGCATTATCATAATCAACGGCTGTTGGGACGGTATCGCGCAAAGCATCTCGTGCGGCCGCCGCTGCGGCAGCCTTGTTGTCAGCGGAAGGCTCGGTCTTCTCGGTGCGTGCTTCGGCAAGGCGTTTTTTCCGCGCCCGCGCCGCAAGGA
Source organism: Hyphococcus sp. (assembly GCA_021776345.1). Taxonomy (GTDB): domain Bacteria; phylum Pseudomonadota; class Alphaproteobacteria; order Caulobacterales; family Parvularculaceae; genus Hyphococcus. Next base: position 7,304 of record JAJFGC010000096.1, on the reverse strand, counting down.
TGGCTTTTTGTTTAGGCGTCAAGTTCCGGCGCGGAGATTTCTTTTCTTGTTCGGCGCGTTCAGCGGCTTCTTTTGCGCGGCGCCGTGCAGCTTTCAAAAAGTCTTCTTGTTCTTCTTCGCCATCGTTAGTCTCGATGCTTGGTGTAGGGCTGTCTTCTAGGTCTGCGGATGCCGGCTTGGTGTGGGTGTCGTCTTCTTCAGTTGATAATTCAGTATCGGGCGCGCTGGTATGCGCTGCTTCCGGAAAACCATCAAGAGCTGCGAGGATTTGGTCGATATCATCCGCATCGTCGGCTTCTGCATCGTCTTCGTCATCGTCGGCCGCCTCGCTGACCGGTTTTTGGGTGAAAACATTTTGAACCTCAGACAAGAGGGCGCGAGCACCTTCGTCAGGTTCATTTTGCGGTTCTGCATCAGGTCCGTCATCAAGCTCGAAAGTAAAGTCATCGCTGGCTGTATCGCTCGCCGGTTCTTCTTCAAGCGCCGCGTCAATTTCATCGACAAAAGCAAACGGGTCTTCATCATCTTCGTCGCTCGCCTGCGTTAATGCATCATCATACACGACGTCCTCGTCGGATGCTGGCGCTGGCTCTGATGCAGGCAGGCTGTCCTCAATGTCATCGCCGTCAATTTCGTCAAAGCTAAAAGCGGACTCCAGCGCGTCGTCGGCTGCTGTTTCCGCTGCTGCGTCGGCGCCATCTTCAGGGGTTTCGATGGTCGCTGGCGCTTCCTCACGCCCGATTTTTGGCGCCGGTTCACCAAAGGCCTCAAGCCGATCGATCATCGTCTCAAAGGAAGATTGCAGTTTTTCGATCCGCGCTTCGGTTTCTTTGCTGGCCGAAGCGACGGCATCCTCGATGTCAGCGCGATTTGGCTCGGCTTGGCTTGCGGTCCCCAAATTCTCTCTTAGGTCAGCGAGCGTATCTGTTACTTTCTGTACGCCCTCGGCGCTGCGCCGTTCGGCGGCGTCGATTTGGTGGGATAGTTTCGCAATCGTGGTTTCGAGCGTGCGGATCTGATCGCCGCTGCGTTTGATTTCATCGCCGAGGATGCGCAGGCGATTGCCTGTGCTTTCAACAAAGTCCGGATCCATGGAGGCGCCGGCCTGTTCCTTCAGCCTGGCCGCCTCGGATGTCATTTTTTCCGTGCGTGAAATGCGCAACGAAAGACCATCAATCGCATCTTTCAAAAACCCAACTTCAGTGACATTGCCGCTGTTCTCGCCATCGCCGCTGCCAACGCTGTCCATGCGTTCGGCAAATTCCTGGAGTTGGCGTTCTGTCGCGTCGAGACGTTCGATGGATGTTTTCTGTGCGGTGTTAAATTGTACCGCGACTTGCGCGACAGCCTTTTCAAGCGCTTTGAGCGCATTGATGCGTTCGCGGTCATTGCTGTCGATCTCAAGTTTTTCGACGCGCACGGCCAGGTCGTCATTCGTGCCCTCGGCAGGTTTGATCCGCTCAAGACGTTGTACGCGCTCAACTACATCGCCGATTTTTCGGGTGACGTCGCCAACATGGTCAGCAGTCTGCAAATGGGAATCAGCAACCCGTTTGTTGAGGTGTTCAATTGCCGTCACGATGTCGCGGAGCTGCAATCCCTCGACTTCGCCGCCGGAGGATTCTGGATCGCCAACCGTATAGATCATCTGGTTGAGCCACTCGCCGACAGTCATGCCTTCTCGCTTGGCGGCTTCCTTAGCCGTTTCACGAGCGTCGCGTTCAATGCCTTTGACGCTCCAGGGCGCGTTCGACTTCATGGTAGTTACCCGTCATTTGCGAGGGTGATATCCCCCGATTTTGATTTCTTGCGACGCGATTACGCCGAAACCCAGCATTCATGCGTTAAGCTGCTTCGCTTATCCCGCAAAGGCTTCTTCGCAAGGGCTTCAAAGACAGCGAAGTCGCCTGTCATTAATGAAACGTTAACGGCGATTCGGGCGGGCGGGGACTGCTTTTTCGCTTAAGTTTTGAAGAAATTTTCACCCAGCCGGTTAGCGGGCCTCAGTGAGGTTGCGAATTGGCGCGATTGGATTGCAGTGGGCTGTCTTGCCGCCGGATAGCTCTGCCGGTTATGAAAGAGACTTAGGATGCCAATTCTAATCCTTGCGATTAGGATGGCCGTACTATTTACAGCGCCAACCCGCATTTTCGATTCCAAGCATAAAAACCGAGGAACCCCGATGTCCGAATACGCCGCCCCGCTCAAAGATATGCAATTTGTGTTGAACGATGTCTTGCAGATTTCGAAATACTCGAATTTGCCAGGGTTTTCAGAGGTTTCAGAAGACCTTGTTGAGGCAATCCTTGAAGAAGGCGGTAAGCTCGCATCCAATGTCCTGCACCCGATCAACCAGTCAGGCGACAAGGAAGGCTGTACGCGTCACGATGACGGATCAGTAACGACGCCAAAGGGCTTTAAAGAAGCCTACAGTGCTTACAAAGAAGGCGGATGGCAGGGCTTGGCGTTCGATCCGGAATATGGCGGACAGGGGCTGCCATACATTATCGGCATTGCGGTCAGCGAAATGGTCTCCGCCGCCAATATGGCGTTCGGCATGTATCCGGGCCTTGCCCGCGGCGCCGCCGACGCGATCTACGCCCATGGCACAGACGAGCAAAAGCAAACCTATTTGCCAAATATGATCTCCGGCGAGTGGGGCGGGACGATGAACCTCACTGAGCCGCATTGCGGCACGGATCTCGGGCTGTTGCGGACCAAAGCCGTCCCTCAAGGCGATGGCAGCTACAAGATTACCGGCACCAAGATTTTTATCTCCGCCGGCGAGCAGGACCTCACCGACAATATTATCCATCTCGTACTCGCGCGTATTGAAGGCGCGCCGGAAGGGGTTAAAGGCATTTCACTTTTCATTGTGCCGAAATTCCACATCAATGATGATGGGTCGCTCGGTGCGCGCAATGGCGCCTCATGTGGCTCGATCGAGGAGAAGATGGGCATCCACGCGAATTCGACCTGTGTCATGAACTACGATGAGGCGACGGGGTATCTTCTCGGCGAAGAGCACAAAGGCCTCAAAGCGATGTTCACGATGATGAACGAAGCGCGCCTCGGCGTTGGTCTGCAAGGCATGGCAATTTCTGAAGTTTCCTATCAAAACGGCGCGGCCTATGCGAATGACCGCCTGCAGGGCCGTGCGCTCACCGGCCCGGCGTACCCTGACAAACCGGCTGACCCGTTGATTGTGCATCCGGATGTGCGGCGGATGCTGATGGATCAGCGTGCATTTACCGAAGGCGCACGGGCGTGGATGTATTGGACGGCGCTGCATGGCGACCTTCACCACAAAGCGGAGGATGAAGAAACCCGTCAGAAGGCTGACGATTATATGGGTCTGATGACGCCGATCCTGAAATCCTACCTCACTGATAAAGGTTACGCCCACGCGACCAACGCACAGCAAGTGCTTGGCGGACATGGCTACATTCAGGAATGGGGCATGGAGCAATTCGTGCGTGATGCGCGGATCGCGATGATCTATGAAGGCGCCAATGGCATTCAGGCGCTTGACCTTGTCGGCCGTAAACTAACGAAAGATGGCGGTCGCGCCTGGCAGTCTTACTTTGCTGAGATCGACGAATTCATCAGCGATAATGAAGGCAACGCGGAATTAAAACCTTTCCTGGATGGCCTTGCTACATCGAAAGCGCGCACCCTCGACGCGACGCAATGGCTTGGCGCCAATGCGATGCAAAATTTCAATCACGCCGGCGCGGGTTCGATGGATTACCTCAATCTCTTTGCGTTAACCTGCCTTGCATTTGCCTGGGCGCAAATGGCAAAAGCCGCGCTTGAAAGCGACAACAAGGATGATGATTTTTATAAAAATAAACTCATCACCGGGCGCTATTTCCTTGAGCGGATTTTGCCGGATACCGGCGCGCATCTTGAGAAGGTCAAAGCCGGCGCCGATGCAGTAATGGCGCTCCCGGCGGAGGCGTTCTAGATCGCTTTTAGTGCGTTCAACTCCGGGCGGCGCTTAAACAGCGTCGCCACATAGGGACACTGCGGGATAATCTTGACGCCGGTTTCACGGGCGTCCGCCACTGCGCGTTCAACCAGTTGCTGGGCGATGTCGCGCCCTCGCGCCTCGGGCGGCACAAATGTGTGGTCAATAATGATCACGCCGTCGCCGCGATTTCGATAGGTCAGCTCCGCTGAGCCGCCGGGGACTTCCGCCCAATAGCGCCCGCCGTCATTGTTGAAGTCATGTCCTATCTCGATCGTATTGGTCATCGCTTCATGACTTAATCCGGATCGCGGCTGGATCAAGGGTCTTCAGCTTGCATTCCCAGATAGTAATAACACGCCAGCCCAGGACGCGGAGCGCAGCGGCGTTCTTTTTGTCGCGCGCTTTGTTGCGGGCGATCTTTTCGGTCCAGTAGGCCGTGTTTGTTTTCGGAATGCGCTTGCCGCGCTTGCAATGATGCCCGTGCCAGAAGCATCCATGCACGAACAGAACGGTTTGGTATTTGGGAAAGACCAGATCCGGTTTGCCCGGCAGATCTCTCACATTGAGGCGATAGCGATAGCCCAAACGATGCAGCGCCTTTCTGAGGGTGATCTCTGGTTTTGTATGCTCAGACTTCACTGCCCGCATGATGGCGGACCGCTTTTCGGGCGAGAAAACGTCGGTGCGTTTTTTGAGGAGAGTCATGCGGCCTTACGGGCGCGCTTCGCTAAAGCCGGTTCAAGAATATTTTCGCCAAGCCATTGGACGACGGGGACGCATACGCCGTCGCCACACAGTTTGAGGGCGGCAGTTGCGCTCTCCGGCAGCTGGTAGTCTTCCGGCAGGCCCATCAACCGCGCCGCTTCGCGTGGGCTCATCAATCGCGTGCGTACATTGCCGTTCTCAATGGCAACGACGATCTGGCGCGACGAACCGCCAGCCGGTGTTCGCAAGCAACCGGCAACGCCGTCAAAACGCACTTCAAAGCGCTGCACCGACGTTCCATCTTCCGTCCGCGTGCGGCGAAATCCGGCGCCGGCGCGGCGGGCGCCGTTCTTCGCGATGGCGTCGATGCGGGCGCGTTGGCTGGCGGTCATCATTGAGAGGAGCGATGTCGTTTGTTCTGGCGAATGCCATTGCTTCGCGTCCCATTCGATCAGATCACTGAGGCGGGCATTTCTCCTCGTCGAAAGTGAAGATGAGAGCCAGACCCATTGATCCCTTGCTTTTGGTGATAGCTGCTCAACGGCTGACAGGAGCGCCGCTGGATTGGCCTGTTCCGCAATCGGCTCACCCGCAAGCGCAGGCCGCGCCTCGGGGCCAAACCCAAGAATGAAAAGCCTCGGCCGCGATTGTGGCGTAAACGCCGCCGCATCAAGGACCATAGCGGTGATGTGATAATCAAGCGACGCCAGACAGTCGGCGATCATCGCAAAGTCGCGCCCGCCATTCGACGTCAAAAGCCCAGCGACATTTTCCAGGGCGATAATGCGAGGGCCCCGCCCGTCTCCGGTCAGTTCTTCGACCAGACGCCAGAACGCAAAGAAAGCGCCGCTGCGTTTTGCTTTGATGCCGCCTCGTGCGCCCGCCAGCGATAAATCCTGACAGGGGAACGATCCCCACATCAAATCAGGCTGTGCTGGCGGCAAATCATTGATGCCGAGCGAGGCGATATCGGCTTCAAGCAGATCGTCATTGCCAAAATTTGCGCGGTAGGCCGTGCATTTTTGCGAATCGAAATCATTTGCCAACAAACATGACCACGAATCACCCAGGCCCAAGCGGGCCATGCCGCCGCCGGCAAAAAATTCGAGAAAAGAAAACCCGCGGTTCATAGTTGTTATGTTATCGCGCTCCGCCGCATTCCGGCCACATTTGTCCGCGTACGTATCTTGTTCGCCGCATTCACGTCACAATCGCCGTGTTTTCGCCTTATTTCAAGCCATTTATCGCGAATGCGTGATCAAATATCCGTTGACCATTTGGCGTCCTTCGCGCAAATTGTGTGTGGGCGCTAAGGGGGCTCGCTGGACTTCCAAGGAGAAGCGAATGCCCTTGATGGATATCAAAATAGTGGCGGCAGCCGCAGCGGCAAGTATGGGCCTCGCCCTTTTTGCTGCGCCGGCTTATGCCGCAGAACGTCAGGCGACTGGCGTAGACACAATAAAACCTTTTCAAATTGCGATGGCCAGAGAGGATGATGTGGACGCCCGCGAGCAGCGTCGCGCACAACGTCAGGAACGCCGACGCAGCGATTCCGGCGGCCAGCGTCAACAACGCCAACAGCGTCAGGCCCAGCGCTCTGACGGCGAACGCCGCACCCAACGACAGGAACGCCGACGCAGCGATTCCGGCGGCCAGCGTCAGCAGCGCCAACAACGTCAGGCCCAGCGCTCTGACGGCGAACGCCGCGCCCAACGACAGGAACGCCGACGCAGCGATTCCGGCGGCCAGCGTCAGCAGCGTCAACAACGTCAGGCCCAGCGCTCTGACGGTGAACGCCGCGCCCAACGACATGAACGCCGACGTGATGATCGCAGGGCTGACCGTCGTTCGGACCGTCGCGATGACCGCAGAGCCGATCGCAGGACTGACCGGAAAGACGCCTATCGTGATGGTCGCCGCGACGAACGTCGCGCAGATCGTCGAAGAGATGATCGCCGCGCAGACCGTCGGCGTGATCACCGGCGTGCGGATCATCGCCGGGCGCATCGCAGCGATAGTCACCGCAGTACGCGCCGGCATTATCGTTCAGGCCGCTATTCCCATCCGACCCATTACCGCGGCCGTCATTACGGACACGGCCACGGACCGAGAAGCGGCCATGGGTATTATTGTTCGTTTCACAACATCTTCCACTACAACACAGGCTACAATCCGATAGGCTGGCTCTATGCGAGCTTTGGCTATGACCTCTACAGAAGCAGCTATATTGGGGATTGCGACGTGGTTTCGCAGATCTTCCATCGCCGCGGCCGACGGTATGAAGAGGTTGCGCTCTTGTGTTACGACTCATATGGCTATGGCTACATCAAATCAGGCAGCCGGAGAGTATATCGCACCTACTAATCCGCGCTAAAGAATCAGAGAGGCCGGTCCCGGCGACGGGGCCGGCCTTTTGAGTCGTGTGATTGACGCTTGGCCCCGACTCTGACGATGGTGCTTTGTTCGTTTGGCATTCGAAAAGCATGGCGGCCATGATTTTTAGAAAGCGCGTATTCGCGCCCATCGTATTTGCGTGGACGCTGGCAACGGCGGGCATGGCTGCGTTTGCGTTTTCCATCGCGCCGGAAGGCATAAGCTCAGGTCCGGCACCGCATATCTCGATTGG
>JAJFGC010000095.1 GCA_021776345.1 Hyphococcus sp. | reverse complement strand
CCTGCGCTGTTTTTTTGGAGAAGACCGAAATGCGATCTGCACAAGACAGCAAGGCGAGCTTGCCGATGCCTTTCGCGCCAATAAACGGTCGGCGCTTTGGAGTTCGCATTTTCCCGCTCGCGCGCTTTGTGTAGCCAATCTTTAAAAACTTCTTCTGGAAATCGTCGGCGCTCATTCCTACGCCATCGTCTTTTATGCTGAATGTAGAATTCTCTTTATCAATCTCAATCCATACATTTTTTGCATCTGCATCCCAGGAATTAGAAATTGCTTCTCCTAAGACCGTAATGAAATTTCGATAAAGGTTTCGACCCAGATGATTGAGCACACTAAGTGATATTTCGAAGTTGAAATTATGTTTAGGTCGTCGAGCCATTTTTCAGGTTTTCACTATTTGTATTGATGATTACGCGACCGACTGCTTCTGCCAATTTTACTGGCACCGCATTACCGATCCATCGTCCAACTTCTGTAAATGATATCTTCTCTTGCCGTGGCAAGAACTCATATGATTTAGGAAATGATTGCAAGATCGCCGCCTCGCGCAATGAAATGGCCCTATCTTGTTCGGGGTGTCCAAACCTACCGTTCCCGTAGCCATAGCATTGCGTCGTCATGGTCGGTGAAGGTTCATCCCAAGACATTCGCGCATAGACACCAGGATAAGTCATTCCTGTCGGGCGTTTATGGCAGGGTGCTCGCAGCGATTTGGGCCAATCTCGCCATGTACCTCCAGGTTTTGAGGCTCTAATTCTCTTGAGGTTAATCGCCGTTAAAGAAGATGCAGCATGGAGCGGGTCTTTCGGATCGATGTCACCTGCTTCCAATTGGCGAAGATTGCCGATCGCGTCACGAACAGTCTTGGCAGTAGATCGAGTCGACCTAAGAGCTACGGGCGCGCCCGACTTTGACGCTATTACAACTAGTCGCCGTCTTTTCTGTGGAACGCCAAAATCTTCGCATTTTGCGACGGTCCACGTTAATTCGTATCCGGCTTTTTCAATAATGTTACAAAACCGTCTAAAAACACGTCCTTCTTTGTACCGCAACAGTGCTGGTACGTTTTCCATGGTAACGAAATCCGGCTCCACTTCGACAGCGAGCTTCGCAAACTTTGTTACGAGACCCCATTGCGGGTCTTCACTGTAGCGCTGTTTATAAGTCGAGAACGGTTGGCACGGCGCACAGCCCGCCAGAACCGACGGCAACTTGCCGGAAAAATGACCTTTGATTTCATCTGGAGTGAGCTTAGCTACGTCACGCACGTGAAAGCTCGCATGGTTATTTTTTTCGAAAGCATGCTGACATCGGGGATCGGTATCGTAGCCGGCAATAATTTTCAGCCCAGCACGCTGCAGGCCGTGACTTAGCGCACCGACTCCGCAAAACAAATCGACAACTTCTCCGTATGGTTTTTTTTTCTTAGATCGTGCGCTCGTTGTCATAGCTGAGGCGTTTCGTTTTTGTTCGACATATTGCAGCGATCTTTCCTTTGATGAATCAATACTATACTCTGATTTGGCCTGGCTGCGAATAATAAAATTACGTCGATGACGTGGTCTCTTGTCGAAAAAATCACTCAGAACACCATCAGTGGGACTGGCCGTGGGAGTGCGGGCTTTTTGTTCGTTGTTAGATATAAAGGTGAGGAGTATTTCGAGCCTTGCGATGTCAGGATGCTACAAAATCACTACGCAAAGCGGAGTGAGCACGAGTTGGAGGACTTGGCGTGGCTTTAAAAATTGTCAGATACGAGAAGCTCAAAAGCACTGATCTGATGCTTGACGCAGTGTATGAAGGCCGGGCTGGTAGCCAGTTGTCCGGAGAAGCGCTTGGGCAATTGCTTCCCGTGGGAAATCAGGGCGGCTTCCGCGCGGCGGGTGGCCGAGGAGCGAAGAAATTGGTCGCTCTGTACACGAGCGGTGAAGACTTAGACTGGCCCGATAAGCTCGACCTTCGTACAGGCCAGTTTACTTACTATGGAGACAACAAGCGTCCTGGACACGCCATTCACGAAACCTCTCGCGGAGGGAATGCATTATTACTATCGATGTTTGAGAATCTGCACGCGCAGCCGGCTCAGCGCGACCGCATTCCTCCGAGTTTCGTCTTCCAGAAGTTTACGACCGCGGTAAGTTCTCGCTCCTTTCAATTCAGAGGACTGGCGGCTCCGGGATTTTCCGGTATGACGCCCACCGCCGATCTCGTAGCTGTTTGGAAAACAACTGAAGGACAACGCTTTCAGAATTACCGGGCGGTTTTCACTATTTTGAATGCCCCGGTGGTTTCTCGCGCTTGGATCAACGATCTAATCGACGGAAAAATATTGACATCAAATTGCCCGCCTGCGTGGCGTAAATGGGTTGAACGTGGTCGTTATTTGTCTCTAGCTTCCGAGAGCACAACTAAAATACGATCACCTGCAGAGCAGACGCCTGAAAACTCCAAAAAGCTATCGATATTAAAGTTGGTTTGGGATTGCTTTAAAAACAACCCAACGAATTTTGAACAGTTCGCGGCACGTATTTTCCAGATGCATGATCCACGTGTGATTATTGATGAAGTAACGCGTGGTTCGATTGATGGTGGTCGTGATGCGGTCGGGCGGTATCTTCTGGGTCTCCAAAACGACCCTGTATATGCAGAGTTTGCACTTGAAGCGAAATGTTACCGACCCGCGCTTTCCGGAAAAACAGCTACCACTGTCGGAGTTAAGGACGTGTCTCGTCTGATCTCACGAATTAAGCACAGGCAATTTGGAGTAATGGTAACGACATCAGTTGTGGCGCGACAGGTGTACGCGGAAGTGCGCGAGGACCAACACCCCATAATTTTTTTTAGCGGACGAGATATCGTCAACATTCTGGTGGCAAATGGATACAGCACTCTTGCGACTGTGAAGCAGTTTATAGAGGGCGAGTTCGGTTGAGTTCGTTGTTTTGGTGAGTTTTGTGTGAGCGCTAGGTAATCCGTCGTAAATAGGTGCAGTCTCGACTCTTATAATCCGGAATTGACCGGTTCCGACCGGATACAACTTAATCTTGCTCCTATTCGTGCTTTTCGTGACCGGCGCTCTGAAAGTTCTCTGTCTAACCGATCAAATACGGGCCAGTAAACGTCACCATATCGCTCGATTAGTTCAGCGACTAAATCCAATCCCGCTTCGATTTCATCGTCCGTGACAACCCTGGGTGATGCCATAACATTGCTCCCTTGGATGTCTGGGCTACTCGGATCGCCTCGGCCGCGACCAGACCAAATCTGCTTTGCTCCCATGATCGAATAGCGCTGCCCAAATCGGCTCCTGAAAACTCGGATCATCAAGGAAGACTTTGAGATATGGTTTTGGGTTGTCTCCTTCCGACATTTTTTGGCGAGCGAATCCCAAATCGCATTGTCCGGTTTTCACAAAGAAATCCGGTGAGTCTTCGTTTTTCTTTTTCTCATTCGCAACGATGCGCACCTTACGCGCCATGCTCAAGGTTGAGATGGTGCCTTCATAACCGTCCGGCACGGGACGAAACTGACCAATCGTAGCCATAACTAGGGTACTCCTTTTTACTAAACGTGGCGGTTAATCGGCGCGCGCCTTGCGCGCCTTTTTAAAGCCCGTGTCACTTGCGAGAAACGCTTGCAACATGGACGGGATTAGCGCCGCCACAGGCGCTTTTTCCTGATAAGTTTGCTCATAGACTTTGGCGTATAACTCCAAATCCGCGTTCACGTCTGGATCGACAGCGATGGTAAGTTTGATTGGCGTCCTATCGGGCAACGGTCCGATCTTGAGAGGTGGTTTGGTCATTTGATCAGCCTCCGTAGGGTTGAAGAACAAGGTCTTTGTTGACAATCACGCGTAACCGCCAGCCCGGACGAATTTTGATTGTTGGCTGCACAGAAAGCTGTTTTGTGATGATTTCTTGACCGGCTTGGTTAATCGTGCGCTGTCCGCCATCGCGCAAAGCTTGCAGAACTTCATCATCATTGCTGTCGCGACCGAGTTCTGCGCCAACCGACAACACTGACGATAAAATTGCGGCTTGAAAAATTTTCCAGCTGTGGTGATCGACGCGGTCTTTGACGCCGGCATATCCGGCGAGATCTACGCCCGGCAGGTTGTCGATGGTGATCGACGTTCCGTCCGGCATAATAACACGCGTCCAGACCATCAGCGCGCGCGACTGACCATAGGCGATCACACTGTCATATTTGCCGATCAGGCGCGCGCCTTGCGGAACCAGAAGATGCTCGCCGGTCGCAGTGTCGTAAACGTTCTCTGTAACCTGCGCGATCACCTGGCCGGGCAAGTCAGAGTTTAAACCAGTGACAAGGCTTGCAGGAATTATGGTTCCGGCCATGACTTGAAAAGGTGATAAGGGGCTTTGCAGGCGGTGCGGGTTGTAAATCCGCGTATCAACATCGGCCCCGAGAAAGTCTTCCTTTCGCGCCTGACGATTGGGATCACGATCGTTCTCGAATGACTGGTCGGCCTGCAGCGATGATGTCGGGAACAACGCCGCCAGCTGATCCAATCCTGGATCGGAATATCCAGTAGTGTTGGGACGCTGACTACCGCCTTGGAATCGTCGACGCTGCGGTTCGATGAAGAAGAGTTTTGACGCGCGCGCTTCGGACGCCGCCGTCGGGGCGTCGCTGCGATAGCCATTCGCTGATGAGGGACGCGCATTAAACTGAAACGGGTTGTCGCGCGCTGCATCAGCGCGGGTCTTTCCCAACATCGCTGCGCCGAGATCGCCAGGCAACGGCGGCCCTAGTTTCGTTTGCACATCCGCATAGCTCGCCGGCAGCGCGTTAAACGCGTCCGGCATGGGTTTGTTCGTCGTATTATATAGCTCCGTCGCCGCTGTCCTATTATCGCGCTCGGGCGAACGCAGCGCATAGGCGGCGGCTGCCGCAACCAACAGGGCTACGGTGGAAACGGTTGCAATCAAGGCATTACGACTGAACCGTTTGACCGGACGCGGTTTGGCGCGAATGGCTAGCCCTTCATTGACGTCACCATTGCTCATAGCCCGGCGACCTCATGTTGAACCGCGCGCGTTCGCAAAATTCGGACTACTTGTTGATTTTTCTCACCGAGCCGCAATTCAGCGGCGGCGAACAAACGATCAACGATGTAATAGGCGCCGTTAACCCTGTAGTTGACGAGCTGGCTTTCTCCGTTCCGGCCAACGACAAACAAAGGCGGCGCTTCTCCTTGATCCAATCGTGCTGGGAATTGGATAAAAACTTTGCGGCCGTCATCGAACGCTCGAAGCGGACGCCAATGAGGATCATCCCCGTCGATTTTGTAACGGAAGTTGAGGCGATCAATGGAAAGACCGCGCTCAATGACGGCACGGCGGCGCGCGCGCGTTTTAGATGACGCGGCTTTTCGCGCCGACAGTTCTTCGTGGGGATAGCGCCAGGAGACCGCCGCCATATAGGTTTCGCGGTAGGAGGTCATCTCCAGATGATAGGTCCGCTTTGATGTGGTGATGATGAGGTTGGTCTTAAGCCCGCTGGAAAGGGGCTTTACAAGAATATGAACCTGCTCGTTTTCCCCGGCGCCGGAAACCGTATCGCCGAGCACCCAACGCATGGTGTCGCCAGCGGAAACGGACATAAGTTCTTCACCGGGCTGCAGTGCGATATCGGTGACTTGCGCCGGCGCTGTATAAACCTGGTAGAGAGCGCCGATCGTATAGGGATAAATCTGAATGGCGTTGATGAAATTCTTGCCGTCAGGTTCAATTGCAGCGGAAGCGTTCG
>JAJFGC010000094.1 GCA_021776345.1 Hyphococcus sp. | reverse complement strand
CAGAACTGGTTTGCGGTCGGGCTGGATTTCCTGATCGTTGTCGTCGGTGTTTTTATCGGTATTCAGGTCGCCAATTGGAATGATGCGCGAGCTGAACGCGCTGCGCTTGTTCAGCAATTTGAAAGCCTGCGAATTGAGATGGAGGGAAATCATGATGAGATCCGGTCGCATAAGGAGACGATTAATGGGCAACTGAGGGACATCAAAGCAATCCGCACCTCATTTGCGAGCGGTGAAAACGCAGTCTCGAATGACCGACTGAACGCTCAACTATTGAATATGTTCAGGGTAGCGCAGTTTAATCTCGACACCGACGCCTATGACGAGCTCGCGGATTCGGGTGGATTACGCCGAATCTCTGGGACGCCCCTTCGGGCGGCCATTATGGATTGGCAGTCAGCGCGTGCGGAAGTCGAGCGAATTAACGTGGATGCGCTAACGTTCCGCCAGTCGATGATGGGTGACTTGCTTGAAACGCTCGCCTTCGGTGGTTTGATCGATAGTTTTGATCCGGTGCAGCCCTATAAAGTGCCAGCGCGCTTCCAGAACGATTTCGACACTCTGGTAAACAACCGGAAGTTCGCCAGCTTCCTCGCGCTGCGAATGGGTGTAGAAGCGCAAAAGCTGGTGTTTGTAGAAAGGCTTGAAGCCAAGACGCAAGCCCTGATCGATCTACTTCTGGCGGCGGAGGCTGATCAATGATCCTGCGCCGCATCACCGAACACGTCAAAGCGCAGAACTGGTTTGCGGTTGCGCTCGATTTTCTGATTGTCGTTGTCGGTGTTTTTATCGGTATTCAGGTTTCGAACTGGAATGATGCGCGTGTCGACCAACTTCGTGCGCTTGGTTATTTGGAGCGCATTGACGCCAATCTCGAAGCCGACATGTTGGACCTCGAAAAGCGCACGCGATTTTGGCGACAGGTCGCGGATTATGGCGCCACAGGGTTGAACTACGCCGAAACTGGTGACGCCGGCGCCCATAGCGCATGGGAGTTGGTGCTAGCCTATTTTCAGTCCAGCCAGGTCTCAGAACTTATTCCATCGCAGGCGACGTATGATGAGTTAAAAAGTGCAGGGGAATTGGGGTTGATGTCTAATCTCGACATTCGAAACGCCCTGACGAACTATTATATATTTGTGGCCACCCCGTCGGTCACAGAACGCCCGCCTTACCGCGAACATGTGCGCGGCCTTATTCCGCTCGATGTTCAACAATATATCTGGAACTCTTGCTATACGTCTGATGGTACAGGCGATCAAGAAATGCATCCCTGCCCATCTCCAATTAGCGAGGCGCGCGCAACAGAAATTGTCGATACGATCAGCAATGACGCGGCGCTGATGGCGGAGTTGCGATACTGGATGTCGAGCATGCATGTAGCCGGTTTGATCGGCCGTGACCGATTGGATAGCGCGACAGCCTTGCGCGCGATGATCAAAGAGGAAATAGCAAAAAAATGATCCTCCGTCGCATCACCGAACACGTTAAAGCCCAGAACTGGTTTGCGGTCGGGCTCGATTTCGTCATTGTCGTCCTCGGTGTGTTCATCGGTATTCAGGTCGCGAATTGGAATGACGGCCGCGCCGATTCTGCTAGAGCGGTGATTTATCTGGAGCGCATTAGCTCTGATCTGGAAGCCGATATCATAAATTACCAGGATAGTATGGATTTCTGGCGGCAAGTTTCCGGCTATGGCCGTACGGGTCTTGAGTATGTTGAGACGAAACGCCTTGGGGATAATGATTATTGGGATATCCTGCTGGCCTTTTATCACGCCAGTCAGGTTGATGAGTTTATTACGACACAAACAAGCTACGATGAACTGACGAGCGCCGGAGAGTTGCGGCTGATCGCGGATAACGATATCAGAAATGCAATCGCTAATTACTATTCTTCGACAGACAACCCGACGCTGTCGCTTTTCCCACCTTATCGGGAGCATATTCGAGGCATGGTCCCGCTCGAAATTCAGGATTATATTTGGGAACATTGTTATGCGCTCTCCAATAGCGGTCAGCAGCAATTATTGGCTTGTGATGCGCCTATCGACGAACAAGTCGCCGCAAAAATCGTTGAACAGCTGAGCGTCAACGCCACGCTCATGTCGGAACTGCGATACTGGATTTCGAATATGCGGGTCGCGGACAATATCAGCCGGTCACGCATCGAATCAGCCAGGGAAATGCAGCGCATGATCCGGGAAGGGCTTGGGGTTGAGTATGGTAAGAATACACGCTGATCCTCCGCCGCATCACTGAACATGTCAAAGCGCAGAACTGAATTTCACAAGCGCATAGGCAAAGGGACAATTATGAACGTCGACAGAGTGAACAGATGGCTGACGCTTGGCGCCAATATCGGCGTCGTCCTGGGGCTGATCATTCTGATCATTGAAGTCCGCCAGAACGCCAGCCTCACCCGTGTAGCGCTGGAAACGGCGAAGAACGATCAGCTCGCCAATATTGAGCTGAGCATCGCGTCGCCTGCCGTCGCGGCGGCGTGGACAAAATCCATACGCGCGCCTGAAACAATGACGGACGCAGACGTCAGAATGGTGGAGTCCCATCTGGTTGCAATCATGCTGCAATGGGACAATCTGTTTCAAATGGAGGCCGGCGGACTGGCCAGCCGTGCGCGCACGCAAAGCCACATTCAAAACAGCGCGCAGTATTATTTCGGCAGCGCCTATGCAAAAAACTGGTGGCGCCTGCAAAAAGACGGCTGGAATGACACGCCGATGATAGAGGTTGCAGGCCCCGTTATTGAAGCGGTCGATCCAAATTTCCTGCTGAATTATTTGGACAGCAGCCGGGTTGGCGCGCCATCTGCCGTGTCACAGAAGCCCGTAGAATAATGCGCCTTCGCCATGTCACTCAATGAGCGGGCTGAAGGCCGGCGCTGTAAGGCCAGATTGAATCTCTTCTGCGGCAGGGCTATGAGGGGACCAATTCTAGGAGAGAGACTTTATGAAACACGAGAGCATCCTCACGACCATCGGCAACACGCCGGTGATCCGCGTCAATCGCCTGGCGCCCGACGGCGTCAATTTATACGTAAAGTTTGAGGCGTTTAATCCGCTTGGCTCGGTCAAGGACCGGCTCGCGCTTGGCGTTATTGAAGCGGCGGAAAAATCCGGCGACTTAAAGCCGGGTCAAACGGTGGTGGAAGCAACCTCCGGCAACACCGGCATTGGCCTTGCGATGGTGTGCGCGGCGAAGGGTTACCCACTGGTTGTGACCATGGCCGAAAGCTTCTCGGTTGAACGCCGCAAACTGATGCGCTTCCTCGGGGCTCAAGTAATCCTGACGCCAGCGCCGGCGAAAGGCACCGGCATGGTCGAGAAAGCAAAAGAGCTTGCGGCAAAGAACGGTTGGTTCCTGACGCGCCAGTTCGAAAACGAAGCCAACCCGGACATGCATGAGCGCACGACCGGCCGCGAAATCATGAATGACTTTAAAGATCAAAAACTCGATTATTGGGTCACGGGCTTTGGCACCGGCGGCACGCTCACCGGCGTCAGCCGCGTTCTTAAAAAAGAAAGCCCGCAAACCAAGATCATTGTTTGCGAACCACCAGGCGCGGCGATGCTTTCCAGCGGCGAAGCCCAGGAGCGCAATGCCGATGGCAGTCCCGCCGGGTCTCACCCGGCCTGGACACCGCATCCAATTCAAGGGTGGTCGCCGGACTTTATTCCGCTGATCACGTCAGAGGCGGTTGAAGCCGGCGTCATCGACAAGGTGATCAAGACGCCGCATGAAGAAGGCATCCGGTGGTCTCACGAGCTTGCGCAAAAGGAAGGGATCTTCACTGGCATTTCCGGCGGGTCGACTTTTGCCGGCGCGATTGAAATCGCGAATAATGCACCACCGGGCGCTACTATCTTATGTATGTTGCCCGATACTGGCGAACGCTACTTATCGACGCCGCTATTTGCCGATATTGAAGCGGAGATGAGCGCAGAAGAAAAAGGGATCGCAGCATCGACTCCGGGATATCAGCTCGGTTAGCGGGCGCGATTCTCGCTGTTTTGTGATCTTCCGCGGGCAGTGCGCGGCTCTGGCGCAGTTTCTGGTTATTGGAACTCTTCAAAGCGCAGCGTATTATGATATGGCAATTACGCTGGGGGCGTAACCAACGGAGGAAAAGATGCAAGGCAAATTGTTTGCCGCTGCCGTGGCGCTATCGATGGGCGCTTGCGCCACGGGAGCTTCGTATGAGGTAAGCGACGAAGTCTCGGCCCGGTTAGCGGAGTTCGAGCGCACGGGCGATATGACAACGTGCCTCAATGTGCGCCGCATCAATAAAATTGATGCGTTGGATGAGCGTACCTTTCTCGTCACCGTCGGCCTTAACGACTATTATCTGAACGAGCTTTCCCGCGATTGTAATGGCGCGGACAGCACCTTCAACCGGCTGCAATATGAGACCTCAATCAGCCAGCTGTGCCGCAATCAGATTATGAAGGTCGTTGATAATTCCACCGGCTTCACGGTCGGGTCATGCGGGCTGAGCAGTTTTGAGCGGCTCGAGAAAAAAATCGAGGACGACGACGAGGAAAGCTGAGATAAAAATTCGACGCTTTTAGGTGAGCAATCTAAAATAGGCTGGGGCCAACTGGAGGACATATGAAAAAACTACTTTTCGTCGCGGCCGGCGCCGCACTCTCGCTTTCTGTCGCTGCGCATGCCGGTGACAGCGCTTCTAAGGCAGCTGAAACACTCGCAAGCCTTGATCGGACTGGCGAGACGCAAACCTGTCTTCCTATCCGTCGGATTGAACATATCAAAGCAGTCGATGACGCGACGTTTCTAGTGCAAGTTGGAAGAAGCGATTATTATTTGAACGAGGCCTCAAGCCAATGTCATCAGGCCTCGACGCCTAGCCATAGAATTCAGTTTAAGTCTGATCTCAGCAGTTTGTGCGAAAACCAGATTATTTCAGTTGTAAATAGCAGCGGTTTTACGGTCGGCTCATGTACCTTGGGCCAGTTTGAAAAGCTTGAGGCCGCTGAAGGGTAGCGCATCGCGGATATTCGCGGCTTGCGCGGCATCAGTGATCAAAATTAGAACGGCGGCTGGCGCAATGTCAGCCGCCGTTTTTTATGGGCTGAAGCGTACATGTTTTCAGGCGGTTGGCGCCCGGCTGTTACAGCTAGGCATAACAACAGTATACAGAGTAAGTAAATATTCAGGTTAACAAAACGTATTCATTTCGTAAATGAACTACTAATGACGCATTAACGGGATTTTAGGCTCGCCCCTCACATCCTTCACATGGTTAACTCGTTCGTATCGTGCGGCGGGGGAGGCATAAAAGGGGTCGCATAATGACGATGACGATTGCAGCTGCTGCGCTCGAGTTCAGTGAGCCAATTTTGAGCGGCGATGAGATGTACAAGCTTGGTCTGGAAGCATCGACCGGCAGTGAGGGTGGGGATTTTGATCTGATTACCGCGCATAAATGGTTTAATCTTGCGGCCATGCAAGGCAACATGGAAGCGCGCGCTTATCGCGCTGAGTTGTCTCATGAGATGTGCGCTGAAGAGATTGCTGAGGCGCAACGCCAAGCGAGAGAATATCTCTCCACCCACCGCGCCAAGAACTAAGACGAAAAGCCTAAATGCCGCCCTGGCCGGTATAGAGCTGCTCGTCGGCTGTTGGGCGCGCCTTCAATTGCTCGAGGGCGATATCGCGAAACGGACGTTTCTGGTCTTCGGATAGACCGAGATAAAGCGGCGTCTTCGCATTACGGAGCGATTGGCGCTGGGCTTCGTTCATAGCCCGCCACATTTGGCGTCGTTGATCTCTGAACGCGGCGCGTTCTTCCGGCGTCATTGCCTGATAATGTGCAGCGGTTTCCGTCTCAATCCGTTTGGCTTGTGAATACCGCAAACTGTTCTCAAAAAAATCCCCAGCCATGCGGTCGATCATGGTCTGCTCATCGAGCGGCTGAATTGCGATCTCATAGGGGTCGATCGCCTGTTGGCCGGTGACAAAGGAGGGGTCGGTTTGGGCCCTGGCGTTGAGCGATCCGCACAAGGCAAACGTAAATATGGCCGTGAATATAAGTGGTCTACGCAACAAAAGTCCCCAGAAAAAACGCCATGAAACTGCTTCTGACCATAAGGGAGCGGGGTTTCAGTACGCTAAAATCAGCCCCGACAATTTGCCGGTTCGCCATTAACCATGACAAACCGCCAGAAACTAGGCCAGAATCTATGGGGCGGGCTTGCAATCAGCCGTTTGTTGGCTTAGACGACCGCTTTCGCGCTGAGCGCTATTCGCGCTCGCGACCGTCGAACATTGAATTTCTGAGGTTATCCATGGCTGTTCCCAAGAGTAAGATCACCCCGTCACGACGCGGCATGCGGCGCAGCCACGATCGTCTGAAGGGCGAAACCTACATTGAAGATAGTGAATCAGGCGAACTGCGCCGTCCGCACCACATTGACCTGAAAACAGGCAAATATCGTGGTCGCCAGGTGCTGGAAGCCAAAGACTGAGTATTTGGCGTCTGCGTTAAATCGGATATGCGCCGCCCTTTGGGCGGCGTTTTTTTGCGATGCGCCCATGGTTGCGGATCGCGGCAGGCGGGCTATTAAGACCCAAGCTCTAGCTGAATGGATCCTGATATGACCGCGATTGTTGATATTTACGCCCGTGAAATTCTGGATAGCCGCGGCAATCCCACGATTGAGGTGGATGTCACGCTCGAAGACGGCTCCGCCGGCCGTGCGGCGGTCCCATCCGGTGCGTCTACTGGCGCGCACGAAGCCCATGAGCTGCGTGATGGCGGTGAGCGTTATGGCGGCAAGGGCGTTCAAAAGGCGGTTGCGGCAGTCAATGGCGAGATCTTTGATGCGCTGTCAGGCTTTGATGCGGAAGAGCAACCCGATATCGATGAAACGCTGATTGCGCTCGACGGCACGGAGAACAAAAGCCGCCTCGGCGCCAATGCGCTTCTCGGCGTTTCCCTGGCGACGGCAAAGGCCGCCGCCGAGGCGTCGGCGCTGCCGCTTTATCGCTATGTCGGCGGCGTCCAGGCGCGCGTCTTGCCCGCGCCGATGATGAATATCGTCAATGGCGGCGCCCATGCGGACAACCCTATCGATATTCAGGAATTCATGATTATGCCGCTTGTGGCGGACAGTTTCTCGGAAGCACTGCGGATGGGAACGGAAGTTTTTCATACCCTGAAAAAAGGCCTGAAAGACGCAGGCCACAATACCAATGTCGGCGATGAGGGCGGCTTTGCGCCAAACCTGAAATCCACCGACGCCGCCCTCGGCTTTATCATGTCGGCAATTGAAAAAGCCGGATACAAGCCCGGCGAAGAGATTTTCATCGCACTCGATGCAGCGTCGACCGAGTTTTACAAGAACGGAAAATACGAGCTTGCGGGCGAGGGCAAATCTCTCGGCTCGGACGCCATGGCGCAATATCTCGCCGATCTCGTATCACGGTATCCGATTGTCTCGATTGAAGACGGCATGGCGGAAGATGATTGGGATGGCTGGCGAACGCTGACGGAACTTACCGGCGATAAATGTCAGCTTGTTGGCGATGACCTCTTCGTCACCAATGAGACCCGCTTGCGCAAAGGCATTGAAACCGGCTGCGCCAATTCAATTCTCGTCAAGGTCAACCAAATCGGTACGTTGACAGAAACGCTTGGCGCCGTGGAAACCGCACACCGTGCGGGCTACACCGCTGTCATGTCTCACCGTTCTGGCGAGACTGAAGACGCGACGATTGCTGACCTCGCTGTTGCAACAAATTGCGGCCAGATCAAAACGGGATCACTCGCGCGCTCCGACCGGCTGGCGAAATATAACCAGCTGTTACGCATCGAAGAAGAGCTGGGCGATGTCGCGCGTTATGCGGGGCGTGACGCCGTCCGTTAAAACACGGCTGATCGAGGCACAATAAAAAAGCCCGCCGGAATACACCGGCGGGCTTCTTTGATAGGCGATATAAATCTTAGTTATTTGGCCATTGCGCCCAGTTTGAACAATGGCTGCCTTCGTCGCGACCGGTTGGTTCACGAAGCGTACCGCCATAAATCGCATTCATGATAGCGCGCGGGTGAGCAACGAGGTTGCCATTTTTCCGGGCGATCAATCCAAAGTGCGCCATGGAGAAACCATGACCATGTTCATGAATGGCGACAGTCGGGAAATCGAAATAACGAATACCGTCTGGCTGCGTACCTTCGGTTCCGTCATCCGCCCATTCAAATTCGTCATTGTAATAGATTTCGCGGAAGGCGACGTCTGACTTACCATTATTGTCAATGTCCGTCAGGTTGCCGTCTCCATCAACCCATGACAGCGTGAACGCAACGCCGAGAACGTTCGGGTTGGCGGCAAAGTATGGAAACTCTGCAGCGCTATAGAAACCCATCTGCGTAGCGTCAGCTTGCTGAATAAGCTGAATGCCGCCACCCTGGAAGAACAATTCGACAACACCAGGAGTGTTTGAATTGATCGATACGGGGTCGAGTTGCATGTCTGAGCAATTTTGACCGTCCCAAACATCAACCGCCGTCTGCATATCAGCGATCTGGTTGAGCAGGCGGGCGTCACTGGAGGTGTTTAACATATTAATGCCGTAGGAAACGCTGGCGCCACCGTCATCGAATTGTGCATTTCTCGGATCGCCAAATACGAAATCGCCAGTCAGCTGACCATTGCCGGTATCGCGTTGTAAGAATTCAATACCGCCCATCTCATCGCTTGAAGGATCAGTGATGTATTCGGCGTAGTGAAGAACAACTGTGTGGTCAGAATAGTTTTGTGTTGCTCCCGTAGTCGAAATGACCCCCATCGCTACAGCGCCCGCTGCAACTGAACTCAGAAGTGTTCTCATTTTCATAATCTTCTCCGGTTTTCTAAAAGTTTGAGAAAGCCCCAGTAGTGGTCCCGATATCCGAGCTTTCAGCCGGCATGTTATTTGCCAATCACGGTTCCGTGAACAGCAAAGCCTGAAGTTTGCGGTTCTCAGCTAATATTTATCACCGAAAGAGAATAATCCTCTACGGCGCGGCATGACACGTATTCAGAGATTTAAAATATCTTACACAACGTATAATTGTCGAAGTTAGGGTTTTGTTAACCAGGATCGATTCATGTGATTCGGTAACGGGAAAGTCATGACTGATGTTGAGTAAGCAGTTTATTTTAAGCGTCGTCCTGCCAAGCCTTTTGGTCTGCTGGGCGGCCACAATTATTTACAGTGCGGTGGCTGGGCGGTCCGGCTATGCGGCGCTCGCTCATCTTGAAGCTGAAGTGGAAACAAAAACCACTGAGGTCGATTTGTTGACGGCGCGGCGCGAAGCGCTGCAGCAACGCGCAGACCAGCTGAATTCCAAATCCCTGGACCCTGATCTTGTGGACGAACGCATCAGGTCTGTTCTCGGTTATAGCCGGGAAGGCGACGTCGTGGTTTCTCGTCAGGCGTTGGATGATGCGCTGCGTAACCGATCAAACAAGCCTAAGTAATTCAATCCATTGGCTTGATCCGTCTTGCCCCGCTATCCTCAGCCGCGTATGACAAATGCGCTGCAATCTGAGGCTATTGATGTCTGACAAATCCAATCTCACCGCGACAAAAGACGAACTCCTACAATATTATCGCGATATGATAATGATCCGCCGGTTTGAGGAAAAAGCCGGCCAGCTCTACGGCATGGGGTTGATTGGCGGTTTCTGTCATCTTTACATCGGACAGGAAGCGGTCGTCGTTGGCATGGAAGCGGTCAAAAAAGACGGGGACCAGACGATCACCGGCTATCGCGATCATGGCCATATGCTTGCTTGCGGCATGGACCCGAAAGGTGTGATGGCGGAGCTGACCGGCCGCGAAGGAGGCTATTCCAAGGGCAAGGGCGGCTCCATGCACATGTTTTCCAGTGAGAAGAAATTTTATGGCGGGCACGGGAGTGTCGGCGCGCAAATTCCTCTTGGCGCCGGCCTCGCCTTCGCCAACAAATATCGCGGCAATGACAGTGTCAGCCTGACTTATTTTGGCGATGGCGCCTCGAACCAGGGGCAGGTGTTCGAAGCGATGAATATGGCGCAGCTATGGAAATTGCCAATTGTCTTCATCATTGAGAATAACCAATACGCCATGGGCACAAGCGTCAAACGCTCCCACTCGGAAACACACCTATATCGCCGCGGCGCTTCCTTTGGCATTCCGGGTACGGAAGTTGACGGCATGGATGTTCTGTCGGTGCGCGAAGCCGGGCGCGAGGCAATGGAGCATGCACGATCCGGCGACGGTCCTTTCGTTCTTGAGATGAAGACTTATCGTTTCCGTGGTCACTCGATGTCGGACCCTGCGAAATATCGCACCCGTGACGAAGTTGATGACGTCCGCGAGCATAATGACCCGATCAAGCGCTGCGAACAGCGGATCAAAGACAATGAGTATGCGAGCGATGACGAGTTGAAGCAGATCGACAAAGATATCAAAAAAATCGTCAAGGAAGCCGCAGAGTTTTCACAGGAAAGTCCAGAGCCGGCGCCGGAAGAGCTTTACACGGACATTCTTGCCGAAGTTGGCTAAGCCTGCAAACAGGTTGGTTAGGGCAGTTTCTTCGTCATATAGATGACGGTGGTGTCAATGCCCCAAAGCTTTTCTACTTGCTCTTTGTCGACTTCAAACCCGAGCTTGCGATAAATCCCCATTGAGGCGTCAAGGCCAGGTGTTGTTTCCAGAAACACCTCTTGCCATCCTCGCTGAGCGGCATAGTCCAGCGCCATTAAGACGAGTTTTTTGCCAAGGCCTTGGCCGCGCATTTCTGGCGTCAGCAACACCCAGCGCAATTGCCCTCGATCTCCCCTGGCGACCATTGCGGCGCAGCCAACCAGCCGCCCCTCCTGCTCGGCGAGCCAGACCCGTCCATCGCTGTCGTTATTGAGGACGAAATCTGCAACTGTACGCGCTACATGGGCCTCAAAGCCGGGGCCAAAATGAACCGGATCGTCAGCGTAAATTTCGCCGTGAAACGCAATCAACCGTCCGAGATCACCGGGTTTCAGCGTCGTCCGGATATGTATTTCCTCGTTCATTAAGGCTCAGCCCATATTTGTCGGCAACAATATATAGATATGGTTTTTCGTGATTTACAATCCGGCTTTGCGCAAGAGGGCGAACAGCGCCATTTGTTCAGGATGGAAACCGACATCAGATCAGCGGCCCGAACGCCAGTGCGCATGCTGCATGTCTTTCCGTCTTTCAATTTTGGCGGGCAGCAAGCGCGCTTCGCTGCATTATGCGGCGGGCTTGGGCGTGGCTTTGACCATCATGTGGTCTGTCTTGATCGACAGAAGGGCGCCAGCTCACTCATTCCGCAGGCGGTAAAAGTGACCCATTACGATTTCAATATGCGTAAATCGAAACTATTAAGCTTTACAAATATTGCCGGCTTCAAAAAATTATTTACGCAAATTCAGCCAGATATTCTGTGTACCTATAATTGGGGGTCGCTTGAGGCTGTGTTGGCTAATCACCTTTCTAGCAACATACCCCATATACATTTTGAAGATGGGTTTGGCGCTGACGAGACGCCAGATAAGCAACTGCCCCGGCGCGTGCTGGCCCGGCGACTATTGCTCAAGCGATCGAAAGTCGTGGTCCCCTCTGAAACATTAGAGCATGTCGCGCACAAAAGATGGTCTCTGCGAGAAGAAAATATTTTGCGGATCGAAAATGGCGTTGACTATGAGCGGTTTCAAAGATCGCCGGTTGCGCAAAACCGGGAACTGCATGTTGGCGCTGTAGGCGCATTACGTCCGGAAAAAAACTTCGCCCGGTTGATCGAGACATTTTTGCAGGCGGATCAATCAAAAAAAGCCAAGCTAATGATTGTTGGCGAAGGACCAGAACGCGACGCGCTTTCAGCCTTGATCAAACGCTATGATGCCGCCGGATTGATCTCCTTGCCCGGGCAATCAGATACGCCGGAGGACTATTATGCGACGTTTGATATCTTCGCGCTTTCTTCCGATACGGAGCAAGCGCCGCTGACGGTGATGGAGGCGATGGCCGCTGGCCTGCCCATCGCGGCGACCAATGTCGGTGATGTGGCCTCGATGGTATCAACTGAGAACCGGTCATTCATTACGCCGCTGGGCGATGACGATGCGTTTGTATTGGCGTTGAGCCACCTTATTCAAAATCCCGATGCGCGTGCGACGCTTGGCGCCGCGAACCGAAAAAAAGCAAAAGCGGCATTTGATCTTTCAACCATGATCGAGAAGCATCGTTTGCTATATCTTGCGATGGCGGCTCGATGACGGCTAATATTTCCATCACGCCGTTAGTGAGCGAGGAGGCATTTCTTGCTGAATGGGCGGTTCTTTTTTCGCGGGCGGAAAATGCGTCCTTCTATTTATCGCCGGCCTGGATCGACGCCTGGATCAAAACCGCCGCCAGCGTCACCGATCTTTATACAGTCGTCGCAGGAGAAAATGGTCGCCCTCAAATGATGGGTGTGATCGGTATGGGGAAACGCATGCCGCCACTTTTTGGCCTTCAGGAAGTTCGACTTCATGAATCCGGAGAAGCAAATCTTGATGATATCTATATCGAGTATAATGATTTTCTGACGGCGGCGGATGCCGATCCATGCTTGCGGCAAAAAATGATTGCCGCCATTGCGGATTATTTTACTGAAGCTGATGAGATTGTTGTTAGAAATGCAACGCAATCTTTGGCCGACGCGGCGAATGAGCATGCTCATATGTCAACGCTGGAGTTCAGCCAGCTCTCCAGACA
>JAJFGC010000093.1 GCA_021776345.1 Hyphococcus sp. | reverse complement strand
ATTGCAAGAATAAGCGCCGGAAAAGCGAAAATGAGATCGCTGGTCCTCATAACGAGTTCATCGGTCACCCCGCCAAACGCCGCCGCGGCAAGTCCCAGCGGTACGCCGATGAGCATACCAATGCCGACAGCCACAAAAGCAACGGCAATTGACGTCCGCGCGCCGACCATGATCATTGAAAAGACATCCCTCCCAAGATGGTTGGCGCCGAACCAATGGTCAAATGAGGGCGCTGAAAGGCGCGCATCAATATCGAGAGCAGCGACATCATAAGGGGTCCAGAGAAAAGATATTACTGCAAGCAAAACGAATGAGAGCGTAATGACGGCGCCGAGTAAGAACGCAACGTCGACTCGGGTTTTGGTGTTGACCGTTGAAATCATCATGCGCTCTTGCGCCGAAGGCGCGGATCGATGACGCCATAAACGAGGTCAACAAAGAATGAGACGAGAATAACCGTGAAAACCAAAACAAGGACAATGCTTTTAACAGCAATAAGATCGCGCTGAATGATGCTTTGAAACACCAGCCTGCCCAACCCGGGAAGGTAAAAAACGTTCTCGACAATGATGCCGCCCGCCAAGAGAAAGGCAAATTGGAGACCGAGAATCGTCATGACCGGGATTAATGCATTTCGAAGCGCATGCCGACGCAGAACATGGCTGTAGGGGAGGCCTTTGGCGCGGGCTGTTCTGATATAGTCGTGGTGGAGTGTCTCCAACATTGATGAGCGCATGATTTGCGTCAGGATGGCCGCCTGCGGCAGGGCGAGGGCGAGGGCAGGCAGTATTAGCGCTTTGAGCGCGGGAAAAAATCCAGCATCCCATCCGGGAAAGCCGCCGGCGGAAAACCATCTGAGGCTTACGGCAAAAATGAAAACGAGCATGATCGCGAGCCAGAAGTTGGGAATGGCGACGCCGGTTTGCGCCGCCGTTAGCACTGCCCTTCCACTGGGGCGATTGTTCATGGCTGCAGCCGCGGCGCCGGCCGGGATGCCGATAAATGTTGAAACAACAAACGCTATCACGGCTAGCGGCAGCGATACCCAAAACCGCTCGGCAATGAGTTCGCTGACAGGCACGCGGTAGGTGTAACTTGTACCGAAATCTCCCGTGATAAGTCCGCCCACCCAAGTGAAATATCTGACAATCGCTGTCTGGTTGAGGCCGAGTTCGACTTTCAAGGCGGCAATCGCCGCCGGATCAGCGTTTAATCCCATCATAAAGGCCGCGGGATCTCCGGGGGCGATTTCGATCAGCAAAAAAATAACAATCGTGGCGGCAAAAAGCGTCGCCGCCATTATCGCAAAACGGCCTATCAGAAAGCCGATGCTCGCGCGCCCGAAATAGGCGACGGCGACAAAGGCGGCTGTAATGAGCATTAAGAGAATAAGTGGCGCTGGAAAAATCATCTGCGAGCGCTGCTTGGTCGCAATAGATGTGCGCCCTGAGATTGATGCATCTGTTAAATCATTTGCCTGCACCGGCGCATTCGCCCAGGCGCCGGATACATTTTTCGACCAGATGGCTATCTTTGGCGACGACGCGATGAAAACATTGACGGCATCATCGGCAATTATTGTCTGTGCTTGTTGCAGAAGACGCTTGCGAGTTGCGGGATCAGTCTCTTGCCGCAAGCTCTCAATGACGGCGTTAAAGGTTTTGTTTTTGTACTGAAAATAATAGTCATTGCGAGCATATATATCGATATCTAAGGGTTCGGTATGGGAAACGATCGTGAGATCATACGCTTTGTTGGTGAATACCTGATCGAGCCATTGCGCCCATTCAAGATTTCGAATGGTAACATCAATGCCAATCGCCTCGAGTTGGGCGGCGATAATCTCACCGCCACGGCGCGCATAGATTGGCGGCGGCAAGGTGAGGGTAGTCTTAAAACCATCCGAAAAACCGGCTTCAATAAGAAGCTCTTTTGCCCGCGCAGGATTGTAAGGATAGTGATCCGTTAGATCGATATAGGCCGGATGGTGCGGCGGGAAATGACTGCCGATTGGCGCCCCAAATCCAAAAAGGCCAGCATCGATGACTGCAGTTTTGTCTATGGCGTGGTTAATCGCCTGGCGAATACGAAGGTCGTTAAACGGCGGTTGCGCATTGTTGATGGCGACCAGCATTTCCCCCTCACTGGTTCCCTTGATGATCCTGAAACGTTGATCACGCTCCATCAATGAAAGGTTTTCCGCGGCTGGATAGTTTGGGAACCCATCGACATCACCGGCCATCAACGAGGCAAAAGCCGCTGTTGGGTCGGGTATGAAGATGAAATTAATCTGGTCGAGCTGAGGGCGCTTCCCCCAATAATCATCATATCGAATAAGCGTGACGGAGGCGCCTTTTCGCCATCGCTCAAATTTGAACGGGCCTGTGCCAACCGGGTGGCTTGCATTTGTTGCTGCGCTTTCCGGCGCCACGATGACGGCGTCGCCCCAGCCTAAATAAGTGGGGAATGCGCCCACGGGGTTTGTCAAAACGATGCGAACCGTCAACGCGTCTGTAGCAGTGACTGTTTCGATTAGATCAAAAATCGCGCGCTGCGCGTTTGTTGATGTCGACGCCCGCGCACGATCAAAAGTGAAGACAACATCGTCGGCATTAAATTCAGAATCGTCGTGAAACCGGACGCCGCGCTGCAGCTTGAAGTCATAGACCTTGCCGTCCTCAGAAACTGACCAACTTTCAGCCAGCGCCGGCGCGACAGCTCCATTATCTTGAATGCGGGTAAGGCCTTCAAAGACATTAGCGTAAACGATTTCGTCGATAGCTGCTGCCGCACCGCTCGTCGGATCAAGATTGGGTGGTTCCAATTGAACGCCGACATTAATGCCGCCGGCAGCGTTTGCGGCAGAGGCCAGGAAAAAAACAAACAACCCAGAAAATCCGCCGATCCAGCATTTTAGAGATTGGCTGATCGCGGCGCGGAGGTCTGTCATTCAGGTCTCTACAAAAAATAAGCCAGCGCCGCTTCCGGCATTCGAAAGCAGCGTGATTTATGGTATCAGAATTTATTCATGATTTCAAAAGCTTGTATGGACGCGCCGGTATCTGTTCAGCAACAACGGGCATTTGAAGTGCAAGGCAGTCAAGGTGCGAAATGACAAGGTACGTAATTTTTGGGAATGGCCGCGTCGGAACGAATATGACGGCGTATCTTACGGCGCTCGATCACAAGGTGAGCCTAATTTCGAGACAGCAAGCTGAGACGGATCGCGCGTCTTGTGTGCGTCTTGTCAAGGACGCTGACATTATCGCAGCGGCGCTGCCCGACGATAAACTCTCCGACTGGTTTGCTGATTGGAGCGCGGAGCTCATTGAAAAAATTACTATTCATTTTTCCGGCGCCGTGACGGTGAGCGGTATGGTTGGATTTCATCCGCTCTATTCCTTTCCCCAATCATCCATTGCTCCAGAGGCGATGAAAGCAATTACCTTTGCGTGCCCTGCCAAGAGACCTGCTTTTCAGAAAGTGTTTCCGACGGCGCCAAACCCTCATTTCACGGTCGATGATGCGGATCGTGCACGATATCATGCGCTTGCAGTTTTGAGTGGAAACCTCGCGAGCTTTGTCTGGAACGAAACAGCGAAGGAGTTATCCACACTTTCCGGTTTGGCGCCCGAGAAAATTTTGGCAACATATTTAAATAGTGTCGTCGATCGGTTTATCGAAAGTCCGACAAGTTCGCTGACAGGGCCTATCGCCAGAAGGGACGAAGCGACCGTTCGAAAAAATTTAAAGGGGCTTGAGGGGAGCGAGATACTGCAGGGGCTTTACAAGGCGTTTTTAAATGCGTCATGGCCTGCGTTTGATATGGAAGAGCGCTAACATCTGGCGCGTTATATGGGGGCGTGGTAGGCGCATCTGATGATTATCTACAACACGAAAAAAGAAATTCGAGAAGCACTCGCTAAATGCAGAGCAGCAGGCGACCAAACTGGCGCCGTACCAACCATGGGCGCCCTACACGAAGGACATTTGTCACTTATTGAGACCGCGAAAGCACTGACGGATCGCGTTGTCGCGACAATCTTTGTCAACCCACTACAATTTGGCCCTAACGAAGACTTCGATACTTATCCGCGCTCTGTCGAAAGCGATCTTGCGCGTTTAGAAGCAAGCGGGTGTGACCTCGTTTTTATGCCAGATCGCGCCGAATTATTCCCGCCGGATTTCTCAACCAAGATTTCTGTTGCGGGCGTCGGCGAGGATCATTGCGCGATTTCCCGGCCGCAATTTTTCGACGGTGTTGCGACCATCGTGACGAAACTATTACTGGTTTTGTCGCCTGACGTGGCCGTTTTTGGTGAAAAGGACTATCAGCAGCTGGCTGTGATCAGGCGGCTGGTCCGTGATCTTGATATTCCGACGTCGATTGTCGGGGTCCCGACAGTGCGCCAAGCGGATGGTCTGGCCATGTCCTCGCGCAATCAATATCTCGCAGCAGCTGAGCGCGATGCGGCGCCTGCGCTTTTCGTGACATTGACTCGCGCAGCCGAAAAACTTCAGCTTGGTCATGACTGGTCAATTGTCCAGGGTTGGGCGACCGCGCGACTAATCGATGCGGGGTTTTCATCTGTCGATTACATAAATTATGTCGATGCGTCCTCACTGGCGCATATCGATCGCGCCAATCGTCCGGGCCGAATTTTGGCTGCAGCATGGATCGGCAAGACACGGTTGATCGACAATGTCCCTGTTAAAGAAACCTAAGGTTGTGCTTTCTTTAGGGGTAGAGGAATGGCCTTCTTGTCGGCCGAGTAGGTTTCGATTTCTGCAGGGAAATTATGATCCCGCACAGCGTTTGCATAATTCTCGACAGCTTTTGATATGTCGGACCGCAAATCCGCAAACTTTCTGACAAATTTTGGAGTCTTCTCAAAAAAGCCCAGCATATCCTCCGTGACTAGAATCTGTCCATCACACTGGAGAGATGCGCCAATTCCGATTGTAGGGATGTTGAGCTGTCTCGTAATTTCAGCGCCTAATGCTTCAACGACGCCTTCAAGAACGACTGCGAACGCCCCTGCTTCTTGAACGGCGCGCGCGTCTTCTTTCAGGCTGTCGCATTCCTCATCGGTTTTGCCGACAATGCGGTATCCACCAGTCGCTCTGACTGCCTGTGGCCGGAGGCCGATATGCGCCATCACCGGCACGCCGCGTTTTACGAGAAATTCAATCGTTGATGCTTGTGTAACGTCGCCCTCAAGCTTGACGGCGTCTGCGCCTGTTTCTTTCAAGATGCGTGATGCGGTTTTGTAGGCTTGCTCCGGGCTTGCCTCATAGCTGCCAAACGGGATGTCGACAACGACAAGCGCCTTTGGTTCGGCGCGCATAACCGATCTGCCGTGGTAAACCATGTCATCCACGGTCACTGGGATCGTCGTTTCATATCCGTGAAGAACAGTGCCGAGCGAATCTCCTACGAGCAATATATCGACATGCGGATCCAGTAATTGAGCCATCATCGCGTTATAGGCAGTCAGGCAAATGATTGGGTCACTGCCTTTTTGTGCACAAATTGTTGCGACGTTTCTTTTTCGAGTAGGACGAATTGCCGACATGCTTGATTCTCCATCAATCATTTCGCGTTTGTATTTTGCGCTTCTAGAACCCTCCTCCGAAGGAGCGCCAGAAACACTCAAAACATAAGTAGCGGTTGATTACTCACGCAAAACAAAGAGCCAGACCGTCATTTTTCTCGACGATGAAGCTCTTCGGTCATTTGCAACGGCCCGACCTATAACGACATTTTTCTTGTCGTCAGCACGGCCCCCGTTTGACGTCGCCGCGCTTCAGGATGCCTGAAACGGCCATTTTTCTCGGCTTAGGCGCGCTAATTCGGTTCGCGTATGCTGTATAGACGCAAAAGGTGCTCACGACAAATTTTGTCGGCGAACTTTACGAATTTAACCACAATTACAAGTGATTAGAAGGAAATTCGGGCCTAAAGACTTGGCAGATTCAAACCGTTTTCGGCGGCGCAATCGCGAGCGATCTCATAACCGGCATCTGCGTGACGCATAACACCCGTTGCCGGGTCATTCCATAAGACGCGCTCCAGCCGGCGGGCGGCATCGTCGCTGCCATCGGCGCAGATGACCATGCCGGAATGTTGCGAAAAGCCCATGCCGACGCCGCCGCCATGATGCAGCGAAACCCACGTGGCGCCGGATGCGCAATTTAACAGAGCGTTTAGAAGCGGCCAGTCAGATACGGCGTCGGAGCCGTCGAGCATTGCTTCTGTTTCGCGGTTGGGGGAGGCGACGGACCCGGAGTCCAAATGGTCGCGACCGATTACAACGGGTGCGGATAATTCACCGGACTTTACCATCTCATTGAAAGCGAGCCCCAAACGGTGACGCTGTCCGAGGCCGACCCAGCAGATCCGTGCGGGCAGACCTTGAAAAGCAATGCGCTCACGGGCCATGTCGAGCCAATTGTGGAGGTGGGGATCATCGGGAATGAGTTCTTTGACCTTTGCATCGGTCCTGTAGATATCTTCCGGATCGCCGGAGAGCGCCGCCCAACGGAACGGTCCGATACCCCGGCAGAAGAGCGGACGAACATAAGCAGGTACAAAGCCCGGAAAATCGAAGGCGTTTTCCACCCCTTCTTCCTTGGCGACCTGGCGAATATTATTGCCGTAGTCGAGCGTCGGCACGCCTGCATTCCAAAAATCGAGCATTGCCTGAACATGATGCTTGATCGATGCGCGTGCGGCCTTTTCAACTTCCTTTGGCGCGGTTTCGCGTTTTTCTTTCCACTCGGCGACGGTCCAACCCTGGGGAAGATACCCGTTGACAACGTCATGGGCGGACGTCTGATCGGTGACGATGTCGGGTTTTACGCCTCGTTTGACAAGTTCCGGAAATATGTCTGCGGCATTACCGAGAAGACCAACGGATTTTGCTTCCCCGGCTTTCGTCCAGGCGCCAATAATATCGAGCGCCTCGTCCAGTGTTGTCGCTTTCTCATCGACATATTTTGTTCGCAGGCGGAAATCGATGCTTTCTTCGTTGCACTCAACCGCCAGACAGGACGCGCCAGCAAGAACCGCGGCTAGCGGCTGTGCTCCGCCCATGCCGCCAAGGCCAGCGGTCAATATCCATTTGCCCGTAAGGTCGCCGCCGTAATGCTGGCGTCCTGCTTCTTTAAAGGTTTCATACGTACCCTGAACGATGCCCTGACTGCCAATATAAATCCACGACCCCGCGGTCATCTGACCATACATCATCAGGCCCTTGCGATCGAGCTCGTTAAAATGATCCCAGGTCGCCCAATGGGGCACGAGGTTTGAGTTGGCGATCAAAACGCGCGGCGCGTCTTTGTGTGTGTTGAAAACGCCAACCGGCTTTCCTGACTGAACAAGCAAGGTTTCATCATCGTTCAGCGTTTTTAAGGTTTCGACGATACGGTCAAAATCATTCCAGGTGCGCGCGGCGCGGCCAATGCCGCCATAGACCACCAGTTCATGCGGGTTTTCCGCCACGTCTGGATCGAGATTATTCATCAACATGCGCATGGGCGCTTCAGTGACCCAGTGTTTGGCTGTGATCTCTGAACCGTGTGGGGAGCGGACCGTGCGAGTGTTGTGGCGTGGGTTAGTCATGGTTCACAATCTCCGACATTAGTTCGATAAAGCCAGTGGCATCAAAGCCTTTGGGAGAGCGTCACATATATGCCCGTCGTGGATGAGCGTATTCGCAGTCGATAGATCATCAGCAATAAACCGATCTTCTATTAGCGCGGGAATTTCGTCACGAAGTTTTGCGATCACCGCCTGTAATGCGGGGCTGGTTTTTAACGGTTCACGAAACTCAATCCCCTGCGCCGCTGTTAGTAATTCAATGCCAATAATTTGCGCCAGGTTTTTATTCATCGGACCGAGCCGTCTTGCGCCATGACAGGCCATAGAGACGTGATCTTCCTGATTGCATGAGGTCGGCGTGGAGTCCGTTGAACAAGGATTGGCGCGATGTTTGTTTTCGGACATCAAGGCGGCAGACGTTACTTCCGCGATCATGAAGCCGGAATTAACGCCTGGTTCCGGCGTTAAAAATGCCGGCAACCCGTAGGAGAGGGTCGGGTCGACCATCAGCGCGATGCGGCGTTGGGCGATCGAGCCGATTTCAGCGATGGCTAAAGCGATCTGATCTGCAGCAAACGCTACAGGCTCGGCATGAAAATTTCCGCCGGAAATAATTGAGCCATCATCAAAGACAAGCGGATTGTCGGTAGCCGCGTTCGCTTCTATTTCCAGCGTTTTTGCGGCTTGCCGTAAAATATCTATGCAGGCGCCCATCACTTGCGGTTGGCAGCGGATGCAATAGGGGTCTTGCACGCGCTCATCATCGCTGCGGTGACTCTCCCGGATTTGGGAACCGTTCATGATGGCGCGCAGATACTTTGCTGCATCGATTTGGCCCTGATGGCCGCGTACGGCGTGTATCTCCTGGCGAAACGGCGCCGCCGACGCCATTGCCGCATCGGTCGACAGAGCGCCGGTTATCAGCGCTGCATGCGCTGCGCGCCAAGCGTCGAACAAGCCGATGAGCGCCAACGCGGTTGACACTTGCGTACCGTTGATCAAGCCAAGGCCTTCTTTGGGACCTAAGACGATAGGTTTCAATTCAGCCGCGGCAAGGGCGTTCTTCGCCGGCATGCGTGTTTCGTCAAACCAGGCGTCACCTTCACCGATCATCGCCGCCGCCATATGGGCGAGCGGGGCAAGATCACCCGAGGCGCCGACCGAGCCCTGGCACGGTATTACTGGCGTCACCCCGCGCTGAAGCATTGCTTCGATTTGTGAGATAATCTCCATGCGGACACCTGACGCGCCGCGGCCGAGGGAGATCAGTTTCAGCGCCATGATCAGGCGGGTTGTCGGAATGTCGAATGGCTCGCCCACACCTGCACAATGAGACAGAATGAGATTGCGTTGTAACGTTTCGATATCGGCGGGATCGATACGCCGGTTGGCCAGTTTGCCGAAGCCGGTATTGACGCCATAGACCGGGTCGGTGCCCGTGGCGGCTTTTTGGAGAATGTCGGCAGACGCCTTGACCGCACTGTGGCTGGATTTGTCGAGAATCGCCGCCTCACTGCTGCGATAGATTTCTTCGAGCGTTGAAAGCGAAACGGCACCGGGATTAAGAGCAAGCGTCATGAGGTTCCTGCGATCATTCTGGTTGTGAGAGGGTTTGACCCAATGTGGTAGGAGAGCGCCGCCGGCGAGGCAACATCCCAAATTGCAAGATCGGCAGATTTCCCGACTTCGATTGTGCCCGTCTGGCGGCTAATGCCAAGCGCCTTTGCGGCGTTTCGCGTAACGCCCGCCAGCGCTTCTTCCGGCGTCAGTCGAAAATAGGTGCAGGCCATATTCATCGCCAGGAGGAGCGACGTCATTGGCGCTGTGCCAGGGTTGCAATCCGTTGCGACAGCCATCGCAATCCTTGCATCGCGCAACGCCTCAATCGGTGGCAGTTGGGTTTCTCGCAAAAAGTAAAAGGCGCCGGGGAGCAAAACGGCTGTTGTATCATGGGCGGCCATTGCCTCAACGCCGTCCTGGCCAAGATATTCCAGATGGTCGGCTGACAAAGCCCCGTATGTAGCGGCGAGTTTGGCGCCGCCAAGATCGGAGAGCTGTTCCGCATGAAGTTTTACGGGTATACCAAGCTCGCTCGCCGCTTTGAACACGCGTTCGATCTGCGCCAGCGAAAAGCCAATATTCTCGCAGAAGCCATCAACGGCGTCGACGAGGCCTTCTTCGTGGGCAGCCGGCAGCATTTCACTGCATATGTAGTCGATATAATTATCCGCGCGTCCATCATACTCGGGCGGCAATGCATGTGCGCCGAGAAAAGTAGTTTGAATATTCACTAAGCGCATGTCTGAAAGCCTGCGTGCAGCGCGAAGCATCTTCAACTCGGTCTCAACATCCAATCCGTATCCAGATTTGATCTCGATTGTGGTGACGCCTTCCGTAATCAAAGCATCAAGGCGGGGCAATGAAGCGCTCACCAGCGCGTCTTCACTCGCAGCTCGTGTTGCTTTCACCGTCGAGCGGATGCCGCCGCCCGCGCGGGCAATTTCTTCGTAGCTCTTACCCAATAGCCGCGCTTCAAATTCGTTAGCGCGATCGCCGGCATAAACAAGATGCGTATGACAGTCTATGAGGCCGGGCGTCATCAGCGCGCCATCGAGGCGGGTCACATTTTTTGCCAGCGATTGTTGAGCGCCGGGAAGGTCGCTCACTGGGCCTACCCAGATAATCTTGCCGTTGTCACACGCGACAGCGCCATCGTTGATTAATCCGTAGGCCCCGGCGATATCAGGATTGAGCGTCGCAATCTGTCCGCCAATCCACAAATTATCCCACATGTGCCCGCCTGCCTGTTATCGTTGAATGACGTATAGACACGCTCTGCTTGCTTGTGAATAAAGAGCGGACTTAAGTTTGGTGGAAAGAGATGTCTGAGACTGATTCCGCAAGCGCGAAGAAATGGCATTCAATCGCCGGCCTGTTATCTGAGAGTGACGCCGCTGAGATTGCGCTTCTCGGCGCCCCCATGGCTGGCGGCGCGGTGACGCCTGGTGAATGTGATCGGGCGCCAGAGGTGTTTCGCGCCACGCTAAAGCGCACCAGCAC
>JAJFGC010000092.1 GCA_021776345.1 Hyphococcus sp. | reverse complement strand
ATGGCATGTGGGGCGGCGCGCTGATTTCGGCGGTCCTTGGAACGGAGTTGCCGGGACCGGGGACGATTTATCTCAATCAATCACTGAGTTTCAAAAAACCGGTCGGCATCGGCGATACAATCACGGCGCGGGTCACGGTGCGCGAAAAAATGGAAGAAACGAAGCGCATCATTCTTGACTGTGAATGTATCGATCAGGAAGGGGACAGCGTAATTGTTGGCGAGGCTGAGGTAATCGCGCCTACGCAAAAGGTGCGGCGACCACGTGCCGTGTTGCCGGAAATACACCTCCATGAACGCGGTGCGCGCTATCGACAACTTGTTGAAGCGACAAAGGACATCGACCCCATGCGCACGGCCGTCATACATCCGTGCGACGAGCGATCTTTACGAGGCGCCGTCGAAGCTTATATCCAGGGATTAATCGATCCAATTCTTGTCGGGCCGGAGGCAAAGATCAGACGATCGGCCGATGAGGCGGGTATTGATATTGCCGCATTTGAGATCGTCGATACGCCGCACAGCCATGCGGCTGCAAGGCGTGCGGTGGTTCTCGCGCGTGAGGGACGCATCGACGCTCTGATGAAAGGCGCCTTGCATACTGATGAAGTCATGAGCGCTGTAATAGATCCAAAAGACGGTTTGAGAACCGAACGGCGCATCAGTCACGTCTTCGGCTTTGACGCCCCGACTTATCCAAAACCCCTTTTGATCACCGACGCGGCGATCAACATCGCACCAAACCTGGAGGAAAAACGAGACATCGTTCAAAACGCGATCGATCTCGCGCGCGCAATCGGGGTCATTGAACCGAAAGTCGCTGTTCTGTCGGCCATTGAGACAGTGTCGTCAAAGCTCTTATCCACCGTAGACGCGGCGGCGCTCTGTAAGATGGCGGACCGGGGTCAAATTACCGGAGGCGTGGTTGACGGACCGCTCGCTTTCGATAATGCGATCAGCCCGCAGGCTGCAGAAGCCAAGGGCATTTCATCGCCTGTGGCAGGCGTTGCGGATATCCTCGTCGCGCCGGATATTGAAGCCGGAAACATGATCGCAAAACAGCTCAGCTATCTTGCCGGCGCAGACTCCGCGGGCATTGTTCTGGGCGCGCGCGTTCCAATCATGCTGACAAGCCGCGCCGACGGCGTCCTCTCGCGTCTTGCTTCGGCCGCGCTGGCGCGCCTTTATGTTCACTGGCGCCAGGAGATCGGTTCGTGACCGGCGCCATTCTAACGCTGAATACCGGATCGTCCTCGATAAAATATGCGCTCTATGCCGGCGAACGCGGGTTTTCCTGTCTCGCAAGAGGAGAGATCAGCGGCATCGGCTCTCGCCCGGTATTCGAGACAATTGAAGTTTCCGGGTCGAAACGGAGTGTGCCCATGGACGAAAACCTGCCGGTCAGACATGATGACCTCATCCGGTGGCTTCTTAATTGGATCGCTCAGGAATTTTC
The DNA here is from genome assembly GCA_021776345.1 of Hyphococcus sp. Lineage (GTDB taxonomy): Bacteria > Pseudomonadota > Alphaproteobacteria > Caulobacterales > Parvularculaceae > Hyphococcus. Next base: position 7,174 of record JAJFGC010000092.1, on the reverse strand, counting down.
GGCATTGACGATTACCGCAGCCGGACATCGAGTTGTTCATGGTGGCCGCGAATTTACACAACCAGTGCTTTTGACGCCGAAAATCCTGGATGCGCTGACAGCGCTTTGCCCGCTGGCGCCGGATCACCAGCCGCTCAACCTTGCTGGCGTCCGAGGCGTCGCCGAGCGCTGGCCGGATATCCCCCAGATCGCGTGTTTTGATACTGCGTTTCACCGCACGCAGCCAGCCATCGCGCAGCTATACGCATTGCCGCGTGAATTAATAAATGAAGGCGTTATTCGCTATGGTTTCCACGGTTTATCTTACGAATATATCGCCGCCGAATTGCTTGAACATACAGAAGTTCGCGCTGAAGGGCGCGTCATCGTTGCGCATCTGGGGCACGGCGCCAGCATGTGTGCAATGATCGGACGAAAAAGTCAGGCGACGAGCATGGGGTTTACGGCGCTGGACGGGCTGGTCATGGGGCAGCGCTGCGGCGATCTCGATCCCGGTGTTGTCCTTTACCTGATGCGCGAGCGAAAGATGGATGCGCCCGCAATCGAAGAATTACTGAGCCGTCAATCCGGGTTGTTGGGTGTTTCCGGCGTCAGCGGCGACATGCGCACGCTGTTGGACTCAAATGACATCAACGCGAAAGAGGCGGTTGATCTCTTTGTCTATCGCGCGGCGCGCGAGGTCGGCTCGCTCGCCTCAGCCATAGGCGGCCTTGACGTTCTCGTATTCACGGGCGGGATCGGAGAAAATTCTGCAAAAATCCGCGCCCGCATCGCCGCAGCTTGCGCTTGGCTTGGCGTGAAGATCGACGATAACGAAAATCAATCGGGGGCGGCTCGCATCAGCGCCCGCGACAGCGTGGTCGATGTGTTGGCGCTCCCAACCGACGAAGAAAGCATCATCGCAGGGCATGTCAGGCGGTTTGTGTGGCCAGAGACCGTGCGCCACGCTCACAGCCGTGCGGCTATGGGAGACGAAAATGTTTGATGCCGGCATTCCTAAGCGTCTGATTTTGATGATTGCGTTTGCGTTGCTTTCCGGATGTGTAACGCCGCCGCGCGCCGATCCGCCTCCATCGCCAGCGGAAGCGTTGTTGCCGGGGTTCCCGCCAGCCGCCCGCCTTAACGCCGCTAATCCCGAGATTTCCAACAACGTCACCCAGTTGATGGCGCAGGCCAGCGCGGCCGCCGATAGTTCCTTCGACATTCTCTCGCTTTCCGGCGGCGGCGCGCGCGGCGCATTCGGAGCGGGCTTGCTTGTTGGTTTGGCGCGCGCCGGCAAACGTCCCCGATTTGAGATTGTCACCGGCGTCAGCGCCGGCGCGTTGGTGGCGCCATTCGCGTTTCTTGGGGCCGAGTGGGATCCACTATTGACGGCGGCTTTCATTGGTGCGCAATCAACAACGCTGATGAGCCCGCGCGGACTTGGCGCGTTGTTTAGCCCCGGCGTATTTTCCGCCGGGCCGCTGAGGGACCTCGTTGATCAGTTTGTCACGATGGAATTAGTGGATGCGATCGCGCGTGAGTCGCGGGAAGGGCGTTATTTGCTTGTGCAGACGACCGACCTGGACGCACAGGCTGCTGTTCTCTGGAATATGGGCGAGATCGCCGAAGTTGGCGGAGAGGCGGCGCGTGCGCTTTTTCGCGACGTTCTTCTCGCCTCCTCCAGCGTGCCGGGTGTGTTTCCGCCCGTGATGTTCGATGTCGAAACAAACGGTCAGCGAAGCCAGGAAATGCATGTAGACGGCGGCGTCGTGTCGCCGTTTGTTTTGACGCCGCTCATTGCAGTGTTCTGGCGCAATGAACCGGACCCGCAGATAACGCCAGGAAATCTCTTTATTATCCTGAATGGTCCGCTTGCTGCAAAATTGAAGGCGACGCCTCGAAATACTGTTCCGATCGTGTCTCGCAGTTTTGAGACGAGCCAGATGCATCAGGCGCGGGCGTCACTCGCTATTGTCACCGAGTTTGCCCGCACGCGTCAGCTAAACTTCCAGTTTACATTTATTCCCGCTGAATTCGACGCTGCCGGATCACTCGATCTGGCGCAGGAAGAATTAAATTCGCTCTTCAATCATGCATTGACGAGCGCCGAAACTGGGGAAATTTGGTGGAGTGTCGATGAGCTGTTCGGAGGCGCCGGTCTGGCGCCGTGGATTGATTTGGAGGACGCGACACCGAACGAAAAAAGCAATGAGACGCACGGCGACAGGCAAGTGAAGGAGACAGTGAAATGACGCAACGGAGTAAGCCTTACATGCGCCGGGGGCTGGAGCTATGAAGGATAAAGATTTGCTGTCATCTGACGAAAAACGCCTGGCGCGAGCTTCGCTTTTGAAAACGGGGTCATATAAGCTCGCTTTCGAGGGTCTCGAATTTCTCGCGAAAGAGGAACTCCGGCCGCTTCGTCTGCAATTGGAACTGATGAAGCCTGAGTATCACCTTCAACAACAGGGGGTGCGCTCGACTATTGTTGCGCCGATGGCGCAGCTCGTCACCGAGCTGACGACGCGCCATCTTGAATATTCGACAAAGAGGAGAGGAAACTCGCCGCATGGCGCGCCAGTTCGGAACCAGCGGTCATGCTGAAGTTTACGGAAAGCATTGAAGAAACCGAGCGCCTTGAATTCAATACGGTCAGGCGCGATCATTATCGCGGCGAGCGGCATGTGCACGGCAGGCAGGATTTTGCATCATTTGCGGCATGGTCTTCCGCGGCGCCGAAAATACGGTGTTGATTACGGGCTATCAGGCGCAAGGTACGTTGGGTCGCAAGCTCGTTGAGGGCGCGTCCAGTGTCAGGATCTTCGGCGACGACATACAGGTTAATGCGCACGTCCGCTCGATTGGTGGTTTTTCGGCGCATGCCGATCAAAAGGCGATCCTGAACTGGCTTTCGGGGTTCGCCATAGCGCCAAAGAAGACATTGATTGTACACGGATAACCAGATGCGGCAACCGGCTTAAAAGATGAAATTGATCGACGCTTTAGCTGGAACGTTTTCATTCCGGCGCCGGAAGACAAAGTGCTGCTGGAGTAAACTTGGTTGTTGAATATGTTTGATCGAGAAGAACGCCTACCCTTTCTGGCAACACGCAAAAGCCAGCCCTATTCCAGCAGAACGGTAAAATGATTATGAATGTGAATATCTCGCCAAAGAAATATGATCTGGTTGCACAGTTTCTGCACTGGTCGATGACGCTTATCCTTCTTTATCTGATCTTTTTCAGCCATTTCGAAGAATTACCCGACGCTGTGATGGAAAGTGAAATCGAGCTGCATTCCGGTCTCGGTCTTTTGATCGTCGTGCTGGGCCTCGTCAGGTGGTATTGGCGAAAGACAAGACCGAGGCCGGCACCAGTTGAAACAGATCCGCCGTGGCAGACGAGGGCCGCCGAGATCACACATCAAGCGTTCTATGCGCTGTTTCTGCTCGCGCCTGCGGCCGGAATTGTCCTCGCTGGACTGGTGGCCTATCCTGTGCGGATCTTTGGTCTGATCGAGATTTCCGGTTGGCTAGCCGACAATGAAGGCGCCGCTGAATTGATGAATTCAGTTCACGGTTTTGCTGCCGATCTTATTCTCTACTTGTTAATCGTTCATGTGGCGGCCGCGCTCTATCATCAGTTCGTCAAGCGCGATGGTTTGATTTGGCGCATGACGCCGTAGTCATGCGACAGCCCGCTTTTGCGCGCATTCCAGTACAAATGCTCAATTCGTGTCCGAATGTTCCTCTTGGCTCGCGACGGTCGTCCAAATTACGCGCCCGACATGCACCACCAAACCGGCAAACGTGATCAACCACGCCGCAATGGCCACGAATATGAAATATTTCGGGATTGTGGCAAGGAATGGCAGATTGAGCGCGCGCGAAAGCTGAAACGTTCCGGTCGTGTACATCGCGAGCGGGAATACCATGTCCAAGAACTGTGGCTCGTAGACAAATTTGTCCCTCCGCACCAGATAGCGCCAGCGCCAGACGGATACAAGGATCCAGATCGTATAGGCGGCAAAGCAGAATTGCATGACTTGCTGCAACATAATGCGCTCGTCGTAGAGGGCGCGAACAAAAATGAAGATGAGGATGGAGCTTACAAAGACCCCGTAGCCCCAAAACACTTTTCCTAGCAGTTGCACGCCGCGCCATGCGCGCGTTTCCGGCTCGAAAAAAGCCGTCAACACGTTTGCTATGGGCGATCTGTGAGCCCGCTCCAGTGACATGTTCAATGCCTAGTTGAAAATAGCGCGCATTTTATCGTTGCTCGTGATTGCAAGAACAATATGCGCGCTATCTTAAAATTGACAAACGAATAATATTGAACGTTGCTATCAGCATGACCGATAGCTAAACACCCTTGCGAGCGGCGTCTTAATACTCAAAATGGTCGGTCATTCCCTGCTCCGGGCGCTCAACAAATGGTCCTGGTCGAACTCTTCTTTCGTCACGCGTTTCAGACTGTCGATGGCGGTTGAAATTGAAGGATCGCCATTATCAGTGGGATAAACGAGGAAGGCGGGAAACGTAATGACGGGCGCTTCTAAGACAACATGGAGCGTACATTCTTCTATCTCTTCGCGTACAAGGCGTTCGGGGAAATACGCCGCGCCGTCATTTTCCTTTATGAAAGATAGACCGAGGACACCCAGATTGATTTTGAGGCCGTGGCCCAATTGATCCGGAAAAGCGAGACGGAACTTCTGTTGAAAATCAGCGCCCCAATCGACGTGAATGTAATTGTCCGGCAATACTTTTTTTTCTTTCGGTTTGGTCGAAACCAGCAATAGCCGCTCCAGGAACAACGGTTCCGCTTTCAATGCAGGTAAATTGAGCGCGGAGTAAATAACTGCAATATCAAGCGTGCCATCGGCGAGACGCTTGGTAATTGTATCCGACATGCCGAGTTCCGCTTGGATTGCTATCATTGGATGGTGTTCACGCATCCACGCAAGCCAACGCAATAAAATCGGATTCCAAAGACCAAACCGTGCGCCGATGGAAACCACGTCCGAATACCCTTCGGGAATTTCCACTTCACTTTTTGCATGTTGCCAGACATGAACGAGCGTTGCCGCGTGACGCTTGAACAGCTCACCAGCGGATGTCAGTGAAACGCCGGCTTTGTTCCGGATAAAAAGATCCCGACCTAGCTGATCTTCAAGCGATCGAATACGGGCGCTCACAGTCGATTGAGTGACATGGAGCTCCTCAGCCGCCCGTACGAAATTTCGCGTTTCGACGACGACAAGGAAAGTTCGGGCAAGTTCGATATCCATCAAGCAAACACCGGTCAAAATGCGGAAGGTGCGCAGTTCTTGCGCTAAATGGGGCGAGATCCTCATTTATTATCGACGAAGCCGATAGTAACGTCAAATATTATTCGCTTGTAAGATAGATCAAGCGCACCAAGATCACGTTGCATAACCAATCGGGGGCGTCTGTCCCCAACGCAAATAACGGATTTCAACAAATGGCCTTTTCGATGAAAATTATGTCGACCAACGACAATGAAGTTGTTCAGGACCTCAACGAATTGGAAGAACTAAAAGCGGTTATTGAAGACGAATTTAAGATCGTGCAGCGCCTTGGCCGCGAAATGCTTCAGCGCCGACGCCAGAATATGAAGATGCGCGGCAATTCTGCGCCAGGTCCGCGCTATCTCCACGATCTTACGCATATTGGAAATCGGGTGGCGGATCGACTTTTGTCGGTACACGTGAAAATTTTCAGATTGATTAAACAATTGCAGAATGAGCGCCTTCCTTTTTTGTCAGAGGAAGAAGCCTCCCGGTCTCTTATGCTGCAACATATCGAACGAATGGAGAGAAGCTTGCGACGGTGGGACAATATTCGTTACCGCCTTACGATGCACTGAAAATTGGACTGACGTCTGTTTGATCATAAGTAGCAATGAGTGGTTTATCTCTCTAGCGACGCATTTCATGGTGTGACTTGAAAGGGAACGGCGCCATGCGCCGCTCCCTCATTTTTTTGCCTTTGCCAAAACCCCGTAAAATCTCGAAAAGGAAGAATCCTCATGACCGTGAAAGCCCTTATCGAACTCAACCAATCCAAGCTTATCGTTGGACGCCGTGACACGCCATTGCTCGATGCGGTGAAACTGCTCGTCAGTAAACGAGTCAATGCCCTGGTTGTTTTGGACAATGATGGCAAGCTGCAAGGCATTGTCACAGATCACGATATCATCAAAGCACTTGATGCGCATGGCGGCAACATTTCTTCCGTGCAGGTTTCCCAATGTATGACCGAAGATGTCGTTTGCTGTAACTACGAAGAATCTCTCATAGGCGCCCTCGATTTGATGGGACGTCACCATATACGTCACCTTGTGGTAAAAGAGTCCGGGAAGGTGGTCGCCGTTCTATCGATCAAGGATGTTTTGCGCCGCTTGCATGAGGACGAGAAACTGGAGCTTGGCGTCCTCAAAGACGTCGTTGTTGCGGCAAGAGCGTCTGCAAGTGCGTAAGACAGCGACTTGACCGCTCAATTGTTTCTCAAAACACTTCGCGGAGATCTGTTCGGCGGCTTAACGGCGGCGGTTGTCGCGCTGCCGCTCGCGCTCGCCTTCGGCGTCGCGTCGGGTATCGGGCCTATCGCTGGCCTATATGGGGCCATCTCGGTTGGATTTTTTGCGTCTCTTTTAGGCGGCACACCGGCGCAGGTTTCGGGGCCGACAGGCCCTATGACCGTCGTGATGGCGACGATCGTCGGGTTGCATGCTGGCAATATTTCCGAAGCCTTTACAATCGTCATGCTCGGCGGCGCAATCCAAATGTTATTCGGCTTTCTCCGCATCGGCCGCTACATATCCTATACGCCTTATTCTGTCGTCTCCGGGTTCATGTCCGGGATTGGCCTGATTATCATCATCATTCAAATTTTGCCATTCCTTGGAGCGCCGACCGCGCCAGGTGGGCCTGTTGGATCAATCGCGGCGCTGCCCGATGCATGGCGACACATCAACGCCGAAGCACTGATCATTGCATTTGTCTCGTTGACCGTCATGGTGTTTTGGCCGCGCGCTTTACGATCCGTTTTGCCGCCGCCGCTAGCCGCCCTAGTTATAGGAACGCTTTTGGCAGTCGGCATTTTGCCAGACGCACCAATGATTGGCGACGTGCCAAAAGGATTGCCGGATTTTCGAATGCCATTGGTATC
>JAJFGC010000091.1 GCA_021776345.1 Hyphococcus sp. | reverse complement strand
GGGCAATATCTTCCGAGGCGCCGCCAAATTCCATGACGCTGACGGCCTCGGCAATCAACTCGCCGGCCTCCCGACCGATAATATGACAGCCTAACACCCGGTCGGTTTTCGCATCCGCCAGCACTTTTACAAAACCATCCGTTTCATGGTTGGTTTTGGCGCGGCTGTTGGCGGCGAAAGGAAACTTGCCGATTTTGTAGTCAATACCCGCCTCTTTCAGCTCCTCTTCGGTTTTTCCGACATAGGCAACCTCCGGATAGGTATAAACAACGCCCGGCACCGTCTCATAATTCACATGCCCAGCCTTGCCGGCGATAAGCTCAATGCAAGCGACGCCGTCGTCTTCTGCTTTGTGGGCCAGCATTGGCCCGTCAATGCAGTCGCCTATCGCCCAAATGCCATCGACGCTTGTTTTGAAGTGGTTGGTTTCGATAATGCCGCGTTTGTCTGTTTTAACGCCAACAGTTTCCAACCCCAACCCTTCTATATGAGGACGGCGACCGATCGCGAGCAACACAGCGTCAGCCTCGATCTGCTCCGAATCGCCGCCAGCGGCAGGCTCAACGGTAAGCTTGACTTTGGTTTTGAGCTTTTCCGCACCGGTCACTTTGGAGGACAGTTTGAACGTGACGCCCTGTTTTTTGAGAATACGCTGGAATTGTTTTGAGACCTCACCGTCCATGCCCGGCAGGATGCGGTCAAGATATTCTACCACGGTCACCTTTGAGCCAAGCCGGCGCCAGACTGATCCCAGCTCAAGCCCGATAACGCCGCCGCCGATAACGACGAGATGGTTCGGAACGGATGCAAAATCGAGCGCACCGGTCGATGAGACGATCTGTTTTTCATCGATCTCGACACCCGGCAAAGGCGTGACCTCAGAACCGGTCGCAATGACGATATTTTTAGTGCTGAGCTCCACCGGTTTGTCGCCATTGACCCGTACTTTGCCTGGCGCAATGATTTCGCCAGTGCCGAGAAACGTCTCGACCTTGTTCTTCTTCATCAAGAACGCGACGCCTTTGGTCAGGCCGTCGACGGCGTCGTCTTTCTGTTTCAGCATTTGCGGCAAATCAAGCGACAATCCGTCGGTCTTGATGCCAAGGCCCTGGAAATCCTTTTCCGCCGACTCATAAAGCTCGGACGCATGCAGCAGCGCCTTTGACGGAATGCAGCCCACATTCAGACAGGTGCCGCCAAGCTTTTTATTGTCGCGCTTTTCGATAATCGCCGTCTTAAGCCCAAGCTGCCCTGCGCGAATTGCAGCATTGTAGCCGCCAGGACCGGCGCCGATGATGATGACGTCGTATTGATTAGTCATTCAGAATTTCCTCGAAGCCTTCAGGCAGTTTGCGACAGATGTGGAGTGTATCTGCACCCCAATAGCCATCTTTTGTTTGCCACTGCGTTTCATACGCACATACAAAAACAGAATAATCAACAGAACTAATTTGTAAAACCTGTTTTCCTTTATCACGATATTTTAGCTGTACATTTTCATTTATAATTTTGCGCCAGATATTATGTGTCGATGCATTGTGAACTATGCCATCGTTCGTAAAAAAGGACTTATCACCAATTTCAACGTGAAAGCTGTCTTTGTTTTGCTGCCAAGAAATAAATTTCTGGCGATCTTCACTATCAGTCAAACACAGCTCTCGGTCTAACTCATGCGAACCGTCGCCAGCATGGTCAATATGATCAATTTCATGATCAAATAAACGGTATTCAACTTGCCTTAGAAACATCAAATCAAAGATCAAGCAACAGCCGCTGCGGGTCTTCGAGGTTTTCCTTGACGCGCTCCAGGAATGTCACCGCGGCTTTGCCGTCAACGATGCGGTGATCATAGGACAACGCCAGATACATCATCGGGCGGACGACAACTTCGTCATCGATGACAACCGGGCGTTTTTCGATCCGGTGCATGCCCAATATGCCTGACTGCGGCAGGTTCAGGATCGGCGTTGACATGAGCGATCCGTAAATCCCGCCATTTGAGATCGTAAACGTGCCGCCTTGCATTTCTTCAAGCTTTAACGCGCCGGCGCGGGCGCGCTCGCCATAATCGGCGATCGTCAATTCGATCTCCGCCAGCGACAGCTGATCCGCGTCGCGAATGACCGGCACGACCAAGCCTTTGTCCGAGCCGACGGCGACACCAATGTCATAGTGGTTTTTGTAGATGATGTGATCGCCGTCGATTTCGGCGTTGACATCGGGCACTTCTTTCAGCGCATGGACGCAAGCCTTGGTGAAAAGCGACATGAAGCCAAGCTTGATGCCGTGCTTCTTTTCAAAAAGCTCTTTGTACTGTTTTCTGAGATCCATAACAGCGCTCATATCGACATCATTAAACGTCGTCAGCATCGCTGCATTGTCTTGAGATTCTTTCAAGCGCCGAGCAATCGTCTGGCGCAATCGGGACATCTTGACCCGCTCTTCGCGGGCGCCGGGATCGCGCGGCGCTGATGGCGCTGACGGCGTCGCGGGTGTTTTTACCTTTGCCGACAAGACGTCGCCTTTGGTAACGCGGCCGTCCTTTCCCGTTCCGGCTATTGACGACGTATCGACGCCGCGCTCGGCGGCAACGCGGCGGGGAGCGGGTGATAGCGGCTTGTCGCGACTTTCCGCAACACTTTGCCCGGACGCAGCGACGTCACGCGGGCTCGGGCGGTTGTCACTGGAGCTTGCGCTCGGCGTCGCGGCGCCGTTTGCCTTGGCGCTGGCGCCTTTTTCAATAACCGCTAGCAGAGCGCCGACTTCAACTGTGTCGCCTTGTTTAGCCGCGATCTTTTTCAACACGCCAGATACGGGCGCGGGCACATCCATGGCCGCCTTGTCGGTCTCAAGGCTGACAATCGGCTCATCTGCGGTTACGGCATCGCCTTCTTTTTTGAGCCATTCGCCGATGTCCGCCTCAGTGACGGATTCGCCGGATGCCGGAACGCGAACTTCAACTTCCTCGCCGCCGCCAGTGGCTGCGGCGGCTTGTGTTTCTTGCGGCGCCGCGGCGGCTGGCTTCGCCTCAGCTGTCTTGCCGGCGCCCGCCTCAATCGCACCCAATAAGGCATCGACCTCAACCGTATCGCCTTCCTGTGCGGCGATGCTCGCGAGCACGCCCGATTGCGGCGCCGGGACTTCAACCGAAACCTTATCAGTTTCAAGCTCGACCAAGGGCTCATCAGCGCTGACCGCCTCGCCCTCGGCTTTCAGCCATTTTGCGATGGTCGCTTCGGTCACAGATTCTCCCAAAGCGGGCACGCGAATTTCGGTTGACATTCTTTTCTCCGTATCAGGAGCGATCACGCTACTTCTCTAGCGCATCGTCCATAAATTCATTCAGTTCTTTTTTGTGCTGGCTCATCAGTCCGGTCGCCGGCGAGGCGGCGGCGGAGCGCCCGGCATAACGCGCTCGTTTGTGTTTTGCGCCAATCTGATTCAGCGTCCATTCAAGGTTTGGCTCCATAAAGAACCAGGCGCCCATATTTTTAGGCTCTTCCTGGCACCAGATCATTTCGGCATTTTTGAACCGTTGCAATTCCTTGATCAGCGAATGCGCCGGAAATGGATAAAACTGCTCGACTCGCATAAGATAAACATTGTCGAGGCCGCGTTTTTCGCGCTCTTCCAAAAGGTCGTAATAGACTTTGCCCGAGCACAGGACGACGCGTTTGATCTTGGCGTCGGAAACCAGCTTGACCGTTGAGCCCGGCTTGTATTCAGCATCGTCCCACAAAACCCGGTGAAACGAGGAACCCGGCCCCATCTCGGCGAGCGTTGACACCGCTTTCTTATGACGCAATAGCGATTTAGGCGTCATCAGCACCAGCGGTTTACGGAAATTACGGCGCATCTGTCGGCGAAGGATATGGAAATAATTCGCCGGCGTTGTGCAGTTAGCAACTTGCATATTGTCCTGGGCGCAAAGCTGTAAAAACCGCTCTAACCTAGCTGACGAGTGTTCCGGCCCTTGCCCTTCATAGCCATGAGGCAGCAAAAGCACGAGCCCGCACATGCGCAACCATTTGCGCTCACCCGATGAAATAAACTGATCGATGATGATTTGAGCGCCGTTCACAAAATCGCCGAACTGGCCTTCCCACATCACCAAAAACTTCGGATTGGCTAGAGAATAGCCATATTCAAAACCCATCACCGCAAACTCGGAAAGGTTTGAATCGTGCGCCTCAAATGTAGCGTTCGAATCCTTTAGGTGGCGCAGCGGGGTGTAGGTTCGCTCCGTCTCCTGATCAATAAAAACGGCGTGACGCTGGGAAAATGTTCCGCGTCGAGAATCCTGACCGGAAAGACGCACGCCAAACCCATCCTGAAGGAGGGAGCCAAATGCGAGCGCTTCCGCTGTTGCCCAGTCAATACCGGCGCCCTCATCAATCGTTTTACGTTTTTGGTCGAGAATACGCGCAAGGGTCTTGTGAATCTTGAAACGCCCCGGATAATCCGTCAGGGTTTTCCCAATTGATTTTAGATTTTCAAGCCCCACTGCCGTGTTGCCGCGACGATCGTCGTCTACCGGCTGAATAAATCCGGACCACTGCCCGTCGAGCCAGTCAGCCTTGTTTGGTTTGAATGCTTCAGCCGCAGCGAATTCATCGCCCAGGAATTTGCGAAACCGTTCGCGCTGGTCTTCGCTATCGGTCGAACCGATGACATTTTGCTCTTCCAGCCGCTTTGCGTAGATCGCGCGCGTCGTTTCCAGATTGCGAATCTTTTTATACATCCGCGGTTGGGTAAAGCTTGGTTCATCGCCTTCATTGTGACCGAACCGGCGATAGCAAAACATATCGATGACGACATCGGCGCCAAATTTCTGACGAAACTCGGCCGAGACCTTGGCGGCGTAAACCACCGCCTCCGGATCATCGCCATTCACGTGAAAAATTGGCGCCTCGACCATCTTCGCGACATCGGACGGATAGGGCGATGACCGTGCAAAATTCGGGCTTGTTGTAAAGCCGATCTGATTATTGACGATGAAATGGATCGTGCCGCCAGTGCGATAGCCGCGAAGTCCGGAAAGCCCAAAACACTCGGCGACAATCCCTTGTCCGGCAAACGCTGCATCCCCGTGAAGAAGCAGCGGCAGCACATGAGTGCGCGGCGTATCAAGGTCAGGCGCCTCAAGCCGGTCCTGTTTGGATCGCGCCTTACCGAGCACCACCGGGTTGACCGCTTCCAGATGCGAGGGGTTTGCCGTCAGGGACAAATGAACTTTGTTGCCGTCAAACTCGCGGTCGGAAGATGCGCCGAGATGATATTTAACATCGCCCGATCCGCCAATGTCGCCCGGCGTCACTGATCCGCCCTGAAACTCATGGAAGATGTGGTGGTAGGGCTTACCCATCACCGCGGCCAGAACATTGAGGCGACCCCTGTGAGGCATGCCAATAATAATGTCCTCAACGCCGAGCGCGCCGCCGCGCTTAATGATCTGTTCAAGCGCCGGCGCCAAGGCTTCAGCGCCGTCAAGGCCAAAACGCTTCGTACCCGTATATTTTGTATTGAGAAAATTTTCGAAGCCTTCCGCCTCGATCAATTTGTTGAGGATCGCCTTTTTACCTTCTGGCGTAAAGGTGATGTCCTTGTCCGGTCCCTCGATGCGATGCTGGATCCAGCTCTTTTGCTCCGGATCCGTAATATGCATGAACTCAACCGCAAACGTCCCACAATAGGTGCGTTTGAGGATCTCCATGATTTCGCGGAGCGTGGCCGTTTCAAGACCGAGCACATGATCGATAAAGATCTGCCGGTCCATATCGTCGTCAGTGAAACCTAGCGTCGCGGGATCGAGCTCTGGGTGAATCTCTTTTTCTTGCAGGCCAAGGGGATCAAGGTCGGCGATCAAATGACCGCGAATGCGATAGGCGCGGATTAGCATCAATGCGCGCAATGAATCCTGCGTCGCTTGCCGGACTTCTTCGGCCGAGGCGGCGGGCGCACGGTTTTCGATCTTTGCTTTGACGTCTAGCTCGGCAGCGCCCCAATTGCCGTCCATTGCAGCGGTCAGCTCGCCATTTTGAGCCGGCGGCCAGTCTGAGCGCGCCCAGCTTGGGCCATCAGCGTGATGGGCGCCATTAGGCGCGCCAGCTTCCCGCTCGAAAAAAGCGCGCCATTCTTCGCTTACCGATGACGGGTCCGCGGCGTATTTTTCATAAAGCTGCTCAAGGTACTGGGCGTTTGATCCGGACAAAACGGTGCTGGCAGATCCGTTTTGATCTGGGCCCGTCTGATCTAACTTTGGCGCCGCTCCATCTTCGGGCATGACGCATTCCAACTCTTTATGCCGACTCCGCTTGGGCTATCTAGATACGCCAACGGGACGCGGATTCAATGCTTATTCACGCAAACTCTACCCATTAGGTGTTTATTTTTTAAGAATTTCGAGAAGCGTTCGCCCCATCGCCGCCGGTGTTGGCGAGACAGCGATCCCAGCCGTCTTCATCGCATCGATTTTCGCCTCGGCGGTGTCTTCCGCCCCCGAAACGAGCGCACCTGCATGTCCCATGCGCCGCCCTGGCGGGGCGGTGACCCCGGCAATGAATCCAACTGTTGGCTTCTTGATCTTGTGGTTTGCCAAAAACTTCGCCGCATCTGCCTCTGCAGAACCGCCGATTTCACCAATCATGATGATCGAATGGGTCTCATCATCATGCAGGTACATATCGAGGACTTCAATGAAGTCGGCGCCCTTGACCGGATCGCCGCCAATGCCGACGCAGGTCGATTGGCCAAGCCCGGCAACGGTGGTTTGATGAACCGCTTCATAGGTCAGCGTTCCCGAACGAGAGATCACACCAACATGGCCTTTGCGGTGAATGTGGCCGGGCATAATGCCGATCTTGCATTCGTCCGGCGTGATGACGCCAGGGCAGTTCGGACCCACAAGCCGCGTCTTGGAACCGTCAAGGGCGCGCTTGACCTTTACCATATCCTGCACCGGGATACCCTCGGTAATGCAGATCGCCAGCGGTATCTCCGCCGCAATCGCTTCGAGAATGGCATCAGCCGCAAAAGGCGGCGGTACATAAATCACAGTTGCGTCAGCGCCGGTTTTTTCAACAGCTTCCGCGACGGTGTCGAATACCGGCAGGCTCGCGCCCTTCGCCGCCTCGCCAGCTTTCCAAGTCTGCCCGCCTTTGCCCGGCGTCACTCCGCCGACCATTTTCGTGCCATAGGCGATCGCCTGTTCCGTGTGGAATGAGCCAGTGTCGCCGGTCAGGCCCTGGCAGATGACTTTGGTGTACTTGTCGACGAGGATGGACATGCTGGCTCCGTCTTGCGTGCTGGCTTCAGGGGCCTGTCCTAACGGCGGTTTGCCGCCGCCGCAATGGCGTCAGCCACTGGAACGGCGCCGAACGCCTCCACAACGGAACGTTCATCATGGGATTGTGTTTTGTCATTATAAATCCAATCAACCGTCAAGCCGCAAATTTATGAAAAACAGAGCCAGCAATACCCTTGAGGGGCTAATGCGCGCTGGCTACAGCGCTCGTGGCGTTGTGTATTTTTTGGTTGGCGCGATTGCCATCTTCGCCGCTGTCAATGGCGGGGAGGCGGAAGACTCCACCGGCGCCCTTGAATATCTTGTCCAACAGCCTTTTGGCGTCGGGCTTCTGGGCGTCGTCGCCGCTGGTCTTTTCGCCTATACGCTTTGGCGATTTACCGATGCATTTCTTGACCTGGAAAATGAGGGAAACGCCGCCGAGGGGTTAGCCGCCAGGGCGGGCCAATTTTTGTCCGGCGCCACCCACGCCTTTCTGGCGGCGTCCGCCGTCACGATCATGTTTCGGGGCGCCAGTGCCGAAACTAGCGGCGACAATACAGCCGAGAACTGGAGCGCGGCGATCATGAGTCAGCCGTTTGGACGTTGGCTGATCGCACTTGCCGGCGCGGTCACTGTTGCCGTGGGAATTTATCTTTTCCTCAAAGCCTGGCGGCAATCATACAAAGACGACATTCGCATTACTGAAACAACGCGGTGGCTGGAGCCTGTCATTCGTTATGGCCTCGTTGCGCATGGAATCGTTCTTCTCATTATTGGCGGGCTTATCGCCACGGCCGCCTGGACGACAGACCCGAAACACGCCGCTGGTCTTGGCGAGGCATTGCGCATTCTTGAGACGCGCACTTTCGGCCGCACCCTCCTTGGCCTTGCCGGCGCCGGCATGGTTGCGTTTTCCGCCTATTGTTTTGTGCACGCGCGCTATCGCATTTTGCCAAGATGACAAAACTGATACGGCCTTTTTAAAGCCTTAGAGTTTCGGCAAATCTGTTTTCGTTCGCTCTGATTGATTGTCGCCGGTGTTCACTGTGTCGGCGTTTTCGATCATCATGATCCAGCATTCTTCGTCCGCCACCGGCATATGCTCAATACCAGCAGGGACGACAATAAAATCGCCTTCGCTCATTTCAACATCCTGATCGCGAAAGCGCATCGTAAAAGCGCCCTTGACCACAAAGAATGCTTCATCGGCATCTTGATGGGCATGCCACTCAAACGCGCCGTCAATTTTCGCAAGCCGGACTTCCTGATTGTTCACCTGTGCCGCAATATGCGGCGACCAGCATTCGGTGATGCGGTCGAAGGCAGCGGGGATGGAAAGTTTTTTCATTGGGCGCGCTCCGGCGGGGTTTTTTCAAAAGCCGTGACGCGCTCTATATATTCCGTTTCGAGCGCCATGGTTTCGGTCGTTCCGCGCTTGACGGCGACATAAATGTTGAGACCTTCGGCGAGCAGCTCTTCGCCGCGAAACGCCGCAAACGCAAAGGCGCAGGATTTGCGTCCGATCCGCGCGCACCGTGCGCCGATCTCCAGTTCATCGTCAAACTGCGCCGAGCCGCGGAAATCGCATTCAAGACGCGCGGTCACGAATTCCGGCGCCGCGTCTTTCGCATATCCGAGGCGCCGTGTGTATTCCCAAATTCCAATATCGAAATAGAGCGGATAGTTTACATTGAAGACGATGCCGTGCGCGTCGCATTCATTCCACCGCACACGGAGGGGATGGAAGAAGGTGAAATTCTGTATTTCCATTATTTAATAATGTGTGCCCACACCCTATTTTGCGTGCACAACAACCGTACCAGCAATTTTATCATGCCATCCCTGCTTACGCGCGTCGAAAGCCACCCAAATATAACCAATCAACACCGGAATTGCAGAAACAAAATATCCAAGGTAACGCAAAAACGCTTTTATCACGCCGATTTTTTCGCCAGCACTCGCATCGACAACCTTAAGACCTAGCACTAACTTTCCGGGTGTTGCTGCAAGCGTAACCCAAAAAATAACTGTTGCGACCAGAGGCAATATCCAACTGATAACAACATCAGCAGGACCTTGGAAAAACGACGCCTCAGGTGCTGTATAATATTCAATACCATAAACGAATATGGTCAGTGGAGTTAAAAAGATAGCAAAAACAATAGTATCAATAATTGTAGCGGCGACGCGAATCCAAAAGCCAGCATAATTCATTTCGCTAGCACTCCCTGCAAAAGCTAATTTATCCCTGAACCGCCGCCACAATCTTCTGCGCCGCGTCTTCAAGATCATCAGCCGGCGTGATTTTCAGGCCGGAATTGGCAAGAATCTCTTTGCCCTTCTCCACATTGGTGCCTTCAAGGCGCACAACAAGCGGGTCATCGAGGCCAACTTCTTTTACCGCCGCGACGATGCCTTCGGCGATGATGTCGCATTTCATGATGCCGCCAAAAATATTGACGAGAATGCCTTTAACGCCTGGATCGGTGGTGATGATCTTGAACGCTTCGGTGACTTTTTCTTTTGTCGCGCCGCCGCCGACATCAAGAAAGTTGGCTGGCTCAGCGCCATAATGTTTGATGATGTCCATGGTCGCCATCGCTAGCCCGGCGCCGTTGACCATGCAGCCAATATTGCCGTCGAGCTTGACGTAAGAAAGGTCAAACTCGGAGGCTTTGAGCTCCATCGGGTCCTCTTCGGTAACGTCGCGCATCTCCAAAATATTCGGATGGCGGAACATCGCATTCGGATCGAAGCCGACCTTGGCGTCAAGCACCAGAAGTTCGCCCGTCTTGGTGACGACCAAAGGGTTGATCTCCAACATGCTCATGTCTTTTTCAGTAAATGCTTTGTAGAGCGTCGGGATCAACTTGCCGCATTGTTTGGCCGCGGCGCCTTTCAACCCAAGCGCCTGCGCAATCCGGCGCGCATGATGCGGCATGCACCCCGTCACGGGATCAATTTGGATGGTGACAATTTTTTCGGGCGTTTCTTCGGCCACTTCCTCGATATTCATGCCGCCTTCGGTCGAGGCGATAAACGCAATCCGGCCGGTACCGCGATCAACCAACGCCGAGAGGTAGAGCTCGGTCTCTATGTCCGAGCCATTCTCGATATAGATGCGCCCGACCTTTTTGCCGTCCGGGCCGGTTTGTTTGGTGACGAGCGTCGCGCCGAGCATTTGCCTGGTAAAAGCCGCCGCCTCTTCCGGCGACTTCGCCAGCCGCACGCCGCCCGCCGCGCCGGCGCTTTCTTCTTTAAACTTGCCCTTGCCGCGCCCGCCCGCATGAATCTGCGCCTTCACCACATAGAGAGGGCCTGGCAATTCTTTCGCCGCAGCCTCGGCTTCCTTCGCCTGATAGACCGCACGGCCTTCCGAGACCGGCGCGCCGAATTCTTTCAACAGGCGTTTGGCTTGATATTCATGGATGTTCATGAGGGCTCCCGGAACGTTTGGCGTTGCGTATCCGGTTATAGCCGTGCCGAATGGTTAGACAACCGCTTACCTCAATTGCTACGGTATTCATCAAGCGATCGTCGCTGACGTCCCTCACCATCAAAATTCTCCGCCGCCAGCCACGCCTCGAACCCTGCCTTAACCCGCGGCCATTCGCTGTCGATGATCGAGTACCACGCGGTGTCGCGGTTCTCGCCTTTGACGACCATGTCGTTGCGGAAGACGCCTTCAAAGGTGAAGCCTAGCCGGATCGCGGCGCGCCGCGATGCCTCATTGGCGTTGTTGCACTTCCATTCATAACGGCGATAGCTGAGATCATCGAATAGATAGCGCGCCATCAGATACATCGCCTCGGTAGCCGCAGGCGTACGCTGCAGTTTCTTTGAAAAGACGATGCAGCCGATTTCTGCAGAACCAGCCTCCGGGCGAACGCGCATATAACTTGCCATACCCAGCATCTCACCGGTTTTCACTTCGCGGATAATATGCGTTCGCCATTTTTCCGCTTCGATCACAACCGTCATCGCCGCGCTTAAGAGATCCGCCGTTTTAAATGGCCCAATCGGGATATAGCGCCAGAGGTCGTCATTGCCCGGCCCGCCGATCGCTTCAAATAAATCGCTCGCATCGCCCGGAAACCGCGCCGGCTCAATGCGCACAAGCCGCCCCTCAACGGTTGGCAATTCCGGCGGCGGGCGCATTATCCAATTTGCAAGGTCACTCGTCGTCATTACTACTGCCCTTTTCACTCGACGGTTTGCGCACGAAGCTTCATGCTCGCCTCATCACGCAGCGAAAGGAAGCCTTGCCATGATCATCGTTTCAGGAAAAGCAAAAGTTGAACCCGGCGCCCTCGAGAAAGTGCGCGACATCATGGAAGCAACCATCACCAAGACGCGCCAGGAGGATGGCTGCATCTATTATTCTTATGGCGTAGACGTGCTCGATGCCGATACATTTGTCGTGGTTGAGTATTGGGAGAATTGGGCTGCGCTCGAAAAACACTTTACGCAACCGCATATGGCGGCCTGGATGAAAGCGCTCGGAGACGCGGGTGTTCTCGAACGCGATATCAAATTTATAGAGGCCGGCGAGGAACGAAATATGTTCGGCTAGGCCGCCAGTCGTTTCAGTAAATCATTTGCGAACACCGAGAGGGTGTCATCGCGCGCGCCCATAATGACGATGCGATCGCCAGGCTTTGCCAGCGCCAGCAGGCTTTTCCCGCAAGCGTCGCGATCTGGCAACGCCCGTGCATTACGCTCACCTGCAACAATCCCCGCCGCGATATCTTTGGACGAGACCGACCGATCAACTGTGCCGCCGAAATAGACCGGCTCCGGCATTAGTAAGACGTCGTCCTCTTCGAGATTACCGACGAACGTCGCAATAAATTCATCTCTCATCTTGTTGAGCGGCCCGAAGCCATGGGGCTGAAACATGACCAGCAACCGGCCCGGAAATTCGTGCAAGGTTTTAAGGCTTGCCGTAATCTTATCCGGGTTGTGGCCGAAATCATCGATGATGGTGACGCCGCTTTTTTCTCCGACATATTCAAGGCGGCGGCGAACGCCGGCGAACGCGCCAAGGGCCTCACCAGCCGCTTTGAGCGAAACACCTGCCGCATGGGAAGCGGCAATCGCAGCCAACGCATTTGAAACATTGTGACGTCCAGGCATTTTCAGATCAACATGCGCCGTCTCTCCAGTCTTGGCGTTCACCTCAAAAGCCACGCCAAAGGGTTGAGGCTCGATATTTTCGCCAATGAAGTCCGCCGTTTCATCGACGAGACTATAGGTCAGCGCATGGAGTGTCGGATCACTGGCCATCGCTTGTGTTTCATCATTGTCGAGATTGAGCACCGCCGTTTCGGCGCGCTCCACAAACGCGCTAAAAAGCGCCCGCAGCTCATCCATCGATTTGTGGTCAAGCGCGATATTGTTCAACACGGCGATCTTTGGATCGAACATTGCGATCGAGCCGTCACTCTCATCGACCTCGCTGACAAAAGCGGCGCCCTCGCCTACCAGCGCACTGGCAAACAGCGCATCCGGCGACACAAAATTTTTCATGACGGCGCCGTTCATTACCGTCGGATCTTTGCCTGTGTGATGCAGTATCCAGCCGATCATGCCCGTGGTGGTCGACTTGCCGCTTGTCCCGGCGACGCCAATCGGCGTCTCGGCGTCATTAAACAATCGGGCGAGCAATTCGGCTCGGGAAAGCCGCGCGGCGCCCACATCCCTCGCCGCCACAACATCCGGCACGGTGTCTTCCACCGCCGCCGAGGCGACCAAAATTTGGGCGCCGCGCTTAACGCCTGAACCATCCTGCGCGTGGAGCGCAATCCCGAGAGACCGTAAATAATCGAATTTGGCGCCCGTGCGCCCTTGGTCCAGCGCCCGGTCCGAGCCCTCAACTTGGTGGCCCCCGGCCTTGACGATCATCGCCAATGGCAACATCCCCGACCCGCCAATGCCGCAGAAGAAATAGTCTTTTTTCTCAGTCATCAGGAAATCGCTATAGGCTGATTTTGTTTATAGTGCGTCACCAAACGGGTTAGGGCCTGATTTACGCCGTCTTGCTAGGATAGAACCTTAACGATGAGCAAAAAAACAAAATATATCTCCCTTGTCTGCCCCGGCGGACCGATAACGCAAAAGCTTGCCGATGAGGTAAGCGCTATCGCGTCCACGTGCTTTGGCGCGCAGGTGGAGCTTCATTTCCATCGGCAATGTTTTGCAACCGCGGGTCATTTCGCGGGACCCGACGCGGAGCGCAGCGCGGCGTTTTTGGAAGTTGCGAACGATCCCAATTATGACGTCGTCTGGTTTGCCCGCGGCGGCTATGGCGCCTGCCGCCTCGACGACGCCATTTTCTCAGCGCTCAATGAGACCGCCCGCCAGAAAACCTATCTTGGCTATTCTGATGCCGGCATGATTCTCGCGCGGCTCTACAAAGATAAGATCGGCAAGCCCGTACACGGACCAATGCCAAGCGATCTTCCACGTGAGGGCGGCGCAGCGGCAATTGAGCGTGCGCTTGGTTATTTGGTCAAAGGCGACGCTACTACATTGGAGCCGACAGCAAGCGACGGGAAAAAACTTGCCGCGTTTAATATCACAGTGCTGGCGCATATGATCGGGACGGGCTGGGCGCCGGACCTCTCCGACCACATCGTGATGCTCGAAGATATCGGCGAATATCTTTATCGCATTGACCGCTCACTGTTCACGGTCATGTCGAGCCCGAAAATAAAAAATGCTGCAGGGGTCATGCTAGGCCGCATTTCCGACGCCCCGGAAAACGACCGCCCTTTTGGCCAAACCGACGAAGAAATCGCGCAATATTGGTGCGGCCGCGCCGGCATTCCCTATCTTGGCCGCGCCGATATCGGCCATGACAGCGCCAACAAGATCGTGCCCTTCGGCGCAGCTGTTCATTCTAACTGTTCGCGACCCGCAAGACTGGTTTCGCTCCATCGATAATCATTTTCGCCATCAGAAGACGGTGCTTCATGCGTTCGCCGATGGCCGTGATCACGCCCGTGCGCGCAGCCGTGAAGATCATTGGATCGCGACCTATCAAGCACACAAAGCTGGTGTTTGGGAATATTTTAAATATCGGCCAGACGACCTCCTCGAGATGACGCTGGCCTCCGGCGATGGCTAGGGCAGTCTCTGCCCGTTCCTCGGTATCGACATTCCGAATAAAGCCTTTCCTGTCAAAAACAGCGGCAAAAGCCGGCAATCCTTTGGCTACCGCCTCAAACGCAAATTCTGGCTTATGGCGGGTAGAACCCCTCACCCCGAGCGGCTTTTATCACGAGCACCTGCGCCGCAAAGCCTCTATCAGGCCCTTCAGAATTACTGCTTGGCGGAATGGTTGACATGAACGCCGTTTGAGCGTTTTTCGCCTGCTCGACTCTGGAGCAGATCATGGAAATCAACGTCGCCCTCGTTGGCGCCACCGGTAATGTCGGTCAGGAAATACTGACCATTCTCGATGAACGCCTTTTCCCGGTGAAGGAAGTTTTTGCACTTGCCTCGCGCCAATCAATTGGCCGCGAAGTTTCTTTTGGCGACAAGACGTTGAAATGCCAGGATCTGGAAACGTTCGACTTTTCCAAAGTCGATATCGCGCTCTTTGCGGCGGGCGGTTCTGTGTCCAAAGAATGGGCGCCGAAAGCCGCCAAAGCCGGCGCCATTGTCATCGACAACTCCTCGCATTTCCGCATGGACCCGGATGTTCCGCTGATCGTGCCGGAAGTGAACGCGGACGACGTTGCCGGCTTCGCGAAGAAAAACATTATCGCCAACCCGAATTGCTCCACCGCGCAATTGGTTGTCGCGTTAAAGCCGCTCCATGACGCCGCCAAGATCAAGCGCGTCGTCGTCTCGACCTATCAGTCGACATCCGGCAAGGGTAAAGCTGGGATGGACGAGCTTTGGAATCAGACCAAACAAATCTTTGTCACAGACGCGCCGGAGCCAACCGAGTTCACCAAACAGATCGCCTTCAATGTCATTCCCCATATCGACGCCTTTATGGAAGACGGCTTCACCAAAGAAGAGTGGAAGATGATGGCGGAGACAAAGAAAATCCTTGATACAAAGATCAAGCTTACGGCGACCTGTGTACGCGTGCCGACTTTTGTCGGCCATGCTGAAGCGGTGAATGTCGAATTTGAAAACCCGATCTCAGATGACGAAGCGCGGGAAATCTTGCGCGAAGCGCCAGGCATTCTGATCGTCGATAAGCGCGAAGATGGCGGCTATGTCACGCCGATCGAATGCGTCGGTGATTTTGCCACCTTCATCAGCCGGCTGCGCGTTGATCCAACGGTTGATAATGGGCTCGCCTTCTGGTGTGTTTCCGACAATCTGCGCAAAGGCGCGGCGCTGAACGCCGTGCAGATTGCTGAATTGTTGCTCAACCGGCGCCTGATATCTGCGGCGGCTTGATCTGAGTGACTTCGCTACAGGAAATATCAGCATTAATTTCCGCGCGATCCCCTGCTCTCGCTGCAAAAAAACTGCAAGCACTGGTTCGGATTAAAGATGCGCCTGCTGTTGATTGGCAGGGGGCGATGCAGCTGGCTGGATTATTAGGCGATCAAGAATCCGCTCTTTTCGCGGCGCAGAACTGGTCAGCACAACAGCCAAACGATCCGCAGCGCATTATCTCGGTGATCAATGCGCTTGGCGCCGTCGCCAAAAACAAACAAGCCGCCGAGCTTGCGCGCAAATTGCAAACAAAGCCCTCAGCCGCAGCCGACGGCTATCTGCTGGAGGGCGTTTACCAGGCGCAATCCGGAGACTTTGTCAAAGCGCAGGAGCTTTTCCGCCAGTCGTTAAAACTGAATCCCGACCAAGGGTCGGCATGGGAGCAGCTGGGGCTCTTAAACGCCTATGAAAATATCGACACGGATATCCAGACAATGGAATCCCTGACACGCCGCCTAACAGCGCCCGAGCAGATCATTCCACTCCATTACGCCCTTGGGCGCGCTTACGATCATGCCGGCGACATTGATAAAGCTTTTGCGGCTTTTTCCGTCGGCGGCGCGCTGCGAGAAAAAACAACGCCATTCAATATCGAATGGGCGCTCGGATATGCTGATCGCCTGAAGCAAAGCTTTTCTGGCGACTACATTCGCGAGCGACGCCTCGAAAAAGGCGGAGAAAACCACATCCTGATGGTGAGCGCGGCCCGATCCGGCTCGACTTTACTCGAACAAATACTGGCGACGTCGCCGCACATCACGCCGACTGGCGAGCATGGGCTCATGCGTCTGGCAACCTTAAGTCTGGGCGCATTCGAACCGAGGAATTTGGCGCAGGCGGAAACGTTTAAAACCGAAGACTGGCAGTCCATCGCACAAGTTTATGTTGAGGGAGTTCGAAGCCGGTTCGGGGCGAGCCGGTATTACACCGACAAGACGATCATCAATCACTACTATGCAGGCGTCGCGCGTATTGTTCTTCCAAACGCGAAGGTAGTCTGGTGCAAGCGCGACCCAAAAGATGTCGCATGGTCATGCTTTAGATCTCGCATAGCCGATAACCGGTGGGCGCATAATCTCGATCATTGCGTACAATTCATTCAGGCGCACAATCAACTCTGTCAGCACTGGTCAGATATATACAGTGATGACTTGATGGCGCTGAGTTATGAGTCTCTGGTAGGTGAACCAGAGAAGGCGACTGAGAAACTGTTTGATCATATAGGCGCCGCAAAACCTGATCACTGGAACCGTTTTCATGAAAACAGCGGCGCCGTTGCGACCGCCAGCATCGCCCAAGTGCGCAAACCCATAAACAAAAAGGCCGTTGGCGCCTGGAAAAAATACGAAAAGCATTTGGCGCCCATTTATGACAAATATTTCCAATAAACCCGCGCCCGGAAAAGACGCCAGCCTCGTTAAAGAGGGGCTCATATTCGGCGTCGCCGCTTACACCCTATGGGGCGCATTTCCGGTTTTCCTAAAGGCCCTTGATGACGTCTCTGCGATGGAAATCCTGGCCCACCGCATCATCTGGTCGGTTCCCTTTGGCGCCGTTCTGATTGCGCTGCGCAAACAATGGGGCGAGGTTGCCCGCGCCTTCACTAACCGTCATGTTTTAATAATGCTCGCGATCAGCGCTGTCGCGATCTCTTTCAACTGGCTGATTTATGTCTGGGCGGTGATCAACGATCGCGTGCTGGAAGCAAGCCTTGGCTATTACATCAACCCGCTGATGTATGTTGCCGCGGGCGTCTTCATCATGGGCGAGAAATTACGGGTCGCTCAGATTATCGCCGTTGCTCTTGCCGCGCTCGGCGTTTCTGTTTTGACGATCGGCGCCGGGGTGTTCCCCTGGGTCTCGCTCGGGCTTGCGTTGCTCTTTACCGTGTACGGTTATCTGCGCAAAACGGCGCCTGTCGGTGCGATGCCGGGATTGTTTATTGAAACAACGCTGCTCACGCCGATAGCTGTCATTTATCTGCTTTGGCTTATGAGCGCAGGCGGCGCTGTCTTCCTCAACCAGTCCGGCGGCAAAGATGCCTTGCTGATCCTTGCCGGGCCGGTCACGGTTATTCCGCTTGTCTTGTTCGCGCTTTCAGCGCGACGGCTGAACCTGACGACCGTTGGCTTCCTGCAATATATCGGTCCGACACTGCAATTCGCGCTTGGCATTTATTATGGCGAGCCTTTCACCACGGCCCATGCGATCTGTTTTGGATTGATCTGGACCGCGCTGGCGATCTTCAGTTTTGATGCAATTCGGGTGAACCAAAAAGAACGCGCCATCAAATCCGCATAAGTGAACCGGAGAAATTTAATACCGGCCTTTCATTTGCGGTCACAACGCCCCGGACAAAAGACATAGCCTTACCGGCTTTCATAATTTCGCCGCTGGCCTCAATGAAGTCGCCAATCGGCGCGGGCCGCAAAAACTCTGAATTCAGCGAGACGGTAACAGCGCTAAAGGCGCCCTCGCGTCTGAAGCAAATATCAAACAACGCCATATCAGCGAGCGTCATCAACATGCCGCCATGAACGATGCCTCCCAGATTTCCGTGATGAGGCTCAGAGAAAAAACCAACACCTGGGATTGGGCCTTCTTCCCGGAAATAGAATGGGCCAGCCCGGCCGCTGAATGTTTGCGGATAAGACTTCAACACCCAGCCAGGGGGCGCAGGCCGCGACGATGGAGAATTCATTTGTTCCTCATCCACCCGCATCTACTCGCCAGTGCCGCCCATTAAAATAGAAAATAGCAGCGCTGCAGTCAGCCATTGCAGTTTTGCTGGTTTGCTTTCACCTTGACGCCATGACTGGCAGCTTCCCTGATCCATTCTTTATTGACGCCAACGGCGTCAATATCGCTGTTTATGAAGTTGACGGCGACCCGCAGAGAACCAAGCCGCCGATCTTGCTGGTGCATGGCTGGCCGGAAATTGCTTTTTCATGGCGTAACCAAATCCATGCGCTCGCAGGCGCCGGCTATCGGACAATCGCTATCGACCTCAAAGGTTTCGGCCGATCCGATGCGCCAAAGGATGTTGACCTTTACGACATTGAGCACATCACAACTGATCTCGCGGTGATCCTTGATGCGTTGAAAATTGAAAAAGCCACTTTCTGCGGCCATGACTGGGGCGGTTCAATTGTCTGGAGCATGGGGCAATGGCGCTGCGACCGGGTTGCGGGGATCATTGGCGTTTGCACGCCCGTTAAACCACGCCCGCCTGCGCCGCCTATCACAATTGTGAGAAAGCGGTTTGGCGAGCAACACTACTTTGTTCAATTTCAGGAACCGGGAACAGCAGAAAAACTTTTTGAAAGCGACGTCGAGCGTTTCGTTGCGATGATGTTTCAAAAACCGGCGCCGCGAGAACGCTGGGCGTCATTGGTCCCGCGGGTTTTTGATCTGCCTAGCCGTTTCAAAAAGGCGCCCTCGCCAAGCCAGGACAAGTTGCTTGTAGGCCAAGAGATACTTGACGTTTACGTTGAGGCCTACAATCGCAGCGGCTTTCATGGCGGCATCAATCTCTATCGAAACATCGACCAAAACTGGGAATTGATGGAAGGGCGCGACGAAACCATACGCGCGCCATCCCTCTGGGTCGGCGCCGATCTTGATCTTTTCCTACCCCCGGAAACCGCAGACGGCATGGAAAAAATTGTTCCCGATCTGGAAAAGCACATCATTGCCGGCAGTGGCCATTGGGTAATGTGGGAAAAACCAAGCGAATTAAACGCCTTGCTGATTGATTGGATTGCACGAAAAATTTCAGTCTAATTTGCCAGACTTTCCGCGACAGTTTTTAGACAAAATTCCGGCTTACGGATAAAACAATCCTCACCTCCGCTCTCCACCCTTTCTGTGTCAGGGACGGAGCGAGACATGTTTATCAGAACAGCAGCGCTTGCGGGCGTGTTTGTTTTTCACGCGCTGCCAGCGCTTGGGCAAAACCACACACTCACCAACATACGCGGCCATCAAGCTCAACCAAAGCCGATCGCTGCGCTAAGCCTAGGCGCGCGGCGTATCGAAATGCTTGCGGTAACGCAACGCGCCCGCGCAGATACGCCATTGCGCAAAGCCTATCTCCATGAATGCAAATCGATGGACAAGGTGTTTCCGGGCTATCCGCAACCAGCTTTTGTCAGCGTCGATTTCCGCGTCAGGTTTTAGCGCTTAGAGGCAATCATAAACCGCGTTGACAAGCCGCACGCCGCGCGGATCGCCAACAAGATGCGGTGACATTTTGTTCATCACATAAGCGGCGGTCAGCCGGTTTTGCGGATCAATAACAACCATCGATCCGCCAAAGCCGGCATGACCATATGCATTTTCATTCGGCCCGAAATGACCATTGATATTACGCATGAGCCCGGCGGACCAGGAAAGGTTGAACGGCAGGACAAGATCGTCGCCGCGAATGCGTTCTTGCAACGCGCCCTTGATCGCCTCTTCGGTGAGAACTGGGTCGCCGTTCCACTGACCGCCATTGACGAAAGGGTGAAGAATGCGCGTCAATGACCGGGCATCGCCATGCATGTTCGATGCGGGGATTTCCGCCGCCATCCATTCGTCCCGGGAAACCCGCGCCGCCGATGCCCATTTTGACAGAAACGCCAGACGCGTGAACTCGTTTAACTCGCCAAGGTCCGGCGCCTTCGGCGGTTTTGGCATGTAGGCGGCGCGCGCGATCTCGGCTTCTTTCATGCCGCAGAATATTTGCAAGTCATCGCTGGCGTTCAGATCTCGAAGCATCTCACCCACGGACTTTCCGCTAACGCGCCGCAACAGTTCGCCAGCAAGATACCCGAATGTTTGAGGGTGATACCCATTCGCCGTTCCCGGTTCCCAAAGGGGCGCCATTGCTGCGAGCCGATCTGTAATCGCACCCCAGTCGAGCCAGGTCTCCGGCGGCATCTCTTCGGCAATCGCGCAGAGCCCCGCCTGATGCGACAGCATTTGTGCGACGGTAATTTCCTCTTTGCCGGCTTGTGCAAATTCCGGCCAGTAATCCGCAACCGGCGCATCATAAGATAAGCTGCCATTACTTACTGCGTGTGCAATCAGGAGCGAAAGCACTGCTTTGCCGCTGGAATAAATGCAGGCAATAGTATCTTCCGTCCATGGCTGTTCCTTGGCCTTGTCTGCATGGCCGCCGCGAATATCGACAACCAGCTCGCCGTCAATACAAACGGCAAAGCTGGCGCCCAGCTCAAGCTTATCCACAAAATTGTCGGCGAGGGCATCGCCGACAACATCAAAATTTTGTTTGATCGCGCCAGCTGCATTCGGTACATGCCCATCTGACCAATTCATCGGCTCATCCTGCTATGGGCGAAATGGCCCCTTGAGCCGTTATTTAGTCGCGCCCGCCAAAAGCACAAGCAAGGCTCGCCCCGCCAATCGCGCTCACCGCGCGTGGGTTTTCAATTCGCAGCAGCGCATCAAGCGCAGCCCCGGCGCTGTCCACATCATTGAGCCCTGCGATATAATCGGAAACATCCGCTAAATCATCGCGATCAAGACGCTCGTCAAGCTCATCGGCCAGACAGGCCGCTCGTTCTTCAGACAAGCCAAACTCAACAAATCTGTCTTCAAGCTCGGCCCGTGGCGAAACTGTCGCGCAAGCGCTCACCAACAACATAGCTGCAAAAAACATCGTTAGGCGCATAAGACCCCTCCTCCAGATAATGGCGGTAACCATAGGGCGATCAGAGCCTTGCGTCTATCTAGGCTTTAACCCCGTATCAAGACGAAAACACCTATAAGGTCCGGAGGCGTTTGAGCCTGACGCAGAATATGTGCGATAGGGACGTCCTGACTGGATTCAGCAAAAGGATTGATCATGAAGGGTATTGTTCTGGCAGGAGGCTCCGGCACACGGCTGCACCCGATCACGCGCGGTGTTTCGAAGCAATTGCTGCCAATCTTCGACAAGCCGATGATCTATTATCCGTTAAGCGTTTTGATGCTCGCTGGCATTCGCGACATTCTCATCATAACAACGCCTGAGGATCAAAGCTCGTTTCAGAGACTTCTCGGCGACGGCGCGGAGCTCGGCGTCAATTTTCACTACGCTGCACAACCAAAACCTGAGGGCCTCGCACAGGCATTTATCATCGGTGAAGAATTTATTGCCGGCGATAAATGTGCGCTCGTTTTAGGCGACAATATTTTTTACGGCCATGGCCTCGCGGAAATGCTGCAACGAGCCGCAAAGCTAGAAAGCGGCGCCGAAATATTTGGCTACCAGGTGGCTGATCCCGAACGTTATGGTGTGATAGAGTTCGACGCCAAGGGCAATGTTGTTGGTATTGAAGAAAAGCCGACGACCCCAAAATCGCACTTTGCCGCCACCGGCCTCTACTTTTATGACGAAACCGTTTGCGAGCGCGCCCGCGCTGTCAACCCTTCTGCTCGTGGTGAATTGGAAATCACAACCCTCAACGAAATGTACATGCATGATGACAGTCTTCGTGCGCATATGATGGGGCGTGGCTATGCCTGGCTTGATACCGGCACGCATGCTTCGTTATTGGAAGCGGCGCATTTCGTCCAAACGATTGAGGAACGACAAGGTCTTAAAATCGCCTGCCTTGAAGAGATTTCTTTCCGTCTTGGCTATATCGATCAAGATGCCCTCAGGCGCCTGGCAAAGCCGCTGGAAAAAACCGGCTACGGACAATATCTGATACGGGTCGCTGACGAAAAGCGCTGATTGATTGCGTCAGTCGCGTCGAAGACCAAGCTGATCCAACCGCCACTTTAAAGCGTCGATCCGATCCTGCCCAAAGAAGGGCTCACCATCAAGCACCATTAATGGCACGCCCCAGTGATGCTTGAGCTGCGCCGCTTCGTTGTCGGCAATGGTTTCTTCAATCGTACGCTTGCTCACCGCCACCCATCCCGCGAGCGGCTTAAGCGCAAGGCCGGCCTCTTTCAAAACCTCATCAAGAGCGGCATCCTCGTGCCAGTTGGCCTTACCGCCCCAGATCGATCGACCCACCGCTTGCGCAAACTTCAAGCCGAGATCGATCTTAGACGCGGCGATTGCGAGGCCCATAATTTTGTTCATAATCG
This sequence comes from Hyphococcus sp., assembly GCA_021776345.1. Taxonomy (GTDB): domain Bacteria; phylum Pseudomonadota; class Alphaproteobacteria; order Caulobacterales; family Parvularculaceae; genus Hyphococcus. Next base: position 25,914 of record JAJFGC010000091.1, on the reverse strand, counting down.
GCTGCTCGCCATCAACCTTGCCGTTTATCATATCCATACTGATGGGATCGGGGTTGGGCATGCCAAAAGCAACACCGAGCCGTTCTGCTTCGCGCGGCGCGTCCTGAAACAGATAAGGCAGGAATTGCTTGCGGACGCGCTCAAAAAAATCCGGCTCGCGCATCGCCAGCGGTCGAACAGGACGAAACGCGACATCAATGTCATAGTCACGCGCGATCTCGATCAGGCGATCTATCGCCAAATAGGAATAAGGGCTGCGAAAGGACCAGTATATGTCGAGCTTCGCCATCGCCAATTCTTCAGTTACGCGCCGCCGCGTTTTGCCGTGAGACGCTTCTCATCTTCAGGCTGAAGCGCCCAGGCCTTTTCGTCAATATCGAGATCTTTGTAATCGCGCACGTCAAGAACCGGGTTCACGCCTTTTTTGAGTTGCCCATCAAAGTCACGCAAGATCCGAAGGCCCGTCGGGAATAACAACACAAGCGCAAGCAAATTGACGAGAGCCAAAAGTCCCATGGTGACATTGGCAAAACCAAAGGCGGCGGCGAGGTCAAGTGTTGACCCAAGCACGATGAAGCCGAGGGTCACGCCACGAAAAATGTTGAAGGCCAGTTGATTATCATTGACGAAAAAGTCGAGGGCGTTTTCGCCAAGAAAATAATTATACATGATCGAACTGAAGACAAAAAGCATCAAGGCAACGGCGATAAACTCGTTCGCCCAGCCGCCGACATGATCCTGCAACGCGGTTTGGGTCAGAATTACGCCATCGACATCAGGATCCGTAAAATCAATGCCCGACAGAAGAATGATGGAAGCAGTGCATGTGCAGATCAGAATGGTGTCGATAAAAACGGACAATGCCTGGACGATGCCTTGATGGCCCGGATGCGGCACATAGGCGACAGCTGCGACGTTAGGGGCGGACCCAAGCCCTGCCTCGTTAGAGAAAAGCCCGCGTTGAATGCCCAGTGTCAGCGCCGCGCCGATGCCGCCGGCGAAGGCCTGGTTCACACCAAACGCACTGGTGACGATCGTTGAGAGAACACCGGGCAGATCACCAGCACGCGTCGCGAGGATAAACAGCGCCAAGGCAATATAGCTGATCGCCATCACTGGCACGATAATCTCGACGACTTTGGTAATGCGCCCGATACCGCCAAAGATAACGCCGCCAACCGCAATTGCGAGCACGCCGCCAGTAACAATCGGCGGCGCCCCGAAAGCGTCGGCAACCGAGGTCGCAACGGCAAAGCTTTGCAAGATGTTAAACGCAATACCGAACGTCACGAGGAGCAAAACGGAATAAACACCCGCCAAAATAATCGCGCCGCCGCCAAGGCGTTTTTTCAATCCATGCTGAATATAAAACGCTGGCCCGCCGCGAAAATTACCGGAAGGCTCAAGGCGTTTATAAAGCTGCGCGATAGAGCATTCGAAAAAGCTGGTCGCCATGCCAACCAGACCAACAAGCCACATCCAGAAAATGGCGCCCGGTCCGCCAAGCGTGATAGCAACGGCGACACCGGCGATATTGCCCGCCCCAACCCGGCCTGCGACCGAAAGCGCCAGCGCCTGAAACGAGGTCGGCTTATCCGATTCATGATGAAACGCCTGCCCCAGAATACCGAACATGCGGCCGAAATGCCGGAACTGGACAAAGTTTGACCTGACCGTGAGCCAAAGCCCGACCGGGATCAGAACAAAGATCAGCACCTTGCCCCAGAGGAGATCGTTCAGGAACGCAATCATGAGATTGAGCGACGCGCCGCACCAGACAAAATGCGGCTAGATATTTTTATAGAAAAAGCGATCAGTCTTTCTTCACAAATGTCACCGAAAAAAGCGGCTCGCCGTCAAACAGGTCTTTGGGCGCATCCATGCCCTCAATCATCTTGAATGTCTTTGGCGTGATCGACCCTTCCATGCGGTAGCCTTTTTCCGCCATCCGGCCACGGTGAAACTCAAGCGCGGCAGCAGTGAACTCGCGGGCAAGAATGGTGATGCGTTCAGGGTCGTTTGACATTTTTCAGGCCTTTTTCGTGCTCGTGATTTGATTTGTCACACATTTTCAGCGGAATATGACGGCGCAGAGCGCGCTTGTCCACACCGGCGCTGCGATGCAACAGGGCAACGGAGAAAACCATGGCGACCAGGTATATCCTTTCGATTGATGGCGGCGGCGTGCGAGGGATCGTGGCGGCTATCGTCCTCGACGCGCTTGACGGCGAATTCAAGGCGGCGGGAAAAACCTGCACCGTTTCGGAATGTTTCGATCTTATCGCCGGGACGTCGTCGGGCGCGCTGATCGCGGCCGCTTTATCATTCCCCGCGCCTGACGGCGGCACGGGACCGACGCCGTCAGAGATCCGGGATCGCTATGAGGCGGATGCGCGGCGGATTTTTCCGCAGAAATTTTTCACCCGCCTGCCCCTTATCGGGCGCCTGCCGCAACTTTTCGGACCGCTCTACCGGCCAGATGGATTGGCGGCGGTCCTGACCGAGAGCTTTGGCGACGTCGTCTTTGCCAGCGCCCGGCGCAATCTGATGATCCCCGCCTATTCGATCGACCCGCGCGACACCGTCCTCTTTCGTGGCGGACCAATTTACGAGACCCGGCCCGAAGGAGACCGTTTTGGCATGATCAAAGTGCGCGATGCCGTTCAGGGCTCGACCGCCGCGCCGACTTTTTTCCCGCCCCACAAAATTGAAAGTCCAGATCGCGCCAACAGCTGGACAGCAATCGACGGCGGCGTTTACATCAACGACCCGGCGATGGCCGCCGTCGCCGAAGCCATGCGGCTTTTCCCGGGCGATGAGCTGCGCGTTATTTCTCTCGGCACTGGCCGGCAGACGCGCAATTATCCATTTGAGAAAGCGCGGCGATGGGGCTTTTCCGAATGGATTTCGCCAACGGGCAGATTCCGCACGCCGCTGATCTCCGCCATTCAAGACGGGCAGGCCCGCGCGGTTAATCGTCAGCTTAAATATCTTCTGGGTGAGAAGTATACGCGCTTTGACTATCGCCTAGAGAAAGGCCGCGGCTCCGACAAACTCGATGATTCCTCGAAGAAAAATTTGCGTAGGCTGACGCAAGGCGCGGTCGAGATGGTCGAAGAAATGCGTCCGCAACTGCGGGCGTTGGCGCGGGGATTGGCGCCGGTTTATTGATGAGGCGCGGAGGCGCTACGGATCTAGGGTGGGTCAAATTCGCTCTGCTTGCTGAACCCAGTTTATTAATGGGATTATTGAGTGAGTTCTTTTAAGATTCCCTGTTTCAGAAACCATGGATCGAATACCGATATCTGAACGAATGCATCCGACAAATTTGGGCAAACAAGTGTTGTATGAACCTCTTCCGAGCTATCATCGTGGGATAAACAGAATCGATATTCTTTTTCCCACGCAAGAGTTTTTCGTTTTTTCAGGTGGCTTTTAAACGGGTCGATTGTAAATGCTTTCACTTCCTCACAAGCACCTGATAGCGTGTAAATGGAATTCCCAATTAAAAGCCCCGTACCAGGATATTTCAATTCAGTAGATTCAGCTAATTGTGTAATCAACTTTTTTCCATCAAACTCGATGCATGCATTGTAATTGCATCCTTGTCTTACCCACCACTCGAATTGACTGTCCGGTGTCCACTCGACGGACGTGCTGAAGACAAAACTATTTGTTGGCATGTGACATTGCTGCCTAGTCGTTGGATTGTATTGTCGCACGCTCCCATCATACGGGTCGTTGAAGCCGAGCAATCGTCCCTCATGCTCGATCCGGTAGAATTTTTGACTACCAAACCGGAGGCTATTTTTATCTTTATAAAAAGAAATATGTTCCGCTTTTAGGTATTTGAAAAGCCGTTTTGGAATTGGATCAATTTCGACGCCACGTCGACCGCCCATTCCATCAACCACCAAGACGCCCTGCCTATCAAACCCTCGAAATTGGATTTGACTAAGAGGTGTAAAATATTCACCAGTGTAGCTTGTGCTATCAGTGGTTGGGTTCGGGTTACTCAACAACCACAACTTTCCGCTTCTCCATCATCTGATCGAAGTTTGACCAGACGCCTTCGTCGCCGTGCCATTCGCCCTGGGTTGCGCCCTTGGAATATTCAGTTGCGCGCGCCTCGAAGAAGTTTGCGTGCTCAACGCCGTTGAGGATTTCCGTAAGCCATGGCAGCGGATGCTTCTCAACGCCGTAGATTTTCGGCAGCTCAAGCTGGTCGAGGCGCCAATCGGCGATGTAGCGGATATATTGCTTGATATCGTCCGCGGTCATGCCCTCGACCGGGCCCATCTCAAACGCCAGATCGATGAACTTGTCTTCGAGACCGACAACCGTTTTGCAGCACTCAACAATATCGTCAGCAACCGCTTGCGTGACGCACCCCGTCTCCTTGGCGAAGGCGTGATACATCTTGATCATGCCTTCGCAGTGAAGCGATTCATCGCGGATCGACCATGTAATGATTTGCCCCATGCCCTTCATCTTGTTGAAGCGTGGAAAATTCATCAACATAGCAAAAGACGCAAAGAGCTGCAGCCCTTCGGTGAAAGCGCCAAACATCGCCAGCGTTCGTGCGATATCTTCATTCGTCTCTACACCGAACTTTTGCATGAAATCATGCTTGTCACACATCGCTTCATATTCCAGAAACGCCGAAAACTCAGACTCCGGCATGCCGATGGTTTCAAGCAGCAACGCATAAGCCGCAATATGGATCGTCTCCATATTGGAGAATGCCGACAGCATCATCTTGACTTCGGTCGGCTTAAAGACGCGCGCGTAACGCTCCATATAATTGTCGTTCACCTCGATATCCGACTGGGTGAAGAACCGGAAAATCTGGGTCAACAGATTGCGCTCGGCGTCCGAGATATTATTTGCCCAATCCTTGCAGTCTTCGCCCAGCGGCACTTCTTCCGGCATCCAGTGAACCTGCTGCTGGCGCTTCCAGAAATCATAGGCCCAGGGATAGCGGAAAGGCTTATAGGCATGAGAAGGCGTCATCAGACCTGGCAAAGACTGGCTCGTTTCGGCGGCGTCCAACATGGAAAATATCCCGTTTCTTTGTCGTTAAATAATGCAGCAAATTCTACACTATCTTGCGATACATTCAGCAAATAACGCAAGATGTTGCGGTTATTTCTTTTCCCCGGCGATTCCGCCGGAGCAAGGAAACTATGGGCAGATTCGCTGACCGCGCCATATGGCTTTGTCGTTGCAAGTCCGCCGAAGGCGCATGATAAGACGCCCATCACTATTAAAAGGAAGCCCTCGTGAAGGTTGAAGCCCTTGAAATCCCTGACGTTAAACTGATCACGCCTAAGCGCCATGGCGATGCTCGCGGTTATTTTTCGGAAGTCTATAATGCCCGGAGCTTTAAGGAAGCCGGCGTCACCTGCGACTTCGTTCAGGACAATGAGTCGCTCTCCGCTCAAAAAGGCACGCTTCGGGGGCTGCATTTTCAGGCGCCGCCCTTTGCTCAGGCGAAGCTCGTCCGCGTTCTCGCCGGGACCGTTGTCGATGTCGCTGTCGATGCGCGCAAAAGCTCACCAACATTCGGCCAATGGGTGAAGGCGAAACTCTCCGCTGAAAATGGCGTGCAAATCTTCGTGCCCGCAGGCTTCCTCCACGGGTTTTTGACGCTCGAAGCCAACACCCATGTCGCCTACAAGGTCGATAACTTCTATGACAAGGCGAGCGACAGCACCGTCAAATGGGACGATCCCGATCTCAATATCGATTGGGGCATGGACGCCGGCGGCGTTCAAATCTCTGAGAAAGACGCAGCCGCACAAGGCTGGCGCGACTTTGACACGCCGTTCTAAAGCGCCAGCACCAAAACCGACGTTACGTCACTCAGTGATGCTGATCGTTATCAGGCGAGCCCTCTGACAATAATGTCAGTGATCTTCTCAGCCGACTGACCGCCGCCATATTCCGTAATTGCGCGCCTCTCCTGAAAGGCCGGTTCCGACCACAGACGATTCCATCCGTGTGTGATCGTTTTCATCCATTCGGTCTCGCCGCGCATCGTCACGCAAGGAACCTCGTTGAAATAGGCATCTTTCTGAAGTCCAACTGAATCAGTCGCCACAAGCGCTGCTCGCGTCGAGGCAACTAACGCCTGTAGGCTTTCAAAGATCGGATTCGACGCCGCTTTTACGCGCGCCAGCGTCGAAGCGATGAGGAAAAACTCGCTAAACTTCGCGGCGCTTATGAGAGAGCGCACGAGGCGAAGAATTGATATCAGCGGTCGCTGGCAGAAACAAAGTGCTATTTGGTGGGGTTGATCGGTTTGTAGGCGCCTACAGCCTCGGCGTGTTGCCTGGCTGATTAGCGCCACTGGTCTTAGAATTCGCCGCGCCTGAGCTTGCGTACACTGATTACGACGTTTTTTTATCAGCGGGCTTGACTTGCGCGGATCGGCAGGTGATGCACCGCTGAAAGACCACATAAATGAGAGCGGAACAGCTTATGTCGACTTTATCACGCCCGGCGACGGCGGTGATTGGCGCTGGGCATTGGGGCAAAAATCTAGCGAGAAATTTCGGCAGCCTTAATGCGCTTGCAGCGATTTGCGACCCCGACCCGGCAACTGCAGCGCGCGAAGCCAACAAAAATAATACCGAGGTCAAGACCTTTGACGATATTCTTGACGACGACAGTATCAAGGCTGTCGCAATTGCCGCACCTGCCGAAATGCACGCCGACCTTGCCCTCAAAGCCTTCGCTGCAGGCAAGCACGTCTATGTTGAAAAACCGCTCGCCCTAACCCGCGAAGACGGTGAGCGAATGATCGCCGCAGCAGACGAGACCGACCGCACGCTCATGGTAGGGCATCTCCTACAATACCATCCGGCGTTCGAGGCCTTACGCGAAGCAGTAGCGAAAGGCGAGATCGGCGCGCTCCGCTATGCCTATTCCCACCGCCTCAGCCTCGGTAAATTTCGAAGGGCCGAGAATGCGCTGTGGAGTTTCGCGCCGCATGATGTTTCCATGTTACTTGCTTTGTTCGGGAGCGTGCCGGAAAGAGTCAACGGCAGCGGCGGCGGCTGGGTTACGGACGGCGTTGAGGACGAATTTCGGATCGACATGGCATTTAACGGGGGCGGTCGGGCCCACATTTTTGCCTCCTGGCTGCATCCGTTCAAAGAACATCGCCTGGTCGTGGTCGGTGAAACTGGGATGATTGTGTTCGAAGACTCTAACACCGATCCTGCGCAGAAATTGCGTCTATATCGTCACCAGATTACGACCAGTGACGGCGACCCGGCCCCAACAAAAAGTGACCCGGAACCAATGCCGTACGCGGATCACGAACCTTTGAGGCGCGAATGCGACCACTTCCTTGAGTGCGTCGAAACAGGCCGGACGCCGCGCACCGATGGCCGCGAGGCTATGGCCGTGCTAGATGCGCTATTGCGCGCCGAAGGAGCGTAACTGCGAAGCGCGCGGATGCACTCTAAGCAGCGCCGCCCAACAGGGCGATGATTAATAATGGACAGATTTTCAATGTGGAGTAACGAAACGTGAGCATCGCCTTTATCGACCTTCAAGCGCAGCGCGCGCAGATCAAGGATAAAATCAACGCAGCCATTGCCAGCGTGGTTGAGAGCGGCGCCTATGTGATGGGTCCGCCCGTGCGCGAATTCGAAGCACAGCTCGCCGACTATACCGGCGCCCGGCACGCGCTAAGCTGCGGCAACGGTACGGACGCCTTGCATCTCGCGATGTCCGCTCTGAACATTGGCGAGGGCGATGCGGTTTTCTGTCCGAGCTTCACCTTTGCAGCGACATCTGAGCCCTTGCCGCTCCTCCGCGCCACGCCAATCTTTGTCGATATCGATCCGCGCACATACAATATGGACCCGGTAAAACTTGAGGCTGCAATTCAGAAAGTAAAGACTGAAGGCGCACTAACTCCCAAAACCATCGTCGCTGTTTGCCTGTTCGGTCAACCAGCGGATTATCCCGCGATTTCCGAGATTGCCGAAAAATACGGGATGAGCCTGATCGCTGACAGCGCACAAGGGTTCGGCGGGACAATTAACGGGAAGCACCCGACGGAATGGGCCGACATTGCAACGACGAGCTTCTTTCCGGCAAAACCCCTTGGCTGTTATGGCGATGGCGGCGCAGTTTACACGAATCGCAGCGACCTTGCAGACACGATCGACTCATTGCGCGTGCACGGCAAAGCGTCCAAAGGCGATATCGAGCAACGTGAATTCAACCATCTGCCGAAATATCTGAACACACGGATTGGCGTTAATAGCCGGCTTGATACTATCCAGGCTGCAATTCTTATTGAGAAGCTGGCAATCTTCTCCGCCGAGGTTGAGAAGCGGCAAGTGGTCGCTGAGCGCTACACAACCGCTTTGGATAATATTGTCGATGCAACGCCTTATGTGAAGGACGGTTACCGTTCTGTGTGGGCTCAATACACAATTGAAACGCCTGAGCGCGACAGGTTTCAGGAACACATGAAGAAGCACGGGATTCCGACCGCGGTTTACTATCCAATCCCACTGCATCAACAGCCCTGCTATGAGGGCATTAGCGAGAATGGGGACGACCTTAGTGTCAGTAACGATAAAGCTGGAAAGGTTGTCAGTCTGCCCATGCATCCGTATCTCGAAGAAGATACACAACGCACCATCATCAACGCTGTTGCCGACTTTTTCAAAGGATAAGCGTCGATGACGAATCAAATAGCGCAAAGCGAACAGCTGGCAGAAGATTTCGTAGCAAAAGCGAAGTCTCGCGACCTGACAGTAGGCATTATCGGCCTAGGTTATGTCGGCTTGCCGCTTGCAGAAGCCTTTATTAATGCTGGGATTCGGGTGCTCGGCTATGACGTCGACCAAGAAAAAGTCGGCGCCATCAAAAACGCCAAAACTTACATCAAGCATATTACCGACGACCGACTTACCAAGATGAATGAAACAGGCCGCATGGAGGCGACGACAGACGAAACCCGTCTTAAGGAGCCTGATGCAATCTTGATGTGCGTACCGACGCCGCTGAACATACACCGCGAACCCGACATTTCTTACGTGGAACACACATCGCGCGCCATCGCTAAGCATTTGCGCAAAGGGCAGATCGTTATTCTTGAATCGACCACATATCCCGGTACGTCGGAAGAAGTGGTTCGTCCAATCCTTGAGGAAAGTGGCTTAAAAGCCGGCGTCGACTTCGCCATCGCTTATTCTCCGGAGAGGGAAGATCCCGGCAATCCTGATTTCGATACCAGCTCCATTCCAAAGGTTGTGGGCGCCGATTCTGAGCCCGAACGCCAAATGGCGAAAGCGCTTTACGCGACCATCACAACGCCTTTCATGGTCCCAAATATGAAAACGGCTGAGGCGGTGAAACTAACGGAGAATATATTCCGGCTTGTGAACATCGCCCTCGTCAATGAGCTAAAGGTCGTCTTTCAGGGGATGGATATCGATATCTGGGATGTAATCGAAGGCGCAAAGTCAAAGCCCTTTGGGTATATGGCCTTTTACCCTGGCCCCGGTCTTGGGGGACACTGCATACCGATCGACCCGTTTTACCTGACGTGGAAAGCGCGCGCGCACCGACAATCCACCCGCTTCATTGAGCTCGCCGGCGACGTTGTTATGGGCATGCCGCGTATTGTCATCGAAACCGTCGCCCAAGGGCTCAGCCAGAAATCGCAAAAATCCATCTCCGGCTCCCGTATTCTCGTTTCCGGCCTCGCCTATAAAAAAGGGGTTGACGACATGCGTGAAAGTCCGTCGCTGCACCTTATCGAGATGTTGCAGGAAAGAGGCGCGAAGGTGGATTTCTATGATCCCTACATACCCGTTGTTCCGCATACGCGCGACCACCCCGAATTTAACGGTCTAAAATCGATTGAATTTACACGTGAGAATCTATCAGGTTACGATGCTGTCCTGATCTCAACAGACCATGACAATGTCGACTATGAATTGATCGTGGATTCGGCCCCACTCATCATCGACACGCGCAACGCGCTCGCAAAGTTTGCAGAGAGCCATGGCGACAAAATCTTGAAAGCCTGATGGCGCCTCAGTTACGGATTGTCCTTGTTACGCGCCATTATCCACCAGCGGCTTCTGGCGGCGCCCGTCGCCCATTTCTTCTTGCACAGGCATTACGCAACGAGGGTTCAAACGTCTTTGTTGTTGCACCGAGTTTGCCTACCGATGAAATCGGGCTCGCAGTACCCCACCCAAACAGAGACCCTGCGACGACGATAATTTCCGCGAGGAAGAGCCCGCGCGATCATGCACGAAACTGGTTACTCTGGCCCGATCCCGATATTCGCTGGACCACAAGCGCCGCCCGCGCCGCCATTAAGGCCCTTGACGGCACGCCGGACTGGGTTCTAACGACCTCACCGCCGGAATCGATCCATGCTGCCGGCCTAGCATTCAAACGCCAGTGGCCATCGGTTAGCTGGGCGGCAGACTTTCGGGACCATTGGCTCGATGCGCCTCATCGGCGTGAAAGAATGGCCTTCCACCGTCGTATCGGCGAGCGCGTCATTGCAAAAAAATGGATCAAAAAAATGGATCTCATTACTTGCGTCGATCATTTCGTCGCCGACGAACTGAACTCTCTCGGCGCGAAGCGGGCGAAGGTTTTGGCGCACTTTGCACCGCCTAACCTCGGACGCCGCACTAACCTGCCCGCTGATAGTATCAACATCGTTCACGCTGGCTCCATTGCGCTTTCTGATCCCTTAGCAAGCATTGAAGATATACTGCGTTTATATGAAAAGGCCCTGGAGATAACGCCGAGCCTCATGCTACATTTTGTTGGTAGACTAACAGATAAAGAAACACGCATACTTCAGAAAAGCAGTGCGTCAGCTGCGATCACAATACATGGCGTGAAATCATACGAAGACGCGCTCAGCTACATTTCAGCGGCGGATGGCCTGATCTACGTTGCGTCCACTAAAAGCAAGGTGCCGCCAAGCAAAATCGTCGAGTATCTTGCCACCGACAAACCGATTATTGCTTGCGGTGATGGCCCATGGCGGCGCGACCTGCGCGTCAGCGATGTCGATCCGGCATTACAATTGAGCACGCTTCGTAAGGGCGACATCAGAGCCGCGGGCGAACGCCCTCCTAGCGCGGCTGAAACCGCCGCCCGCCTTCTCGGTCTTATGAATGCAGGCCATTAATCGGTAAGCGATAATTTCCCCGTGCCTTGATTTTCGATTCGCCAAGGCGGGCGGCGTCGCGAGGTTCGTAGACAGGCAAAAAGGCCTACAGAAACCTCGTCTTCAGGCACGACACCCTCATATGCGCAAACGCTATCTTGCACCTTGCAGCCGTCTCCGACTGGTGCTTTCAGACCGATGGAGACGTTTTTGGCCGACAGAAACATGTGGCCAATACGTGACCCCACCAAGATGTGCGAAAAGCGCCGGATATTTGTGCCTTTTGCCGATATGGCAGTTATCGTCGATTGCATTGATTTCGTGTATTTGTAACGACGTCATGATTGCTTTTGCCATTTCCATTCTGCGACTGCCAATAAGCCCGGCAACACGAAGGCCGGCATCGGTTCATTTTTCATGAAACATGCCCTTCTCCTGACCTGGTCTCCCGTGGCAGATGATCCGCGTGTCCGCCGCATGGGAGATACGCTAACGGCTGCAGGGTGGAGCGTCATGGGCATTGGATTGGATGGCGGCTTGAGTGCGCCGCCACAATGGCCTGTAACGAGCGTCTCGGCGGTCGGCGCCCAACCGAGAGCAGCGCTACCTTTCGAACAGACCCTCGGCCAAATGGCGGGGAAAATGCTTGCGCCGGTTGCAGAAGCACTTGGCCGGCGCAACTCAAGCTTCGCGACGCCATTCGCGACAGTTTCTCAGCGGCTTCGCGAGAGTCATGCGCCGATTAGTGAGCTTGCAATGCAGACGGCGGCGAAAGCCAGTCGTATGATCCAGCAAGCCGGCGTCAGCGCGACCGACCGATACCTTGAGGATTATTGGCGCCAATCCCCTCACCTTCGCCCGATGTATGACGCAGCAATTGAAGCGGCCCAGAGCGCGGACTGTCCAATGCTTGTCATCGCCAATGACTGGCAGACTTTGCCGATTGCTGCACAAGCTGCTGCGATGAATGGCAGCGTCTATGTCTATGATAGCCATGAGTTGGCCGTTGAACAATTCGCCCAGGATCTGAGTTGGGTTCGCTTTACCCGGCCAATTATTGACGCCGTCGAACAAAAACATATTCCGGGCGCAGCTGTCACGACCGCCGTGTCCGCGTCGATCGCAAAGTTTCTTAGCCAGCGCTATAAATTGACGACTCCAGCCATGGTGCTGCGGAACACACCGACCTATAGGACGATCAATTTTCGCCCAAGCGCCAACGAGATCCGCGTTCTCTACCAAGGCGTAATCGCGCCTGGTCGAGGACTAGAAGAAACGATTGAGAGTGTTTGCATGTGGGAACCACATCTGTCATTTCATGTACGTGGGCCCGGGCATCCAAGTTACATTCAAAAATTAGAAGCGCACGCGGCGCTGCACCAAATACAGGAACGCGTACACTTCCTGCCGCCAGTTGCGGTTGACGATCTTATTGACGCCGCAAGCCAGTTCGACATCGGTTTTCTGGCCTTGCCAGACTTGTCCTTACACAAACGTTACGCGTTACCGAATAAGCTTTTTGAATATCTGATGGCTGGGCTTTTGCTTGCCGTCAGCAATTTGCCGGAAATGGCCCGCCTCGTCGAGGAGACCGGCGCCGGCGTCACCTATGCTGGAACTTCACCTGACGCAATCGCAGTTGCTCTAAACAGCATTTCGATTGAAGCTCTCAACCGGCAACGACGCGCCGCGCTCGCAGCCGCAAAAATCCACAACTGGGAAAATGAGGCGCCGTCTGTCATCGCAGCATATGAGAACGCTTTATCCTACAACAAGTCGGCCTAAACCAACGCCAATTCTTCATCAAATTCTCCGATGCCTGGCGGTGTTGTCGCAGCAGGGTCTCCGCCCTTCCCTGCCATGGATTACAAAAGCGTATAACCGTTTAAAACTGGCAGTTGGAATAACAAGACAGTCGCCAGAGGCGATACCCTCCGTGTGACAGCGCAGGAAGGTCTTCCCGCGTTGCGAGAGCGACTTATGCGGTTTGGCTATATATTTGGCGCGCCTCGATTGAGTGATATCGATCCCAGACATCTCCAATTCGCCGTCAATGCGCGGCGCGCGAAGCGGAAGCAGCTTTGGCGCGTTACGCCGACGATGATCACCTGCTGGAGAGGCTCTACACTTTCGTGCCAACAACGCTGAGTACAGTTTAGCCGCTAAGGTTATGCAAGCTAAGCATCAATTCCGGTTTTTAGCAGGAACAAGACTTTCAACGCAGCGCTTTCCCATCGTGGCGACCTCGCGTAGAAGCGGGTTAACCTATCAATGGCGCGCCGTGCGCCGTAAGCAAGGATAAACGCCATGGCTCGCCGCGGTATGATGGTTGTGATGAACGACATTGTTCGCGACAGCCGCGTTCTCAAGATGGCCGCGGCAATGCGGAAAATGTTTCCGGACTTTGTTCTTGTTGGCCGCTCGGCGAAAGCAGTCTTGGCCGACAGCCCTTTGGAGGAATACCACAATGGCGTCCGCTGCCTTTTCTTTTCGAAATACGATGAGATCCCGAAAAGGAAACCTGACGAGAGTGATGAAAAGGTTCGATTTCGCCACCACTTGACGGCGATGGCATGTTTCTTCCGAAACGTGCGCAGTTTCGCTGCTGACTTCGCGCCAGATGTTCTGCATACACACGATATGTATCTTATGGGGCTCGGCGAAGCAATCCGCCGCGATGCCAGTAACCGCCCTGTTTACTGGATTCATGACAATCATGAATGGGTCGCTGGCTCAAGCCATATTCCACCAGCGTTCCGCACGCTCGCCGGCGATATAGAGGCGGCATTCATTCATGATGCGGACTACCATCTGACAGCGACGGAGGGGCTTGCAGGCGTTCTGAAGGAGCAATATGGCAGTTTGCCGCCGATGCGGACTATTTTCAACGCGCCGGCGCTTTATCCGCCTCTCAATGATGCGGTCGGCACAGTCAAGGCGAACCTCGATATCGGTGCGGCGCCGCTTATTGTTTATGCAGGACAGACCAAAGCCGGTCGCGGCGTCGAGCGCGTCATGCCTGTGCTACATCATCTGCCAGATACGCACTTTGCGATTATCACCAATAATAAAGGCGATCATGTTGATGCGATCCAGGCGGCCGCAGAGGCGTGCGGCGTCAAGCAGCGCGTTCACTGGCTGCCTTATGCGCCTCACGATCAAGTCTGGCGATACTTGTCGGATGCTGACCTCGGCGTCATTCCATTTGAGCGTTATGGAAACACAGAATATTCTCTGCCAACAAAGCTGTTCGAGTTTGTGTTTGCCGGCCTTCCGGTTGTCGCGCCACCTCTAAAAGCTTTGAGCGGCTTTATGAAAGAATACGGCGCCGGCAAGGTTGTCGACTTCGACGATCCGGCAGGCGCCGCTAAAACCATTGATGCGTTGCTGTCGAATAGATCCGCAGGCGCCCGCGATCAGAAAGTTCGGCGCGAGGTCATCGCGAATTTTGCGTGGGAAGTGCAGGAGCGGCGTCTGCTCGAGGTCTATGCGAAGGCGGCGGGCGCCCCTCCTGAAAAGCTGATCGACCCCATCATCGGGGCACAGATGGACGCCAACGCTGAGGAAATTCGCGTTCTTCACGGTCCCACGCCATCCGCCGGTCAACCCGCGGTCCTTGCCCGTGCGTTGGATCGACTGCCTGGCGTGAGCGCGAGGAGCCTTCACGTTTTGCCGTCAAAATTCGGTTACGCGGCAGATCTCAATTATCCCGTAAAATCCGCCGCCGATCCGGTGGAAATGACCGGCGCCTTGCGGGCGGTGATCGACGATTTTGACATTTTTCATTTTCACGCTCGCAGTTTCATGATCGATCCGACAACCGGCGCATTTCCTGCTGGCTTCGACCTGCTTCTCTTAAAGGCCGCCGGTAAACGGATTGTCATGCATTTTCGCGGCAGTGAGGCGCGACTCTTCCGCACCTTTAAAGCAATGACACCCTTTCATTATGCGGAAAGCGAGATAGGTGAACTCCAGAGCGGCGGCAATGACGAGACCAAACGCCGTATACTCGATTTTGCCAGCGCAATCGCCGATGAAGTCGTTGTTGTCGATCCGGAATTGCAAACCTATTTGCCCGAGGCGCGCATTGTTGAGCGCGCGATTAATCTTGAAAAATGGCCGTTTATAGGCCTCGGCGACAACCCGAGACCGCTCGTTGTTCATGCGCCAAGCCGTCGGGGCGTAAAAGGCAGCGACGCCGTGCTTGCCGCCGTGGAGCGACTGCAGCGCAATGGGGTGAGCTTCGATTTTGAACTCGTCGAAGGTGTTCCGCAAAACGAGGCGCGAAAAATCTATCAGCGCGCCGATATAATTGTCGACCAGCTACGTATCGGATGGTACGGCGTCCTTGCAGTAGAAGCGATGGCTCTTGGCAAGCCCGTTGTTTCCTATGTGCGTGAAGATCTTATACATCATCTGGGCGGCGAGTTGCCGATTGCCGTCGCCACGCCGGAGTCCGTGGCCACTGTCTTGCAACGGTTGATCTTGGACTTGAACGAGCGTGCGCGCTTGTCCCAGGCGGGCCGCGCATATTGCGAGGCGCATCATGACGCGAATGTCGTCGCCCAGAAACTGCACAACCTTTATCAGGAAGTAAACTCGAGGCCAATGTCGATCGATCTCGATACGCCGCTCGACTACATTGTGCGAGCGATCCATCACGATCGAGATAATGGTGTGAAAATGCGCTCGCTTGAGCGCAAGGTAAACGTGCTACGGGAAAGAAACTCAATATTGCAGCGCGAACTTAAGCTTGCTGAAGAGACGCTCTCGGGTTCAGCTGCAGCAGCACCGGCGTATAGTCCATTCCGATCGGCGCGACTCAAGCGGCTTGCTGAGTCGGCGCGTAATGATGGCCCTTTTGCGCCCTTCAAGCTAGTGGTCACGAAACTTGCCTCTATCACCAAGGCGGCAACACGCAAACTGGTAATTAAACCAGCCAGCCGCTTCATTATTAGCCGTTGCAGTCAGTTCCTTAAATATGCGGCGTTCAGCGACGCCGTCGCGCAAGATGTCGCTGAGTGGCGTCCCGATGTGGTCCATGCTCATGATCTCCACACGCTACCGACAGGACGCGCAACTGCCAAGAAAACCGGTGCGGCGCTGATTTACGATTCGCACGAGCTTGAAACGCACCGCCAGCCGCCGCCGCCGCCGATCCGGCAAAAGACAATCGAGTGGCTCGAAAAGCGGTCAATCAAGGACTGCGATGCCGTCATCACAGTAAGCGACGCCATCGCCGACCACCTCCAGCGGAAATACAATATCACCCGTCCGGCGGTTGTAAGAAACGCACCAGTAATAGAGGGTGAGGGTGAGAATGAAACTGAGACAGGCACAGACACCTTGCGCATACGTCTCGGCTTGTCGCGCGAGACGAAACTCATTGTTTACGTAGGTTTCGTCACGCTCAACCGCGGCATTGATATGGTCTTGAAGGCGCTGGTTTCGCTACCGGATGTTGAATTCGCGACTGTAGGGCCTCAGCGGGAAGAAACGGTCGTTTCCCTGCGGGCTGAGGCGGAAAAACTGGGTGTCGCCGACCGTTTCCATTTAGTTGATCCCGTGCCAGCGGCAACGGTCGTCAGTTTTATTAAAAGCGCCGACGTCGGAGTGATCCCGATCTTGCCGGTGACGCTATCCTACGAATACGCGATGCCGAACAAGCTCTTTGAGATGGCTTTTGCTGGTTTGCCGATCGTGGCGTCAGACCTCCAGGAGATCAGAAAATTTGTCGAGCGTTATGATCTTGGTGAAATTTATCCGCCCTATGACGCGAACGCCTGTTCGGCAGCAATCAAGCGACTATTGGATAAAGGGAGCGCCGCGAAACCGTCTCCGAAGGTGTTGGCGCAGTTGACTGAAGAGCATGCCTGGCGCGCTCAATGCCGTACGATCGAAAATGTATACCAATTGGTCGCGAAAAACCGTGCCGCACAGGCTTAAAACGGGTCTCGAAAGGTCAGAATGCGCCTGAGGGTCTTACTCCAGTTAATACCAAAACGCAGGTATTCGACGCCATTTATCGTTTCGCGTTCTGGTAGTCCTTCTTTTAGTAGGCAGTACACTCTAACCTGTTTGCCGGTTGAAGCGAGATATTCCGCTTCTTTCGTTACGCGGTGGTCCGGTGCGCAAGGGTTGAATACGAGCATGGCAACCTTGTCTATTGGCGCGTCGTATGGAGAAAGTGATGCCATCAGAGTTTCGACCGTTCTTGAATTGCTTGGGAGCGTCTTTTTGTCATTTTTACAGATTACGGGATTTTGGCTTTGGTGCATAGCTTCCAAACAGACGGCCAAGCTGACCGGAAAGGCCCCGTTGTTTGGAACGTCTCGCTGCGATGCACATGCAGCGACGTATCGTCGGAGTACATGAATTGAAACTCATTTTGACAGACGGTCGGTTTGAAAGTGGTGTCGAATTCGCACGGGATGTAGTCCGTCGTTTGAGAGTCTGCGTGGTCTGGTTGCTCGGCTGTCTTACGCCACAATTTTTTAAACGATCAGCGATGATCGCAATTCTTGAGCTTGCGGGTGCGTTCATGCAAGCCTTTGCTTTAGTCGCAGCAATAAAAATCGTCACTCACATCTCGTTCGCACCCGATCCAATGCTGGCGAAGATCGTCGATCCCGAGAATCAAGCCGCTGTTCTCGCGGCGACCAGCGTTATCGCTTTCCTTATTTCGCTTGCCGGTGTGTTGATCTACAAGGCGCGCCGTCACGCAATTCGTCTTGCGGCTGATTTCGAAACAGAACGTTTTGTTGCCGCCATCGAACTCATTCGCTGCAAGCGCCGCGAGGGACAAGAGATTCCAGCGGAGTTAGAAACGGAGATTCTGCATCAAAGTCCGCGATTTATGGGGAGAATGCTGATTCAGTTGCTAAGCGCTATCCCGGCGGCCTTAACGGCGGCAATCGCACTCGCGGTGTCTTTCTGGTTGAACTTCTCTTTGACAGCAATGCTAGTCGCTGCGCTCGTTCTACTATCACCTGCATTCCTTCGTTTTACGATTCATTCCTCGCGAACGAGCCGCCGTATGAAGGAGGCAGGCAGTGAGTTTGGACTCGCAAAGAAGTTCTTCGCGAGGCGTTTCCTCGCCGCGCATCACAACTCACCGGGAAGCTGGCGTAGCACGGTCGTTGGAGACAAGGAATACAGCGCATTTCTTGAAGCCTATCAGGCCCGCCTTGCGCTGGCGCCGTTTACACAGTTTATCAATGCTATGTCGATGTCGATCGCGTTATTCGTGATCGTTCTTTGGTTCATCGCATTTCAAAATGGCGAAGTCGGTTCGATCACGAAGCTCCTCATTTCGCTCGTGCTTTTGCGCTTTTTTTTACGAGGTATGAACATTTTGATGTCTGCTCTGGCGATCACGGGATCTTTTTATCCATATTTTGCCAACTACATTACGCTGGCGAGCGGAGCGGAGACCGTGCCGTCCCCAACCTCGTCCGGTGACGTTTTTGACGATACGACCGAGTTTGTCTAACCAAGCTTTTGAGGAATACGTGCTCGGACGGACGTCTATTACTTGAGAGGCGGGCGTATTACGCAGCGCCTTTACTGGCGCGATTTCGGGTGTATTGCTGACCAAGGTAGTCGGCGATGGGCTGAGAAACGACCGTTGTCACGGCGAGGTCGGCTATGTATCAATGCTCCACTGTGCCGATATTCGGCCGCGTGAAGTTCGCCCCGCAGGATGTTCGGCAAATTGTTCAACCACCATCTCCTGGCTGTCATGCACATAGACGCCGCCGTGGGCCTACACGGCCTGTAGTGCGATTGGCAGCGCTGCCAATTATTGTCGATCACCAATGATGGTCCTGTCACCTCAAGAGCCACGGCGCGAAGTGGTCGCCAAGAGGCTCAGCACCGCCGTCCGACCTGCCCGCGCTCAAAGGGAATGGCGGCATCTGTCTCACGGGAGGCGCGGAGATGTCCGTCACCAACCATACGACGCGCCAATCGCGCCATCGAACCCATGGCTGCAAGCGTATCGCCCATAGCGGACGCATGGATTGTTAGCGACTCACGACCACGGAAGAAGAAGCGCAGGTTTTGCAAGCCCCACGCCGTTACCGCTTGCTTTCCCGCCGTCGTGATTTTAGCAATCAGTGAACCGTAATCGGAAAGATAATCATGACGCCGCCACAAATACACGAAACCGCCGTTATCGACGATAGGTGCACTATCGGCGAAGGCACAAAAATCTGGCACTTTTCCCACATCCTGTCAGATTCGCAGATCGGCCGGAATGTATCCATCGGCCAAAATGTTGCGATCGGCCCGAATGTGAACATTTCGGACGGCTGCAAAATTCAAAACAACGTTTCTATTTACGAAGGCGTGACACTGGAAGAGGGAGTATTTTGCGGCCCCTCCTGTGTTTTTACGAATGTTCTGACCCCACGAGCTTTTGTTAGCCGCAAGGCGGAATTCGGAGAAATCATCGCGCGACGCGGCGCTACAATCGGCGCGAATGCGACGATTGTATGCGGACCATCTGACGGAGCAACTGAGCTCGGCGAATATTGTTTCGTGGCCGCAGGCGCTGTCGTTACCCGGGATGTAAAACCTTACGCGCTGATGGTCGGCGCCCCTGCCCGGCGAAAGGGCTGGGTAAGCCGCGCTGGTGAGGTGCTCGGTCCGGATCTAGTTTGTCCACGAACAAACGAATGCTATGAGGAACGTGAAGAGGCGCTTTTCCTCATCGGTGAGTGAGGGCCATTCGGTTGCAATATTTTAAGCAGATGGGCGGCAACGTCACTGGATGTTTTGGGGCGTTCGTTGACTTTCCTGGCGGTTCTCTTTCGCGCGCATCCTTTGCCGATATTAAATCTTCATTGCCAAAATGCGGATCAACCCGCCATTGACCACAATGCACAGAGCTTAGAAAGCAGGGTGGTACTGCATGCAGCATCTGGCCGACCTTCACGATAAGGCCAGCTGTTGCAGGTATCGGGATTCAACTGGCCATTGTCAGGAGTGAAGGCCAAGGGGTTTATCGACATAGACTGCTATCCACCGTCAAATGCGCCAAGATACCCGCGATGGGTTTCAAAACCAGCGGATCTTACGGCCAATGGCGCCGGCAATAGCGCGCACGCCCCCGCGTTTATGGGCGCGCTGAAGCTGAGCGAATTGACTGGCGAGGTCTTTATTACCATTCGCGAGAAGAGCAATCAGTTCCTCATTGCGCTTTTGTAACCGCGCCTTCGCTGCTCGGGCTGATTCATAAGCGTTGCGAAGCTTGTTTTTCGCCGCCCTTTGCCGCTCGATAGCGGCTCTAAACTGTTCCTCACGATTTTCGAAGCGAGCATGGACGCGATCTAGAGCCGCATGATATCGCTTGTGGCCTGGAGCTGATGCCGGAACAACTAAGGTTTGTCCAGATTCGAGATTTTCTAAAAGTTCCATCAATGTGCCTGCATCAGTTTTTCTGGTGATTTGCGCGATGCAAGCAGCCTCTAACTGGTATGTATCGAGCTGGCGCAATAGAAACGGGGTTGCTTTTAGAAGATCGCCGGCAGGCGGTTCTTTCAGGATGCGCTCGTACAGAACTTTGTAACTTTTAGCGATTTTTTTGCTGTCATGAACTCGCTCCACATATTCACGGCCTCGCCGCGCTAACGCGCGGCGTTCGTCTGCATTCGCCAGCAGCCGTTTAATGTCATCCTTGAGCGTTTCAGGCCGAGTGAGAGCGATTGGTGACGGGTCTGGGAAGTGGCTCACAAGATCATCACGAATATAGGCCATCACCGGTCGGCCAAGAGCCATGGCTTCGAGAGCAAGCACGCCATGCCACCCGCCGCGGACCTGATCGATAATGATATCTGATCTGGCGTAAGCGTCACGAGCTTCGGCGTGGGTCATACCTTCAACCAGTTCAAGATCAAATTTAACGCCTTCAGACTTGAGCGCCTCAAGGGCAGAAAGGATAATATCGGTTCCCTTAATCTCTCGATTTGTCGGCGCGTGAAGAATGCGTGGAGTGGCATTATCCGGCGGATCTGAATACGCCCATGCATCAAGGTCAATCGCTCTGGGAATGATCTCGGCGCCGGGGACGTAGGTTTGAACTTCAGGATCTATGACGACCGGTTTGCAACCGATCGCCTGCACAAAATCAATAAATTCACGCTGAACGTTTTCAAGTTCGCGTTCCTCGTCATTGGCGGTTTCAGGCAGCCAGTGATAAGGACATTTTTCACGGAACAGGCTCGGAATACGCGCCTCTGAGCCTCGGAAATTAAAGACAACAGCTTTACCAGCCGCGCGTAGAAGCAAAAGGTCTTGTGCGCTAGGATAAATATAACTTGGGCGCTTTGCTAAAAAGCTACGCGCATAAAAATGGAAAACATCGTATCGCGGAGCCAGTCGCGCGAATGAAAGATGTGCGTCAGCTTTCATTCGGTGATCAAAAACATGGTCAACGCGAAAGTTTGCTTTTGTTTTTTCAGCAAAGACCCGGATGGCGTCAGCATCGACGCCTATGGCGCGTAAAGCGCGGCTTGCCTGCCATGGTTGCCCTGCAGCCCCGGTTACGCCGTGGAGAACGCGCATATGACCTTCAGTCGATGGCGCACTGCGCGCCATCGCCTCGTCATACATGTGAAGGATCTTTGGGGCCTGCGTCTCCCAGGAATGCGTATCAATCAGCTCCTCGGTAATATTTGTAGCGTAGTCGTTGCGATTACAGATAATTCGCATAGCTTGCTCAGCAAGGCTCTCTGCATCTTCGGCAATAAAAACCTCACCAATCTCATGACTCCGCACAAATGCAGCCATCGATTTCACATCGCTTACAAGAAGCGGGATCCCGGAATGAATGTACTCGAATAATTTATTCGGCATAGCGACTTCGCCATTACCGAAATGCAGCATGGGGTGGCACCCCAACGTTGCGGTGCGCAAGAAATTTGTGACTTCGTCTATGGGAACGTAATCGTGCTGATGCAGACGATCGGCTACCCCTTTCGCAGCGGCGATGTCGCGTAGTTGATCGAATGCAACCTGCCGATTACAGATGACAGCTACATGGACGTCGGGCATGTCAGCCATTGCCTCTATTAGCGTGGCTACCCCGCGCTGCTTGGAGGCAATTGACCCGCTATAAACGATCAAAGGGACATCGTCGCCGAGCCCGATTGAGCTTCGGATATCGTCGTCAGATCGACCGGTGTTCTTGCGGGGGGCGTTCAGGACTACCGTTGGCCGGATCTCCAGGCTATCTTCTGCGACAAGGTTGTCCGCAATCATGTCGCTGACCGTGATAAGGCCGTCCGGTTCACGGATAAAGCGATGGTGCTGTTTCATCGCCTGGTGTTGAAGATTACGCGAAATGTTTGTCGCGCCGCGTGTATATTCGTGAGCATCGTGAATCCATGCCGGCGTCATGGCTCGACGCGCCAGCTCCCGTACGAGATAGGCGCCGGCGCCAAGGCCATACATGTCATGTGAGTGAATAAGATCAGCATCGAGGCGTTCAGCATGGGGAGCGAATAGCTCGGCAGTAACCTCGACAAACCGCTCCATATCTCTTTGCTCTACATCTCTTTCCCAGGTCCCCCCTGCTTCCAATATCCAGCGTGCGTTTGGCGTCAGGATCACCTCGACGCCATCTACATCATGTATTTCAGTTTCTTTAGTTTTCGAAAACCCGATAACCGCGGCGCGCCATCCCGCATCTCGTGCAGCCATAGCCGATTTCAGTACGCGCGCATCCTGAATCGCATGGTTCAGGACAATATTAAGGACTGTCTTCATTGCTTTTATGAACTTTCTTGAAGTTTCGAAACTAGAACGCAGAGTCCCGTGTTCTCAGTTTTGTGAATTGCGCATGATCGACCGCAAAATTTCCTGTGACCCGGCCGCCCTCTGGGACATCTTCCACGACGACGGCGCCCAGTGTGACGAAACCGCGCTCGCCAATGGTAACGCCGTTGGAGATTGTTGCGTTCGGAGCGATGAAAACATCGTCTTTCAGCATGACGCGACCGCAAAGCATTGCCGTGGCCGCCATCTTCACCCGTTTGCCCAGGATACAGTCATGCGCGACGTGGACGAGATTGTCGAACGTGCATGCATCGCCGATCTCCGTGAAGAGCGGAAAAATGCTTCTAGCCACGGTCGTACCAGAAAGAATTGAAACGCTGTCGCCAATCTTAACGCCCCCGGCTTGCGGTAAGATTTTTGGCACGCCATCTACGGTCCGCACTTCATAGGCGTCAGATCCGACAACTGAATTCGCGCCGAGCGAGAAATGATCGCCGATTATGGCTCGCTCCATGATTGTCGCGTTGGGTCCAATGACGGCGTTTTTGCCAATCACCACGTTCTTGGGAGCAATATACGCGGTCTCATGTATTTGCGCGCCCTCAGCAATCCGAGAAGGAAACGTCGTCCAGAATTGATCGGCCCTTTCCGTTAGCTGCGTATGGACGGCCATAGCCGCCACCATTGGGTTTTCCGCTACCGCGCAGGCGAGACTTTCCGGGATCGCAGACGCGAGGGCGGGCGTGCATATCACGCCGACCAGGCCGTTCGGCGCATCTTGAATTTCGGCTAAGTATTTCTCCGCGCCGACCGGAACTACTCTGCCAGGCAGGCGGGTTGGAATTTTTCCTATAGAATAAAAAGCGCCGTCGCGAACAATGTCGGTAAATATCCGTTCGAATTCAGAGAGCTTGACATTGAGGGCGGTGTTAAAGGGCAACTTATTAATTCCGGTGTTATCTTTTCAGACGCTGACTGACGATGCAGCGCCATCGTATAGCGTCCTAACCGTCATTTCTTAGGCTTTGCAACCTCTGATGTGAAGGTCCTTTGCTGATGCAAACAGAAATTGAGGCCCGCAAACCCTATTTGCTTTTTGCTGGCTAAGATTCATGGTTTTATTAATTGTCAGGGCGATGCTGGCCTTTTTCTGCAAGGCAGCAGCGCATTCACTCGTCTTTTCATGCTTTGAAAACGGCGCCTGCACGACCTTGAGCTACGGCGATTTGTCACTGGCGCCGCCAAGTTTTCTCAGCCTTTACAATGGATTGATTACCTTTAGCATTGTTTTACGGGATTCGGCGGCCGCCCATTGTGTGACGTCTTCTTCATTTCGTCTGCAGCGCACATTACGTAGCGGTTGAAGCGATGTTAAACACCTGGAGTTAACGGCGCGGCCCAGGCCGGCCACGGTATCGCCGAGATGAGGTTTAAGATGAGTGGTGCATCAAATTGGCGCGCGGAACTGTTCGCAGCGGAAAAAAAGATTGAGACAAAAGACAAAACCATTGCAGCGGCCCGCGAAGCTGCCGACAAGCTTCGCGAACGTCACCGCTCTTTAGCCGCAGCACTCGCAGCATCACGGTCGAAAATTAAATCATTAGTTTCGGGCCGTGATGAACTCGTCGCCAAACTAACCGCTACGCGCGATACCGGAAACATGCGCATAACAGGCTTAAAAGCGAGCCTCACAGACGCGCAAATCCGGAACCAAGAACTGAAACAGTACCTGCGTATGCGTATCGGGAAAGCGTCGACCAGGATCGAGCAAATCACCGATAAGCTTGAAAACGTAAAAACCGCCCGTGAGATATTGAGCGCCCGTAACGAAAAGTTGGAGCGGCTTCTTGCCGAAATGCGAAAAACAACAATCGGGTTCGACAGCCGCGAAATTTATCCGAAGGAGCACAATACCAAGGAGGCAATGGACACCTATTTCGCTTCTATTGAAGATGAAGAGCCATATCTTACGCTCGCTGGCAGCGTGAAAACCATGCTCGATAACAACGACGTCGTATTAAACGACAAGGCCGTCCTCGATATCGGAGTAGGACCCGGGATTGTACTCAACGCTATTCTCGAAGGAACATCGCCGGCGAGTGTTGCCGGCAATGACTTTTCGGCCGTGGCCATCGAGCAGGCGCGCAAGCGTATGCCGGACGGACATTTTGAAATCCACGACATTTACGACCCGCAGCCGGCGCAAGCCGATGTGGTTTTGAGTACCGAAGTTTTGGAACATTTGGAGCGTCCTGCCGACGCTTTGCGCAATATTCTTGATGCGGTCGCGCCTGGCGGGCTCGCTGTCCTCACCGTGCCTGACGGTCGCGTTGACACTTCGCGCTACCATATAAATTTCTGGAGCCCGGAGAGCTGGCGCGTTTTTATTACGAAACATGGAGAAGGGTTTAATTTCCTGCTCGATGAATTTCAAACAAAACAAGATGTGCGCTCAAGGATAAATTTCGCTCTCCTGAGGCGCTTATCGTAAGGCTCCCGAACCCAAGAAAGATATTTTTATGCGGCTAATCACCATCATCGGCGCACGGCCCCAGTTTGTGAAAGCGGCGCCGTTGTCCCGCGCGATCGCGGATCGTGACGGCATTGAGGAAGTCTCGATTCATACCGGCCAACATTTCGACCACAACATGTCAGAGATATTTTTCCATGAACTGGGCATTCCGCGCCCGGCCTACAACCTCGATATTCACGGGGGCGGTCATGGCGAGATGACAGCGCGTATGCTGGCAGCGATCGAAAAAACGTTGCTTGAAGAAGAGCCGGACGGCGTCGTCGTTTTCGGCGATACGAATTCGACCCTTGCGGGTGCGCTCGCCGCGGCAAAGCTTCACATCCCTGTTGTGCATGTCGAGGCTGGTTTAAGATCCTTCAATCGTAAGATGCCCGAAGAAATTAATCGTGTACTAACGGATCATATTAGCACAATTTTGATGTGCCCAACA
>JAJFGC010000010.1 GCA_021776345.1 Hyphococcus sp. | reverse complement strand
GCGGAAGACTGCAAGGACAAGATCCTCACTGCTTTCGCCAACTATGCCGACGTGCCCGTGGTCAATATGGAGACCATCACCCATCCCTGTCAGGAGATGGCGCATATTATGGCGCTGCAGGAGCGCTTCGAAAAAGATGGGAAAGGCGCCCTCGACGGCAAGAAATTCGTCCTCACCTGGACCTATCACCCCAAGCCCTTAAACACGGCGGTGGCGAATTCCGCCCTCAAGATCGCCGCCAAATTCGGCATGGACGTGACTCTGCTGACGCCGAAGGAAGAAAATATTCTCGATCAGCGGTATATGCGCCAGGCGTCGAAAGATGCGAAAGAAAACGGTCGCAAGATCACCGTCTCTCACGACATTGAGGAGGCCTATAACGGCGCCGACGTTGTTTACGCAAAGAGTTGGGGCGCGTTGCCGTTCTTCGGCAATTGGGAAGAAGAAAAACCGATCCGCGATCTCTATCGGCATTTTATTGTCGATGAGAAAAAGATGGCGAAGACAAACAACGCGCTTGTCTCCCACTGCCTGCCCATGCGCCGCAATGTGAAAATGACCGACGCGGTGTTCGATTCGGAAAACTGCATCGCTTACGAGGAAGCCGAAAACCGCCTGCACGTGCAGAAGGCGATTATGAAGGCGTTGGTGGGGTGATGTCCATTTTTCGTTTCATATGGATGTTTGCTTTGTTTTGTTTCCTTTTTTCATTTAACCGCACTTGGGCGGAAGAAAATAGAAATAACTCTGACATTGATGAACAGGCGCGGCTTGGAATTATTGCCGACCGGCAAGAACAGTTTGAAGTTATTGTTGATACGATCGGTTCGCGTGGGCTTCTCAATGTTCGAGTGGACCGTGAAACAACTTTTGTGCTTGGTGCAGCATTTGGTGATGGGTGGCTGATTCGGCTTGAAAGTTTTCCCGAAAAACCTCCCGAATGGTCTAGTGAGTCTTTCGAGTATGAACGAGCATTGCCTCAGTTGCTAATTACTCGTTCGCGTTTTGTAATTGTAAATCACAACGCTTCTGCAATTCCGTCAGATACCGTCCCGCGACATACGCGGATGACAAACGACAACTATTCTATCCGGATCCCTCAAGCCGATTTTGATCAGGTTTTTGATGTTATATCTGCAGTGGTTAATAATGAGACCATGATTTCCAAAAACCTTGGTGGATGCCTAGACGGCACAACCTTTTTTGTCGAAGTCTTGGTTGATAAGCAACGGAAGCTGATTTCCCGGCATAATTGCGATGAAGACTATAAGGCAGTTTTACGAAAACTTTATCCGCTCGTTGAACTTGCAGAGGTCAACCTTAATCCCGTCGGCAACGACTTTCGAAAAATTTGGATTAATGAGACGACAGAATAATTACCTGTCATCACCGGGCTTGTCCCGGTGATCCAGAAATGTCGGAAATTTTTCTCTGGATTGCCGTGACAAGCACGGCAATGACACCGGATGTGTGAATGCGCGCTTTCAAAAAATAGCTTTGATTGCTTTACCGGACACCAGTAGAACAAGTCCGGCAATGACAGGTTTTTTCAATTCTGGTCTTAGTGTGTGCGTCAGTCTGAGGACATTGTAGTTTCCTCCTCTTTACAAGGGGAAGTGAAGTCCGCATCTAGGCTAGGAAATTGACAGTTCGAAGGCCATGACCTCACCAACCTCAACCCGCCAGACGATCGTCCAGCTTCTGTCCAATATGTCGGACGGCAAGGAGATCCGGTCCTATCTCAACCGCTTTGCCGAGGTTGATCAGACGCGCTTTGCGGTGATCAAGATCGGCGGCGCGGTGATGCGCGACGGGATTGAGGAGACGGCGGCGGCGCTTGCGTTTCTGCACACCGTTGGCTTAACGCCGATTGTCTTGCATGGCGGTGGGCCGCAGCTTGATGAGACGCTAAAGACCCGCGGCGTTGAAACCCCGAAGATTGACGGGCTTCGCGTCACCTCGGCCGAGGCGCTGGATATTGCGCGCGATGTTTTCACCGACGTCAATATCAAACTGGTGGAGGCGGTGCGCGCCCAAGGGGTCGAGGCGCACTCGCTTGCTGCTGGCGTGGTAGAAGCCGATTATCTCGACAAGGAAAAGTTTGGCTTTGTCGGCGCGCCGACCAATGTGCGGCTGGAGCTTATTCGCTCGGTCGCGAGCTCCGGCGCCATCCCGATTCTCACTTGCCTTGGCATTGCGCCGGGCGGGCAGATGCTCAACGTCAATGGCGACACCGCGACCCGCGCGCTCGTCCATGCATTGCAGCCGATGAAAATTATTTTTCTCTCCAGCGTTGGCGGCCTGCTCGACAGCAAAGGCGAGGTGATTCATTCGATCAACCTTGCCTCAGACTATGATGATCTGATGGCGGACGGGCATGTCGACGGCGGCATGCGCCTCAAGATCGAAGAGATCAAACGCCTCCTTGATGACGCGCCGCTGTCATCATCGGTCTCGATCACGACGCCGTCCGGTCTGGTGCGCGAGCTCTTCACCCATGGCGGCTCGGGTACGCTGGTGCGCAAGGGCGAGTTGATCCACGAAGTCGCGTCCAAAGAAAAACTCGACCGCAAGAAAACCGAAAGCCTGGTCGAGGATGCGTTCGGCCGCGCGCTGAAAAAAGACTGGTGGGGCGGGCTTAACATCCACGAAATCCATATGTCGGAGAGTTATCGCGCCGGGGCGATCCTGACCAAGGTCGACGACTTTATCTATCTCGACAAATTCGCGGTGCTGGAAGACGCTCGCGGCGAAGGCCTCGCGCGCACGGTCTGGCGGCAATTCGCCGAAAAGAACCCGGTGTTTTACTGGCGCTCGCAAACCGCCAACGGTTTTAATGCGTTTTACCATGACGCGGCTGACGGCTCGGTGAAGGCCGGTCCCTGGACGGTATTCTGGATCGGCGAATCCGGGTTTGATCGGATTGCAAAAATTGTTGAGCGGATCGCCGCCTTGCCAACATCGTTCGATGAGGAGGACGCATGAGCGAACCTTTCCTGGTCGGTCTTGTCGGCGCCCGCGGTCATACCGGTCGTGCGCTGATCCGCCTGATCGCCGGTCATCCGGAGTTGATGCTCGCCTATGCGGTGAGCCGCGAATATGCCGGGCGCCGCGTCGCGACCGTGGCGCCGGAAGATCAGGATGAATGCATCTTTGAGGCGCTGACGCCGGATGAGGTCGCGAAACGACGCGCCGATGTTGTTATTCTCGCGGCGCCAGACGGCGCCGCCGGGCCATATGTTGATGCGATCGAGACCCACGCGCCTCATCGGATCATTATTGATCTGTCAGCGGATTATCGCTTTGATGACGCCTGGGTCTATGGCTTGCCGGAGCTAAACCGCAAAAAAATCAAAGCCGCCAGCCGTATCGCCAATCCCGGCTGCTATGCGACCGCGATGCAACTCGCCGTCGCGCCAATGGTCGAGCATCTGAGGGCCACGCCGGCGGTCTTCGGTGTTTCGGGGTATTCCGGCGCAGGCACAACGCCGTCGCCGAAGAACGATGCCGAAAGGCTGAAAGACAACCTCATGCCCTATGCGCTGACGGGGCACAAACATGAGCGCGAGGCGGCGCGGCATCTGAAAATTCCCGTCCGTTTTATGCCTCATGTGCATCCCGCCTTCAGCGGCCTCATTGCGACGGCGCATCTTCCGCTAAAAGATGCATGGGACGCCGCCGCATTGAAAAAACGATTTCAAGACCAATATCAAAATGAACCACTCATCGCATTACAGGACGACCCGCCGGAACTGAAAAACGGGACCGGCCGCGCCGGTGTTTTGATCGGCGGGTTTGCTGTCAGCGACGATGGCAAGAATGCCGTTGTCGTTGCGGCGGAAGATAATTTGCTGAAAGGCGCGGCGGTACAGGCGATCCAGAACACAAATCTGGCGCTTGATCTGCCAGAACTTACGGGGATTGACCTCTAAACATGGCCTCAGCTGGCGAAGGCGACTTTCTCATCCAGGCGGCGACGTATCTTGGCGCTGCAGCGATCGCAGTCCCTATCTTTAATCGCTTCAAGCTTGGCTCTATCCTTGGCTATCTCGCGGCGGGCGTCGCGGTGGGCCCGTTCGGGCTCAACCTGTTGCATCAGGAAGAGGGCGTTTTTCACATCGCCGAGCTTGGGGTGGTGCTCTTTCTTTTCGTCATCGGGCTGGAATTGTCGTTGTCGCGCCTATGGTCAATGCGCCAGCAGATATTCGGTCTTGGCGCCGCGCAGATGGTGCTCACCGGCGGTCTTATCGCGTCGGTTTTTGTTGTCGTCGATGTCATGCCGGTCCCGGCGGCGGCCATCGCCGGTCTGTCATTCGCATTTTCATCGACGGCCTTTGCCCTGCAGCTGTTGAAAGATCGCGGCGAGCTTAACACCAGTTACGGCAACCGGTCGTGTTAGATTATGTTTTTTAAGGATATTGGGGTAAATACGCGTCTTGCGGCAAAACCAATTTTGGCAGGCGCCGCCGGTGGAGC
>JAJFGC010000090.1 GCA_021776345.1 Hyphococcus sp. | reverse complement strand
CCATGCCGTTGTCAGCCAGTGTTTGCTTAAACGCGGTCACTTTTGATTGTGATTGCGCATCGCCCTGACTGGCATTCAGGAGCAGGCTGCTCGAGGCTTTTACAAAGCGGAAATTCTTGCTGCGCAGCGTGCTCCAATTGCGATCGAACCGACGAATGTGGTCCACAGAAAAAGCATAGCCGCGCTCCGCAATCGCCGCCAAATTCCGGTCCACTGCACCCTGCATAATTTCGACAGCAGGGTAGGTAAATTCAAAAACCAGCCGCGGCGCCAGATCAGAGTTTGCATCGAGATAATCGGTAAAGCGAGAAAAGAAATCCTTATCAAAAATCGTCGCTGGAGAGATGTTACAGAAAATCCGATAGTGTTGGCTTTCCTGACCAAGATTGCGCAACGCCTGCACCGCCCGCAGCAAGATCAGATTATCGATAACGCCAACGCGGTTCGCTCGTTCAGCTGCTTCCAGATAATGCGCGGGCCGCAACACCGTTCCGTTCTCGTTGCGAAGACGCGAAAACGCCTCAAAATAGCGTTGCTTGCGCTGTGGCAGACTGACGATGGGTTGAAGATAAAGGTCTATTCGGTCATTTTCGATGGCGCTTTTGACACGCTCCAGCATTTCCGCATCATCCGTATCAAGATTTTTTACCGGCTTAAACTGGATAACCGGGTTCGATTTTGATTTTCGTTGAGGCGGATGAATTTTCTCTGTCTGGCGCTGAAGGAGATCAATTTCCTGTTCTGCACGGGTCAGAGCAAATCCTGCGCGCGCATGGAGAATGAGGGAGATCACGAGCGCGCTTGCCAGCCAAATCTCAAATCCCGGCTGAAACTTCGTTGCGACAATCGCGGCGATGAGAAATACGCAATTGATCCCCGCCATAAACAAAACCGCAGCGCAGTACCGCGAAGTTTTTTGTCTTAAGTGCATTAACGCGCCCCAACTATTAAAACTTATGCCCGCCACCGGCGAAACAGCCTTTCCAATAGTTTTAGAATATCTCTGTTTAAAACCGATTAAAGAAGCGGTTCGGAACGGGACAATGCATTAACAATTCCCTGTTTTGAGCAGAAAAAACCCGCCCAGCGGCGCTGGGCGGGTTAACAATTGTTCAGCTTTGAGAGCGTTTAGCTCGGGAACTGGTTTTCCACTGGATCGATGACAATTTCGACCCGCCGGTTCGCTGAGCGTCCGGACTCGCTGCCATTGTCAGCAATCGGACGGCTCTCGCCAAATCCAACTGCCTGCAGACGGCCCGCAGCGACGCCCTGTCCGGCCAAGTAGTTAGACACAGACAGCGCGCGTTTTTGCGACAGCTGCATATTGTAATCTTCCGGACCGGTTGAATCTGCATGGCCGTAAACGCTGACTGAAGTCTTGTCGAACTCCTTCAATACCAGCGACACCGAATTCAAAGTCTCGTAAAAGCCCGGATTAATGTCCGACTGATTGACCGCGAAGGTAATGTCCGACGGCATGTTGAGATAAATGTTATCGCCTTCGCGCGTGACCGAAACGCCGGAATTGGCGAGACGTTCGCGAAGTTTTGCCTGCTGGCGGTCTTGATAAACGCCGATACCGACGCCGATTGCGGCGCCAGAGGCCGCGCCAATCGCGGCGCCTTTACCGGCATTGCCGCCGACAATCGCGCCAACAACCGCGCCTGCCGCTGCGCCAGCCGCTGCGCCGCCGGCGCCGCTGGTGGCGGTGCGACTCGCCCGCTTTTCTCCCGTATATGGATTGGTGGAACAGCCAATCGCCAAAGCGGCAACCGCCCCCAAAATTAGTGCCTTATGCATTTAATCGCTCCTTTATTGCGATGGTTGAATTCTAAGCCGCTTTCGGTAGCTGGCCAGCCTCTCCAACCGGTAAATTACGTCACGCAATATGGCCTTATTGCGCTTCGTCCGGAATTAAAAACACGTAATTGGTGAATAAGTTGCTTTTGAGGCGGCAAAACAAAGGCAGAGATCACACTTGATTTATTTTGGTATTTCCCTAAATAACAAATTATGAGCGACGCCTATAAAGCCCTGGCCCATCCCGTGCGGCGAGAAATCCTCTCTATGTTGAGAGACAGAGCCCATACGGCCGGCGAGCTGGCTGGCGCCTTTGATCTCGCCAAACCAACACTATCAGGCCATTTCAATGTGTTGAAAAGCGCAAATCTGATCACAGTTGAGCGCCAGGGCACGACACTACTTTACCGGGCGAACATTTCCGTCATTGAAGACGCCCTCACCGGCCTGATGGAGATGTTTCGAATTGGCGAGGCCCCCGCAGCGGACGTCGCCCCCGCCAAAGCAGCATTATTGAGGAGGCAGAAATGAAGACACTCGGCTTGTTCGTAAGCATTCTCGTCATTACGGCAATGATCGGCGTTTCCGCCTATGGCTGGATGGCCATTCCAGCTGACACGATGATCGCACGCCATTGGGATATTTCCGGTAATGTAAACGGCTATTCGCCGCGCAACCATGTCCTTATTGGCATGCCAATCCTGGCCGTTATTCTCTCGATTGTTTTTTATGCGATCCCCAAGATCGATCCGCGCCCCGGCCATGTCCGCATGAGCCGCGGGTTGTTAATCAGCGGTTGGCTTGGCGCTCTCGGCATTCTTCTGGTCGCCCACACATCCATTATCCTGCAAGCCGCAAGCGGGGAAACCGCGATGCCTGCGCCCGGTCTGGTGCTTTACGCGGCGAGCCTGATGCTGATTGTGATTGGCAACTTCACCGCCAAAAGCCGCTCAAACTTCTTTCTTGGCGTCCGCACCCCGTGGACCCTGTCTTCGGAACATGCGTGGATCGCCGCCAACAGAACCGCCGGCTGGTTGTTCGTGTTGACCGGACTGGCTGCGGCCGGCGCCGGCGCCGTGGTCGACCACGACGTTGGATATCAGGTGCTGCTGGCTGGCGCTCTGTCTGCAGCGGCGATTAGCGTGGTCGTGTCTTATTTCGCCTGGAGAAACGACCCGGACCGGGCGAACTCCTCGCTCGCTGAGTGAACCCGGCGACCTGATTTCACCCCATAACACCTCAAAATCATTCGGCGCGCCCCTTGACCCGGACCGGTAGCCCTCCTAAATGCACTCTGGCACTCATAAGGCGTGAGTGCTAGCAGATGCCATTTGTGTCTGCTTTTGATTTAACCGGTTGTTTTAATTAGAAATATCTCAACCTAGGGAGACGCAAATTATGGCTTTTCGGCCTCTCCATGACCGCGTGTTGGTCCGTCGCATTGACGAAGACGAAAAAACCGCAGGCGGCATCATCATCCCCGACACCGCAAAAGAAAAACCAAGCCAGGGCGAAGTGATCGCTGTTGGCTCGGGCGCGCGCGGCGACGACAATGAAATCGTCCCGATGGACGTAAAATCAGGTGACAAAATCCTGTTCGGCAAATGGTCTGGTTCAGAAGTTCGCGTTGACGGCGAAGACCTCCTGATCATGAAAGAATCCGACATCCTCGGGATCATCGACTAACCCCAATTTTTGGAATTTAAGGAGTAAGCATAATGGCTGCTAAAGAAGTCAAATTTGACGTCGAAGCGCGCGAAAAAATGCTGCGCGGCGTCGATATTCTCGCTAACGCCGTAAAAGTGACGCTTGGGCCTAAAGGCCGCAACGTTGTTATCGACAAATCTTTCGGCGCTCCGCGCACCACGAAAGACGGCGTCACGGTCGCGAAAGAAATCGAGCTTGAAGATAAGTTCGAAAACATGGGCGCCCAGATGGTGCGCGAAGTGGCGTCGCGGACCAATGACGAAGCCGGAGACGGCACCACCACAGCAACAGTTCTTGCCCAGGCGATTGTTCGCGAAGGCGTCAAGTCAGTTGCTGCCGGCATGAACCCGATGGACCTGAAACGCGGCGTCGAACTCGCGGTCGCAAAAGTCGTTGAAGACATCAAAAACCGCGCCACGAAAATCGCGTCATCTGATGAAATTGCGCAAGTCGGCACAATCTCTTCCAATGGCGAAAAAGACATTGGCGAAATGATCGCCAAGGCCATGGACAAAGTCGGCAATGAAGGCGTCATCACGGTTGAAGAAGCCAAGTCGCTCGAAACCGAGCTTGACGTTGTTGAAGGCATGCAATTCGACCGCGGTTACCTGTCTCCGTATTTCATTACGAATGCGGACAAAATGATCGCCGAACTGGAAGACCCGTATATCCTTCTTCATGAGAAGAAACTCGGCAATCTCCAGTCGATCCTGCCTTTGCTTGAATCAGTTGTTCAGTCCAGCCGCCCGCTCTTGATCATCGCAGAAGATGTTGAAGGCGAAGCGCTGGCAACGCTCGTGGTCAACAAACTGCGCGGCGGCCTCAAAATCGCAGCTGTAAAAGCGCCAGGCTTCGGCGATCGCCGCAAAGCAATGCTTGAAGATATTGCGATCCTCACCGGCGGCCAGGTCATCTCTGAAGACCTCGGCATCAAGCTCGAAAATGTCACGCTCGACATGCTTGGCACCGCGAAAAAGATCTCCATCAACAAAGATGACACAACAATCATCGATGGGGCAGGCGAAAAGTCGGACATTGAAGCCCGGACAGCGCAAATCCGCCGTCAGATCGAAGACACGACGTCCGATTACGACCGCGAAAAACTGCAGGAACGTCTGGCGAAACTCGCTGGCGGCGTTGCAGTGATCAAAGTCGGCGGCGCAACCGAAGTCGAAGTAAAAGAACGCAAAGACCGCGTCGATGACGCGCTCAACGCCACCCGCGCCGCTGTCGAAGAAGGCATCGTCCCGGGCGGCGGAGCGGCTCTGCTCTATGCTTCGAAAGCGCTTGAGGGTCTAGAAGGCGAAAATCCAGACCAGACCAATGGCGTCAATATCATCCGCCGGGCTCTGCAGGCGCCGATCCGCCAGATCGTCCGCAATGCGGGCGGCGAGGGTTCGATTGTTGTCGGCAAGCTGCTGGAACAATCAGACCCGCATTTCGGCTTTAATGCGCAAACAGACGAATATGTCGACCTGATCAAGGCCGGCATTGTCGATCCGGCGAAAGTTGTTCGTCACGCGTTGCAGGATGCAGCTTCTGTTGCCGGCCTCCTGATCACTACCGAAGCCATGGTCGCTGATGCGCCGAAGAAAGAAGGCGCTGGCGGCGGCGGCATGCCTGATATGGGCGGTATGGGCGGCATGGGTGGTATGGGCGGCATGATGTAAGTCATCCGGCCCCACCAGACCTTAAGATACTAGTTGAGTAGAAAAGGGCGGCTCGCAAGGGCCGCCTTTTTTCCTTGCCCCGATCCTGTTAATTCATGGAGCAGAAGACCGCGTCGTCGATGTCAGGCAGTCAAAAAAATGCTTAATGCGCTCAAACGAGCCGACAAGGATGTCACCTATGTTGAGCTGCCGATGGGCGATCATTACCTCAGCCTTTACGCAAATCGACTGCGGTTCCTGCAGGAGATAGAGACGCTTTTGGGAAACTCTATTTGACGCCTCACCGGTAAATACAGCCGCAAGGAGCACGTGCACCTTAAATACAGTGTGTCGCGCCGGTTCTTGTCGCACATTTATTGCACAGTCTCGCGGCAACGCTATAACAAACGCCTTGGGCGTAGACAGAATGATTAAAGGAGACAGCGAATGGGGCTTCCCCGTTGGGCTTATTTTGTGTTTGCAGCCGCCTCAGCGCTTACCGTCCTGTATTGGGATGCGATCGTTAATCTGTGGGAGAGGTGGAGCGGCCAGCAGGAGCTTAGCCACAGCTATTTTATTCCGCTGATCTCCGCCTGGCTTGTCTGGACCAATCGCGACGCCATCCGCAAGAGCATCGGTGAGCCATCGCTGCTTGGCCCCGCCGCGCTAATCGTCGCTGGCCTCTTCTTGGTTCTGGGTCAATTGACCCATATTTTTGTGATCCAACATTTGGGTTTGGTTATCGCCATCGCAGGGCTTGTCGCCGGCTTTGGCGGCACATCTCTCTTGCGCGCCACCGCCGCCCCGGTTGGTTTTTTGCTGTTCGCCGTCCCGCCGCCTTACTGGGTGATCACTATCCTTTCCTGGAAATTCCAGCAGATCTCCTCGATCCTCGGCGTGTGGATGATCCAGATGATGGATATTCCTGTTTATCTGTCTGGCAACATCATCGATCTCGGCGATTATAAATTACAAGTTGCTGAAGCTTGCAGCGGCTTGCGCTACCTATTTCCCTTCCTCAGTCTTGGCGTGATGACCGCTTATCTCTATCGCGGGCCGCTCTGGCAAAAACTGGTCATCGTTTTATCGACCATTCCAATCACGATTTTGATGAACAGTTTCCGCATCGCCGTCACTGGCGCACTGGTGCAGGCCTATGGAACCGAACATGCGGAAGGCGCACTGCACTTCTTTGAGGGCTGGGTGGTCTTCCTTTTATGCATGGTTGCCTTATTCGGCGTGATCGCTGCCTTTAGTTTCTTTGCAAAACCACGGCGCGGCGCCCTCAACACGCTTGGGGCGCCAGATCTGACGCCTGTGGCGCCAAGCCGCGGCGCGTTGAAGCTGCCGGTCATGGCGGGCGGTCTGATCGCGACGCTGGCGGTATTTTTTGGCCTGTCGCAAGTGCTGAATACTGACACGCTGATCATCCCAGAGCGCAAGGACTTTGCCGGTATTCCGGCGGAGTTTCCCGACCTACGCCACCAGATCAGACCGATGGATCCGACGGTCGCCGAAGTTCTTGGCGCCGATGACACAATCGTTGTGACCTTTGCAGCGCCCGACGGGAAGAACTTTAACCTCTATATGGCTTACCTCGACGCCCAGCGTGATGGCCGGTCATGGCACTCCCCGCGTCAATGCATTCCGGGCGGCGGTTGGCAGATTACGAACCATGATATCGTCGAAATGACCACATCAAATGGAACGCTCATCAAATATAACCGCTTGATCATTCAAAACCGCGATGTCCAACAGCTCGTTTATTACTGGTATGACCAACGCGGACGTAAAGTCGCCAATGAATTCACCATGAAGCTCTGGTTGATCTTTGATGCCGTGTTTAAGAAACGATCCGATGGCGCGATGATCCGCCTGATTGCACAAGTCTCTGACCAAGAAGGCATTGCGGCGACAGATGCGTATTTGAAAAGCATCATGAATGACATGGAGCCGTTCATCGGCGACTACGTTCCGGAATAACCAATCACGGCTGCGGT
This sequence comes from Hyphococcus sp., assembly GCA_021776345.1. Lineage (GTDB taxonomy): Bacteria > Pseudomonadota > Alphaproteobacteria > Caulobacterales > Parvularculaceae > Hyphococcus. The sequence goes on along the minus strand of JAJFGC010000090.1, from coordinate 7,134 downwards.
TAGTTTGTGCGCTCAGGCGAAGTGCTTTGACAGCTTAAGTCCCTGCCCCTGGTAGTTCGACTGAATGCCCGCGCCGTATAGCTTTTCAGGACGCGCCGCCATCCGCTCATAGACGAGTTTTGCGACCAGCTGACCGTCTTCAAGCACAAATGGCGCATCATGGCTCCTGACCTCAAGAACAGCGCGACTGCCATTTGAACCGCCATCCTTTGACCATCCAAATCCAGGGTCGAAAAACCCTGCATAATGAACGCGAAATTCCCCCAGTCCCGGGCTAATCGGCGTCATTTCCGCCGCGTAATCAGGTGGAATAACCAGCGCCTCTTTCGACGCCAAGATATAAAATTCATCCGGATCAAGAATGATGAAGCCGTATTTTTGCGGCCCTATCGGTTCAAAAAAATCATGGGGGTCGAGAACGCCAATTTTATCGACGTCAATCAACGCAGAATGACGACGCGCACGCCAGCCAATCAACTGGTCGTCGCCGCTGAGCGAAACGCTCAAGCCCAAACCACCGTCAATGCGGGCGTCATGGTCTACCAGCCGGGTCTCACTATGCAGCAGCGCTAATTGTTCATCATCAAGCCGGAAAGTACCCTGCTTCAGCCTCAGCTGGTTCAGACTTGAGTCGGCGCGCGCCATAATCGAAAAGCTCCGGGGGCTGATTTCCGCATAGAGCGGACCGATATATCCCGCCGGAATTTCGTCGAACGCGGCGCCATAATCGGTCACCAGCCGGACAAAAACATCAATCCGTCCAGTTGAACTTTTTGGATTGGCCGCGCCAATCAATTCGTCGCCAAGCGCGAGGCGTTCGTTTAACTCAACAAGGTAAACGCAGCCCCGTTCAAAGACGGCGTCGGCGCTCAAATCCATGGCCTGCATCGCAAGACCATCCTGAAGACGGGCAGCGACCGTGCGCTCCATTGATGGCAAGAACGATGCGCGAACGCGCCAGGCGCGCAGTCCAAAGGTCAGATCAAGGCTCGCCGGTTGCAACCGCGAAATGTCAGCGCCCGCAATTTCGCCAGACTGCATTAGGCCCGCGATCATTTCCGCGGACAGTACCCCGTCATTGCCAAACCGCTCGCCCATGTCGTGTCGTTTGCCCTTGGCGTGGCCTCAAGGCAAGAGTGGTGAGGCGAAATCACCGCCCAACTTTCCCCAGTTCGTTGAAAAAGCCTGAGCGGCTGGCCTAAGCCTCCAGAGCAGTTTATCGTAAGAGGCTCCATCGCCGAAGGTGCATCGGCGCAATATTGCGCAGGTATAGTATAATGACCAAGAAACGCGACATTGACCTTAATTATGAATGCATCACCAAGGGCATCCGCGTGAGCGTCAAACCCTATTATCTAGATGACCAGTCCGACCCGGACGAGCCGCGCTATGTCTGGGCCTATACGGTGCGCATCGACAATGAATCCCCCGATGTGGTGCAGCTCCGCACGCGTTTTTGGCAGATCACGGACGCGCAAGGGCTAACCGATGTAGTTCGAGGCGACGGTGTTGTTGGCGAACAGCCGGTGATCAGACCAGGTGAAGGGTTTGAATATACGTCAGGCGCACCGCTCGCCACGCCATCCGGGCTGATGGTGGGGCGCTACGGCATGACCAAAAAAGACGGCGAAGCATTCGATGTGAATATTCCGGCCTTCTCTCTCGACAGCCCTTATGAACTAAGACAAATCCACTAGTTGAACAGGCCCGCTTCACGGCCTTAAATCTGCAACGGCGAAACAGGCTGGCGCTAATGCTTTCTTTCCGCCCTGTTGTCTTGGTTACCGGCGTGCTCGTCTGCGCGCTTGGGGTCATGATGTTGATCCCCATGTGCGTCGATCTTCTCTCTACGGATGAAGTCCACCGCGCAGACTGGGCGGCGTTCGCCATTGGCGCCATCATCTGTGTTTTTGCCGGCGGCGGCGGTGCAGCGGCGAGCTGGGGGCCGATCAATCAAATCAGCAGGCGCGAGGGATTTCTCCTAACCGCCGCAAGCTGGCTTTTGCTCGTCGTCTTTGCCGCGATCCCGCTGTCGCTTGGCGGGCTTGAGCTTTCCTATCTCGATGCATTTTTCGAGGCGATGTCGGGACTAACCACAACCGGCTCAACCGTCGTGACCGGGCTTGATGACGCCCCGCCGGGCGCGCTTTTATGGCGGTCAATGCTGCAATGGTTTGGCGGTGTTGGCATTGTCATCATGGCTTTTGCGGTTTTGCCGGCGCTCAAGGTTGGCGGCATGCAGATCTTTAAAAGCGAGGCCTGGGACACGTCGGAAAAGTTTATCGCCAACGCGGCGCAATACTCCATTGCGTTGAGCATGATCTATGTTTTTTTCACGGTATTGTGCTTCCTTTCCCTCTGGGCCTTTGGCATGCCCGCCTGGGACGCCCTCAATCATTCGATGACAACTGTCGCCACGGGCGGTTTTTCCACGCGCGACGCATCCCTCAGCGCCTTTCTCACCGTTGGCCGGGCGCCGCTGGATTTGATTGTCACCTTCTTCATGATTATTGGCAGCCTGCCCTTCGGCATTTTTCTGGCAGCGCTCTTAAGAGGCGCCTGGCGACGATTGTTTTCCGATAGCCAGATTCAGTTTTTCTTGAGCGTTGTCGCGATCCTCACCATCCTTATGATGTTCCGGGTGCTCACTTTATTTGAAGATATGGATGTGTTTTCCGCGTTCCGGCTCGCAATCTTCAATGTCGTGTCGATCATCACCGGCACCGGTTACGCCACAACCGATTATAATGCATGGGGGCCTTTCGCGGTTGGATTTTTCTTCTGCATCATGTTTATCGGCGGCTGCGCCGGCTCAACCTCCTGCGGCATGAAGGTTTTCCGCTTTCAGGTCGCCCTTGCCGCGCTCAACGTTTACGCGCGCCGCCTTGCTCATCCGAACGGCGTATTCGTCGCGCGCTATAATGGCCGGCCCCTCACCGACGATGTGTTCGTTTCGGTCTTAAGCTTCTTTTTTGTCTATTTCGCTACCTTCGCAACGATGGCCGTCTTGTTGTCTGGCCTCGGACTGGACACGCTCACCGCGCTCTCCGCCGCCGGCTCAGCGATCGCGAATGTTGGGCCTGGGCTCGGCGATATTGTTGGCCCTGCCGGGAATTTCTCGTCCCTGCCGGATCTGGCAAAACTGATCCTCGCCGCCGGTATGCTGCTTGGGCGGCTGGAGCTGTTTACGATTTTGGTTATCTTGTCTCCGGCGTTTTGGCGGGGCTAAAGCGAGCTTGCACCAAATGTATCGCATGACCCGACATCACCTGAACGATAGCCCGCGATAAACCATCGCTTGCGTTGGTCAGATGAACCATGGGTAAAGCTTTCCGGCGTCACGCGGCGCCCGGCATTCCGTTGAAGCGTATCGTCGCCGATCGCGGCGGCAGCGCGCAAACCTTCGTCAATGTCATCATCGTCGAGAAAATCGCCGTTCCGGTCGGCGCGATTGGCCCAGACGCCTGAATAGCAATCGGCCTGCAACTCCATGCGAACCTGGAGCTGGTTCGCTTCCGCCCTGCTTGCCCGCGACTGCGTCTTGCGAACCTGCTCCGAAACACCGGTTACCGTCTGCACATGATGGCCCACCTCATGGGCGATAACATAAGCTGCCGCAAAATCTCCAGGCGCGCCAAACCGGGTCGAAAGCTCCCGGAAAAAATTCGTGTCTAGATACACGTTGCGGTCAAGCGGACAATAAAACGGGCCGGCCGCCGCTGACGCATATCCGCATGCGGATGAAACACTTTGCGAAAACATCACCAATGTCGGGGTCGGGTAGTTGGCGCCTTGCTGGGTAAAAATTGTTGACCAGACATCTTCTGTCTCGGCGAGAACGGCGCGGACAAATTGCGAGGCCTCGTCGTCAACCGGTTCAGCGGCCTGTTGCGTCGCCGGCTGCCCCTGCATCAGCGCCAACGGGTTGACCCCCGCCACATAGAGCCCGACGCCGACAATGCCGAGGATGAAAAGACCGCGGATGCCGAAGCGGCCAATCACAAACCGCAGCAGCATAATGACAATGCCGGAGGCCCCGGCCGCCGCTGCTCCGCGGCGATCCTCCACATTTTTGCTCTGTCGTCGTCCGCGCCATTTGACCATAAAAAGCCCTCCCATCATTAACCATCGCTAATAAGCCGCCGCAATCTGCCACTGTCGAGACTTGAAAAGCCCTCTCGTACACGTCTAACACCAAAGCCGCCTTGACTTATCCCGGCCGCAGTAGGATTTTCTGCTGTGGGGAGTCTATGGGGAATTCAATGTCGGGCGCCGATTATTACACACGATTAGCGGCAGTTCTGTTTACCGCCTTGTTGATTGTGGCGGTGATCATGAATCCGAATGCGGGCCGCAAAGCGGTTGACCGCGCCGCGGCTGTCGCCGCGGCCGTGGAAACGACGCCCGTGTCGGCGCGCCCCTGCGCCATTGGCGAGCCCGGCCTTGCTGGCCCCTTTGCTTCCATCGATGATGTCTTGAGCATCTCTCCGCTGGGCGGGATCACCGCGCCCGGCGAAGTGCTCCCCGCGCCATACATACGCATCAACACAAAACGCGCCGAGGCTGGCTTTCAGCGCCGCACAACACAAGCGCTGACGCCAGCAAAAGCAGACATCGTCGCGCTTGAACGAAAGATTGAGCGCAACGCCGAAGGCCGCGCCATTACGCAATCATGGACAGTGCACTTTCGCGCCTGTGAAAACATTTCATTTTATTATGACCGCCTTGATGTCGTCAGTGATGAGATCATTTCACGCGCCGGCGGCATGGAAAAATTTACCGAACTTGGCGGACCGGACCACATTGCCCTTGAAACGCAACTGCGCGTTCAACGAGGAGACGTCGTTGGCCAAGCGGATGGTTTTGATGTCGGCCTCCACGATCTGGGCAGCTCACCGGCAACGCTGGAACGTCCCGAGCGCTATTCGAGCAATCCTTATGCCCGCGCCGCCGTCTTCAATGCGCCGCCCTCGCTGATCGAAGCGATCACTCTCGACACAGCCCGGGCGCGATGTCCGATCAATTATCTGCCTAAAGACGATCAACCGCTTTGGGCCGCGAAACTTGGCGACAGCTGGGGCATTCGCCAGGCCAAAGGCGAAGATGCCTGCCGTACTGCTATTGCCGATAAGGAAGGCGCAGCACAAGGCGTCTGGTTTACCGATGCCGCCCACAACGCCGCGACGTCAAAGGTTAGCGCTGTCGCACTTGCGGCCGATTCAATTGATCCGGACCGCCTCATCTTTTCACTACACGGCCGACTGCCTTCTTTCTCGCCAGAGCTTGTCGGCCTCGCGCCGTTCATGGATGCGGAGCGCGAAGCCGCCGCGAAGGATTTCCTATCGTTTTCAAAAGGCGAAGGACGCATTAACGCATCTTTCGCCAATGTCCGCGACGGCGAGGTTTATTGCTATGAAAAGCTTCGCACTAATTTCGTCGGCCCCCTGATTAACGGTGTGGTGCTGCTTGAACGCCAAAGCGGCGAAGCGGGGCCGGCGCTATTAAAAATCGAAGTGCGCGGCGATGCGCTATCTTGCATCGATCTTGAAGAACCATGGGCCTTCTCCGGCAATGAGACGATGTTTTATCGCTAAGCCCCAGCGCACCATTGGCCGCGCTTGCCGTTAACAGCCAGGCCTTCCGCTACGAGCTTTTGTCCAATGTCTTCCCCGCGGCTTTCAATGCGCGCGATGACGCGGCCGGCATATTTTCCGTGCTGAACATCATGCAGCACGGCTTCGCCATCGCCTAACAACGCCTCAACAAGCGCTTTTGCTGCGATTGCCTTTTGTTTCTCGGCGCCGCATTTGGGCCGGAAGAGTTCCGGCGCATCAATCCCGGCAATCCGCACGGAAACGACCAGTTCCTGATCCACCCAGATATGGGCGCGCATTTTCACCGTGTCGCCGTCAATAACGCGCTCAACACTGGCCGAGACCGGCCCTTCCAGCGCCTCGCCGCTGAATGCGGCAACGGGAAAAAGCGCGATCAGGGCGGCGATATAGGCTAAAAACCACCTACACGCATAAGTAGCATGTTCTGCTTTTGTTCACAATAGGTTGCAAAACAACATGCAACCTGACGGTTGCAATATCGCGGAAATGAGCATAGAAATACGCAACCATGAGGTTGCACCTTATGCAAGATAAAATTGTGAAAACGATAGAGATCGCCGCGCCGGTCTCCCGGGTCTGGGATGCGATCGCTGATTACAGGAAATTCGGTGACTGGTTCCAGGTCCGTCTCGACCAGCCTTTTGTCGAAGGCGGCGAAACCACCGGACAGATAACGGTCCCCGGCTATGAGCGCCTGAAATGGAAAGGAACGGTCGTCGCGATCGAGCCCGAAAACCGCATCGCGTTCAGCTGGGTTACCCATGCGATTGATCCCGACAAAGACTACACAGGCGAGCCGGAAACTCTTTGCGAATTCCTGCTGGAACCGGCCGGAGACGGAACGCGGCTAACGATTATCGAATCGGGCTTCTCCAAGCTGCCCGCGAACATCTATAAAGAAACCTTTCTGCGCAATGAAAGCGGCTGGTCGGAGCAAGTGAAAAACGTCAAAAACTATGTTGAAGGCTGAATCGGACCTGCGCATGGCGACATCCGAAACCGCCGCCGCAATTTTCGCGGCTTTGGGCGATCCGACGCGGCTTTCCTTATTCGCTGCTCTTGGCGACGGCGCCGCGCATTCGATCACCGAACTTGCTGACGACGCTCCTGTCACCCGCCAGGCGGTGACAAAACATCTAAAGGCGCTTGAACGCGCCGGCCTAGTTGCGAGCGCACGGAACGGCCGGGAAATTAGGTTTGTGATGCGCCGTGAAGCAATCGACGACGCCAAAGGATTTCTCAATCACATCGGCGCGCAATGGGACGGCGCGCTGGATCGCTTGAAGGCTCATGTGGAAACGGGCGAGGCTTAAAAATCAACGGCCCGGCCGCCCCGCTCCCAGTCGCCATAGCGGGTTGGCTCTTCGCCTTTCGGGCCGCCGATTTCGGCCTCGCCAGCGGGCTTTTTGGCTTTCGCCCGTCGTTCAGCAGCTTCCTCAAGCGCACGCAGCGCCTCAGGCGAGAGCGCCTTACCAAGCGCCGCGGCGGGAGGGGTTTTGTCATGACCGGGCATATTGAA
>JAJFGC010000089.1 GCA_021776345.1 Hyphococcus sp. | reverse complement strand
AGCCAATGGAAGCGCTGGTGCTGCCGCGCGTGATCGCGCTGGTGATCATGCTGCCGGCCATCGCATTTCTTGCCGATATTATGGGTCTGATCGGCGGCGCGCTCGTTGCCGCCTTTGCGATGGATATATCGCTCGCCCTGTTCATGGCGCGGTTCCAGGAAACCATTATCATGAACCATTTTTGGGCGGGGATGATCAAGGCGCCGTTCTTTGCTTTTGTTATTGCCGTGATCGGTTGCTTCCAGGGCATGGAAGTGGAAGGCAGCGCCGAGTCCCTTGGTCAGCGTACGACGCTTTCCGTTGTCCAAGCCTTGTTCCTTGTGATTGTTATTGACGCATTCTTTGCGATGTTTTTCCTGGAGATTGATTTTTGACAACCGGCAATGACAATGAACGCAATGTGATTGAGGTGCGTGGCCTTCGCACTCAATTCGATGATTTTATCGTTCACGACAATCTCGATCTCGATGTGCGCGAGGGTGAAATTATCGGCGTGGTTGGGGGCTCCGGCACTGGTAAGTCCGTATTGATGCGCGCGATTATCGGCCTGAAGCGACCTTCCGCCGGCACGGTCAAAATTTTTGGCGAGGATTTTTATGAGGCGAATGAACGAGAGCGTTTGTCGGTTGAACGCCGATGGGGCGTTCTGTTTCAGGGCGGTGCGCTTTTCTCTTCGTTAACGGTTGCGCAAAATGTAATGGCGCCATTGCGCGAGCATCTCAACGTCGAGGGGGAGCTTGCAAAGGACATGGCGGCGTTAAAGATTTCCATGGTGGGCTTGCCGGCAGAAGCCGGCTCCAAATACCCGTCCGAGTTGTCAGGCGGCATGAAAAAGCGTGCAGGGCTCGCACGGGCTTTAGCCCTTGATCCTGAATTGGTTTTTCTCGATGAGCCGACGGCAGGCCTGGACCCCATTGGCGCGGCAAAATTTGACGATCTGATTGTAAATCTCAAGGAATCCTTAGGGTTAACAGTGTTTATGGTAACCCATGATCTTGATACGCTTCATGCAGCCTGTGACCGGGTGGCGGTCCTTGCTGAGCGCCACGTCATCGCTTGCGGACCGCTTGATGAAGTTCGCCAGGCTGATCATCCGTGGATCAAGGAATATTTTGCCGGTCCCCGTGGCCGCGCTGCACTGGCCGCTAAAGCGGTCTGACGGCAATATCGCCGGGGATGGTGAATAGTTAATCATGGAAACGCGGGCTCATTATGTACTGATCGGCGCGATAGTCTTGAGCGCCGTGGCGTTTGCGTTTTTGTTCATCCTTTGGCTTGGGCAAAGTCAGCGCGAATATGACGAGTACGACATTATTTTCACCGAACGTGTCTCTGGTCTTTCGGTTGGCGCCGCCGTTCGGTTTAACGGTATTCAAAAAGGCGAAGTTGATACGCTAAAAATCGACCCTGATAATCCGTCGATCGTTATTGCTCGCGTTCGGGTCGAAAAGGATACGCCAGTCAAAGAAGATACGACGGCCGAGCTGGAACCGGTTGGTTTTACCGGCCTGACGATCATTCAGCTGGTGGGCGGCAGCGCCGATGCGCCGCTGTTAAAGGAAATCAGCGATGACCGGGTGCCGCAAATTCCGGCGGATATGTCAGGTCTCGGCGCTTTTCTTGAAGGCTCGGGCGATGTTCTGGCACAGGCGCAACGGTTGTTGTCAGATGAAAATATCGCCGGCGTCGGTGACATCATTACCAATGTAGAAACACTAACTGGCGCTTTTGCCGATAACGAAGACGAAATTGTCGCAACACTGAACAATATCAACAAGATCACGGCTGACCTTGCAGAAGTTACCAGCAAGCTTGATGCAGCGGCGACGGGCCTGCAGCAAATTATGGAAAATGACGCCCCCGAAGCGGTCAAGGACGCTGAAGCCTTGCTCGTGGAGTCGCGTGCTTTGGTTGCTGATCTGCGGGGTGTTGTCGATGAAAATCGCGCGTCTTTGCGCATCTTCGCCGATCAGGGGCTTGGACAAGTAGCGCCGGCGCTTGCAGATGCGCGCCGCATGATGCGCACGCTCGACTATATGCTGCGCGAGATCGACCGCGACCCGCAAGCTTACTTTCTGGGTGAGAACGCGCCTGAATATGAGGCGGAGGAATAACAATGAAATTTATCGCTCGCACAATCTTTTGTACCGCTCTCATCGTGACGTCCGGTTGTGTATCACTACTGCCAGAAACGGCGCCGGCAAAACCGCGATATGAAATTAACGCCGTCAATGGCGATGTCGAGGCCGGCGATACGGTCGGGTGGTCATTGGTAGTTGACGATCCGCGCACGACACGGGCCTTTGATACAACAAAGATCGCGGTCTCGACCCAACCGGGCAAGCTGCAATATTATGCGGGCGCTGAGTGGGCCGACCGTGCGCCGCGTCTCTTCCAGACTGCGCTTATTCAAAGTTTTGAAGATTCAGCGCGCATCCTTTCTGTCGGCGATCGCGGCGCTATTCCTATTGGGGAGTTTGTTCTGCAAACGGATATCCGGAAGATGCAGCTCAATGTGCGCGGAGGAGAGTCCAGTATTGTCGTTTCAATTTATGGCCGTCTGACCGATGGTAGGGGAAAAATCTTTGCTGCCCGGAAGTTCGATGCGACGCAAGCAGCAGCTAGTGACAAGGCTGATGATGTGATCGCTGCTTTCGACGCGGCTTTTGACAGCGCGATTATGGAACTCGTCAATTGGACCTTCGAAGAAGGCGAACATGTCTCTGCGCTTGGCGCTTAGATGTAGGCTAATTGGCTGACTTGACCCGCTTTTCCGCCTGTAATTGCCCCCGCGAAAATTCTGTATAACATCGTGCTCGCGACTCTGTTGCGTATCCATTATTATTCAACGGCTATCAAATAGTCTTTATACAGTTCATCTGCTGGCCATTCCATTTGGCATGCAGTGGAAATTTATGGATAGGGGAGTTTTGAAATGCAAACTAAGTTGTTATTCGCGATATCTGCGTTGTTGGTTGCTGCACCGGCGGCGCAAGCTGATAAAACGCCAAGGCTGCACCCAACAGAAGCGGCGTGCGTCTTTTATGAATCGAGTGGTCAAATGATGAATGGGACAATCACGCATTGCCACCGTGACCATGCGTATGAACAATATGAAATTCAAAATACGGAAATCGGCTTCGCAGGCATAACGCAAACGCAAAACCAGCACACAATTACAATTGGCGAATGGATATACGCCATCGACCTTTCAACCAACTCCGGCACAAAGACAAAAAATCCATTTTATCAAGGCATTGTTGACGCACTTGATGATTCGTCATCGGAGGATATGACGGCGGCGTTCATGGACGCAATGGCCATGACGGCGACAGGTCAGACGAAAATGATCGCAAACACGCAGTGCTCCGTTTACAACTCCTCGATGATGGGAACTGTGTGCATGACAGATGGCGGGTTGATGCTAGAGCAAAGTTTTATGGGAATGACGCAGACGGCGACAAGCGTCTCTATCGGTGATGGCGGCGATGATGCGAATTATGCGCTCTATCAGACCGTGCCGATTACGGAAGGGCCTGATCTATCTAATGGGATCAATGTGCAGGACCTGATGAATCAAATGGGTCAGCAATAGTAAGCGATATTGCGGCTTAACGACTCAAATCATTCAGATCATCCGGCGGGTCATAAGAAATAGGCGGAAGACGCCAAGCGTTCCTAACATAAAAACGGCCCTGCCTTTAAACCTTGGGGCGGTTGGCAGGGCCGTCAATTTAGCATTCCTATTAGCGGGGGGGCTTGAGGGTTAAAGCAATGCGCTCAAAGCTGCTACGTAGCCTATGATGAGGGTTCCGATTGCACGGATACTGGCCGCGCGGATCAATTTTTTTTCTCCTGTCTGTTTTGTCTTCCGTTGACAACAAAATGGGCGCTGAACGGAAAAGAACAATCTTTTCACAAGTGAAGATTTAATAGAAAAATCCTATCGAATGGTATTTCTAATCAATGATCAGGTCTTTGAATTTCCGTCGCACGACATCGCGGATGATGTCGGCGATTTTTCGATAGGATTGCGCGCGGCCAGCGCTTTTTCGCCATATTAACCCTACCGGCCGGTTGATCGAGCGACCTTTTAACGGCTTGACGATGACCTCACTGCGCGCGGAGATTTCCGAATGTACATAAAGCGCCGGCAGGAAGCTGACGCCCATCCCCATACCAACCATTTGCCGCAAGGCATCAAGGCTTGTGCCCTCATAATCACGCAAAAGATGTGCGCCGTAATTTTCGCAAAGGGCGTTGATCTGATCGTGGAGATGATATTCAGGGCTGAGCGACAGGATGTCCAAATCCTTTAAGGATTTGACGGACAGCGTTTCTTGCTTTGCCAGGGGGTGATCAACGGCAAACGCCAGATATAAGGGTTCGCGAAACAGCGGCTCGGCAACATGCTCGGCGCTGGTCGCTGGAAGCTGTGTCAAAACGACATCGTGAAGCCCATTGGCTAGTTCATATTCGAGATCGCGCGGCGCGCTTTCCCGGACATAAAGACTAAGATCCTTGTGCCGGCGATGAAGCGCAGCGACAACATGCGGTAACAAATAGGGGCCGAGCGTTGGTTTGGAGCCGAGCCTTATCGTGCCGACAAGGCCGGTTTGCGCACCAGCGGCGAAATCCACGATGCCTTGCGTCTCGTCGGCGATGCGCCTGGCGCGCTGAACGACATCTCGCCCGAGCGGGGAGATGGCGACGCCGGAGCGGCTTCGTTCGACCAGGCGGACGCCGAGCGCTTCTTCAAGGTTTTGTATCTGCGCGCTTAACGAGGGCTGGCTGATGCCGATATGCTCCGCCGCCCTGCGGAAATGGCGTTTTTCGGCAACGGCAAGCAGGCACTGCAACTGTTTCAAAGTGACGCTCACGGGCGGCTCCTCAGAACTTTGATAGGAAATTACGATTACAATATATATACTGATCCGGTTTTCCAAGCGTCAATTGTCCGCTACATCGACCGTCGAGATAGCCAGGGACGCGTAGTATGTTTGATTCAACACCCAGCGATTTTAACGTCAGCGGCAATTATGCGCTTTCGCGTAACCAGAAAATCCTGGACCGGCTTGCGCATTATCGTCGTGAAGCGAAACGCACAAGCGTTACCATGAACGCCAAACAAGGTCGTGAAAACAATGAAGCGGTTCAGGCCAACGATCAGGTAACGCTTGATCTCGTGGCGAAATGGAACGCTGATAACGCAACCCTTCGAGATTGCATCGAAATGGTTTCCGATTGGGGCCCGTTTGAGCTTGTGGATATAACCGCCGCATTTAGAGGCGACGATGGCGACCGAAGGGTGCTTTGTCGGTTCGCGTTTCATGGCGCCGCAAAAGAATTTGGTCAGTTTGAGCACAGCCTGCGTGAATCGCTGAACAAGGTGACCTATTGGGAAACAGCCCGCTCATCTGCCGCGTAAATCGCAGATCGGTGCCGGGCCGCCCCAAATTTCGATGCTTAATGTCGCTATAGCGACGCGCCCTAAGCCTGATGACAGCATCAGGCTTCAACCAATTATGAGATACAGAGTTTAATATGGCGCAGATTGTTGCAAAAATTCAGGACTTTCTAAGGCTGGAAGCATCAGCGGGGATCATCTTGATGATCGCTGCCTTGTTGGCGCTGTTTGCCAATAATACGTTTTTAAGCGAGTATTACGGCGCCTTGTTATCGACCCCGGTAGCCATACAGATCGGCGCGCTGGAAATCGCCAAGCCGCTCTTATTGTGGATCAATGACGGGTTGATGGCGATCTTCTTCTTCCTTGTTGGTTTGGAGATCAAACGCGAAGTTCTGGAAGGTGAATTATCCACCCTTGACAAAGCAGCGTTGCCGATTTTTGCCGCAATCGGCGGCATGGCCGTACCGGCACTGATTTATGCATCGCTCAACTTTTCAAACCCGGAAACGATTAGCGGCTGGGCGATCCCGGCGGCGACAGATATTGCATTTGCACTTGGTATTCTGGCGCTTCTTGGTGCGCGTGCGCCGGTTAGCCTGAAGATATTCCTGCTGGCGGTCGCCATCATTGACGACCTTGGCGCAATCTTGGTTATAGCCTTATTCTATACAGCCGACTTGTCGCTAACGGCGCTTGGTCTTGCGCTGGTTGGTTTTGCCGGGCTCATCACGCTCAATCGGCTCGGCGTGACAAAGATAACGCCCTATGTGCTGATTGGCGCGGTGATATGGGTCTGTGTGCTCAAATCAGGCGTTCACGCAACGCTTGCCGGCGTCCTGACGGCGCTGACAATACCGATGACAGGCCGAGCCGGAAAAACCCAATGCCCGCTCCATCGCGTGGAACATGATCTGCACCCTTGGGTCGCCTTCCTCGTCTTGCCGATCTTCGCCTTCGCCAATGCCGGAGTGTCATTTGAGGGCGTCTCGTTTGCATCCCTGATCGCGCCCGTGCCGCTCGGCATTGCACTCGGTTTGTTTGTCGGCAAGCAAGTCGGTGTCTTCGGGTTGTCGTATCTCGCGGTGACGTCAGGCCTTGCGAAACTGCCGGAAGGGCTTGGCTGGCGCCATATGTACGGCGTGGCGTGTCTGACCGGTGTCGGCTTTACCATGAGCCTGTTTATCGGCGGCTTAGCCTTTGACTCAGCTGAGATGCTCAACGACGTCCGTCTCGGCGTCCTGACGGGCTCGATTGCCTCAGGCCTTGTCGGATACTTTGTCCTGCGCAGTGTCGGTGCGAAAAAACCACAAGCGGCGACGTCAATCGTCATAAGCCCAGGCGGCACTGTCGCTGATCCGGCATAACACTCCGATGTTAAAAATTACGGGCGCCGGAATTTGGTGACGTCAGGCGAAATACCCGACCGTTGCGCCAATCAGGAGATAAACCCGGCCAAGCGGGGAGCTTAAATATTCTTCAAGCTCCTCGTCTGCTGTTTCCGATGTGGTTGCGTCTTCGAGCAGTTTTTCGAAATTCTGAAGAAAGCCGTGAACACCGCCTTCAAACTTGCGGTCTTTTGCGGATTCATTCCGTATTCGGCGTTTTACGTCAGCCTCATTCAGCCGAAGAAGCCGATTGGCAAAAACATTGCGGTCGCCGCGATCATACCGCTCCTGCAATGCCGGCGGAGGATCGCCATAAAGCCGGGTTTCAAGCTCAAAGGTAAATTCCTGCAAGCCGGAAATAATGCGAATGGCTTCCGCCGCGTCATCGCGCGCGTCGCTGGTTGATTTTTTCGCTGCATTGCCAAGCTCCAATGGCTCGGCATCATCGGCGGCGTCGAGAATTTCGCGCCATGACAAGTCGCCTTTTGAGCGTTTGTCGGTTGCGGATTTGGCGGATTTTTCAACCGGCGGCTCTTTGCTTTTTTTGGCATTGCGGGGACGGCGCTCGGCGATATCGCGCGCCAGTTCTTCAAGTCGTGCGGCGCCGTTAGAGACATTGGTTTGTTTGTTCTTGGCTGTCAGCTTGAGTTCTTCGTCGTTGCGCGCTTTTTCGCGCTGCGCATTTTTTCGTTCTGCGTCCGCAGTTTCCTTCGCAGCCTCTGCTTCGGCTCTTGCCTGAGCTTTGCGTTCCGCTTCAAGGGTTTTCCCTTTTTCCTTCGCAGCTTGTTCAGCCTTCGCTTTTTCTTCCGCTTCTCTTGCGGCGCGGGCCTGCATGTCGTTTTGCGCCTCGACGAGGCGGGCGGAGGCTTCCTGTTCGCGAAGCTGCGCTTCGGCAAGTTTGCTGAGGCGGTCGGTTTGCGAAGAGATGGCGTCGGCCAGGCGATCGGCGCGGTTGCGTTGTTCCTCGATCAGGTTTTCAAGCCGCGCATTTTCTTTCTCGAGGGCGGCGCGCGCCTCGGCGAGGGCCTTATTGCGCTCATCAATATGGCCAGCCGCTGTTTCGGCATATTTGATTGCTTCGTCGGAGGTCTGACGCGCCTGTTCGCTGGCGGTTGCAACATCTTGAGACGCGGCCTTCGCTGCTTCACTGGTTTTGCGCGCCGCCTCGGAAACGTCTTCAGCGGCCTTGGTCGCCTTATCCGCGTCTTGGCGGGCGGCCTTGATGGCTTCCCTGGTCGCCTCTGACATGTCGCCGAGCGCCCTGGCGGCGGCGTCCTGAACTTTTGAAGTTTCTTCGGTCGCAACATCGATCGCGGCTTGTGCAATGCGTTCGGCTTCTTCTCTCGAGGCCTGAATAGCGTTGTCGGCGGCTTGTTTCGCCTGCGCTGAGGCATGGCTGGTGGAGGCGGCAATATTAGCGGCGTTGCGCGCCGCTGACTCAGCGGCGGCATCGGATGCTGCTTTTGCTTTTTGCGTTGCCTCAAGCGTTTTATCCGCCGCGATGTCTATGGACTGGACGCCGCTACGCATGGTCTCGTCAGTTTCGCGCAGCGCATCGCGTAAGGATTCAAAGCTCGATAGCGCGCGGGCGGCGGCCTCTTCCAATCGGCCAAGCCGGTCGTCAAATTCTTTTTCAACCCGGGTCGAAATCGTATCTGCCGAATTTAGCGATTCAATACTGACTTTCGCCTTTTCGGCGATGGCTGCCGCGAAGCTGTCCGCATGCGCATTAAGACTTTCGGTCAGGTCCATCAACCGCGAGCGTTCATCGGCGACCCGTTCAACCGCGCCGGTCGCTTTATGTTCAATCGCATCGCCGGCGAGTTCAATTGCTGCAACATGATCGCGGATCATCGCCTCGACGCTTGCCAGTCTTCCAAGCGCGCCGTCGAGCCCTTCATTGAGCGCCATCATGTGACCGCGCACAACCTCGCCAACACTGTCAACATTGCGGGCGGCGGTGAGGTCCGGCGTTGTCATCTGTTGCGCTGCAGCGGCGATCGATTCAGCTGCATTGAGCATCGTCGCCATGCGCGACAACGCATAGCCGATCAGCAAGACGAGCACCGGCACAACAAAAGCAAAGAGAAGAGTTTCAAATCCGAAAGCGCTGAGGGGGTTCCAGCCGGCGGCGGCGCCATCGTTAAGTTGTAAATGTGCGAAATAATTGCCGAGCGGCATGCCGACAATGAAGGAGAAGAATACGAACAGCGCGGTCAGGCGTGACGCCTGCCATACTTGGCGGCTCATCGCGTTCCAGCGGCGTTCATCATGGCCGATAACGGCAATGCCGAAATTCTCGTCCGCAGCGGCAGGGGCGGCGCCTTCAGCCTCGACAATGCCCTTAAAACGCATGCGCGGCGCGCCCTCCCCAGCACCCTCGGGATCGCCCGCCGGGCTCTCCCCAGACGCATTATTGTCGTCGCGCTCGTCGCTCAAGCCTTCACTCCGCTGGCCGAAAGACATTCGCATAGCGGATTTTCGCCGCCCCGCCAAACGATTAGACGTTAACAGCCGCCCCTGAGGCAGGTGTTTTTTTGGCAATGTGCGAAGGAGCGGGGAAAACTGACGCGTTCATTCCAGCGCAGAATCCCTTTAGCCAGATTTTTCCACACCATCCGGGCACAAAGGACCATAAGGCCAGTGGCGACAGCCGGTGACACAATCCGCAAGTTAGTGGAGAGCGCGCCTTTTCAGGTGGGTGTTCTCGTTCTGATCATTGTTAACGCGGTTATTCTCGGCGCCGAGACCTTCCCTGACGTTAAGGCGGCGATGGGCCCGGAGCTGTCGATGGTGGATGAGGTGATCATCTATGCCTTTGTGGGGGAAATTATTCTGCGCATCTTCGCCGAGCGCGGCGAGTATTTCAAAAAAGGCTGGAACATCTTTGATTTCCTGATTGTCGTGATTTCACTCCTCGCGGCGACCAGCGGTCTTGCCGCGTTGAGGGCGTTCCGGGTGTTGCGGGTTTTGCGCGTGATCACGGTGATCCCGCGGATGCGGGTTGTGGTTTCGGCGCTGCTTGATTCAATCCCCGGCATCGCCTCGGTCGGCGTTGTGCTGGCGCTGATTATTTATGTCTTCGCGGTGATTGCCGCGACGCTTTATGGGACTGAACACCCTGAGCGTTTCGGCAATGTCTTCACCGCGATGTATACGCTCTTTCAGGTCATGACCCTTGAGGGCTGGCCCGATATCGCGCGCCAGGTCGCCGAGACACATGAGCGATCCTGGGTTTTCTTCCTGACCTTTGTCCTGATCGCCACTTTCACCATGCTGAACCTCTTTGTCGCGATCGTCGTGCGGGTGGTGGAGGAAGACTCAGACCCATGGCTTGATGATCTGGTCGCTAACCAAAAGGCGTTAAGCGATGATATTGCCGAGTTGAAGCGCGATATCGCCGAAATTGCCCGAAATCTGGGTGAGCGGCGCTAGAAAAATGCGGCGCTTGCAGCGCCCCTCAGGGGGGCGTATTTCATTCGCGTAACAGCAATTTTTTGACGTAACGGGGAACGTACCCATGCGGTCCAATTCACAAGCCTTTATGAAATTTGACCTCGATCCGATGATCGAGGAGATGCGCGATATGGTGGCGCGCTGGGTCGAGGATAAGCTCAGCCCCCGTGCTGCGGAAATCGACGAAACCAACAAGTTCCCCCGCGATCTCTGGCCGGAACTAGGCGAGCTTGGGCTGCTGGGCATCACCGCCGATGAAGAGTTTGGCGGCACAGGCCTCGGCTATGTTGCTCATTGCGTGGTGATGGAGGAAATCTCCCGGGGGTCAGGCGCGGTTGGTCTTTCTTATGGCGCGCACTCAAACCTTTGTGTCAACCAGCTTAATCTCAACGGCAACAAGGCGCAGAAAGAAAAATATCTGCCCAAGCTCATCTCCGGCGAACATCTTGGCGCGCTCGCGATGTCCGAGCCCGGCGCCGGGTCCGATGTTGTCAGCATGAAGCTCCGTGCACAGAAAAAAGGCGATCGTTATATTCTGAACGGAAACAAAATGTGGATTACCAACGGGCCGGATGCGGACACGGTCGTGGCTTACGCCAAAACCGATCCGGAGGCGGGCTCGCGCGGCATCACCGCCTTTATCGTCGAAAAAGGATACAAAGGGTATTCAACCGCACAAAAGCTCGACTAGCTTGGCATGCGCGGATCGGACACCGGCGAGCTGGTATTTGAAGATTGCGAAGTGCCGGAAGAAAATATCCTCGGCGAGATCGGCGACGGCGTGCGCGTCCTGATGTCGGGTCTGGATTATGAGCGCACGGTCCTCGCCGCCGGATCGCTTGGCATCATGCAGGCTTGTCTCGATGTCGTGCTCCCATATATCCATGAGCGTGAGCAGTTCGGCAAACCGATCGGCACCTTCCAGCTGGTGCAGGGCAAGCTCGCGGATATGTACACGACGACCAATGCCTGCAAATCCTATGTCTATCAGGTCGCCAAAGCCTGCGACCGCGGCGAGACCACGAGACAAGACGCGGCGGGCTGCATTCTTTATGCGGCGGAAAAAGCGACCCAGGTGGCGCTTGACGCAATCCAGCTGCTCGGCGGCAATGGCTATATCAACGACTACCCGACAGGGCGGCTCTTGCGTGACGCCAAACTCTACGAGATCGGCGCTGGCACCTCGGAAGTTCGCCGCATGCTGATCGGTCGGGAGTTGTTTGCGAAGACAGGGTAAGCTGCTCGCATGAAATGGTTCATCGGTCTAACTCTGCTTGCTTGCATATCAGTATGTGTTTCATCAAAAGCTGATCAGTCTGTGGGCGCCGCTGACGATGCGACGCTTGATATTTGCGTGTGCCTAAACGAAAAAGAAGACCTATGGCTTTGCGGCCTAAGTGATGAGCCGATACCTGACGACACCCCTAACAGAGATGATGTAGTCAGAGCGCTCGTAACAGGCGCCAAAATCGGTCTGAAGTGTTCTAGTGAGAAGCTGTGACAACGACCCGCACCTCTTTCGGCCTTTCCCGCGGCGACCGGCTGACCTGGAAATATGAAATCCTTGAACGGGTCGGCGGCGGCGCCGAGGGCGAGGTTTACAAAATCCGGGAAAAGGCGACAGGGCTGACCAGGGCGGCGAAGCTTTATTTCAAGGGCCGCAAGAGCAACGCAAAGCGCTTTGTTCGCCACGCCCGCAAGCTCGACAAGCTGAAAGACTGCGACATTGTCGTCAACTACCACCATGCCGAAGAGGTCTGGATTGGCGATGAGTTCGTCTATTGCCTGATCAGCGATTATTTCGACGGCGCCATCCTCGAGGATTATCTAAAGAACTATCGTGGTCAGCGCATGCCTGTTTTCGAAGCGCTGCATCTGATTTATGATCTGACCAGCGGCATCGAGGAAATTCATGCGCGCGGTGAGTTTCATGGCGACTTGCATGCAGGCAATATTTTCGTTGAGCAGCGCGGCGTTTTCTTTTCCCTGCGCACCATCGATTTTCATGATTGGGGGCGCCCGCCCGGCGAAGAGCGCCGCGCGGACATTCTCTCCATTGCCCGGCTTTTATATGATCTGACTGGCGGGCGAACGCATTATCGCAAACAGCCGCAAGCGATCAAAGATATCTGCCTCGGCTTGCGCTCGGATTTAATCCTGAAAAAATTCCCGACGATTTTTCATTTGCGGGCGCATCTTGAAACATTTGAGTGGGTGTAAAGGCCGAGCGTCCTGCCTGCGTCTTCCGATTAGTTTGTGAAGAGCGCGCGTTTTTTGGCGAGTGCGGTTTGCTTCAGAAGCGATTTTAAGAGCGGTCGCGACGTCGCGCGGGCGGCAATGACCCCGAGCGCGACGGCGAGCGCACCAACGCTTAAGACCGCGTCCTGGGCGACAATCGACGGCGCATCGAAAAGGGAAATCAGGAAGAGCGCAGAGGCGGCGCCCGGCGCCCCGCCAAACCAGGCGAGAAACATCTGGCTCTCCTTGGCGAGAGTGGTTTTGTTGAGAGACGCGATACGGGGCCCCGCGCGCATGATCGTGATGGCAGCGAGGGCAAAGACAATCGTCAGGAGGTCAGCCTGTAACAGACGCGGCGCCAATAGAAGGCCAAAGGCGAAATAAGCGGTTGGCGCCACTGCGCGCTCAACGATGCGGCGAAGGCGTACGCGGGTGGTGACAAGCGCCGTTGTCTGCTCGCCCCAAAGGAGGCCAGCGGCGGCGGCGGCGATCACTGGGTGGGCGCCAATGAGAGCGGCGGCACTTGCTGCAATGATCCCGGCGGCGATTGCAAAAGGCGCCTTTTTCTTGATGCTCTTCAGCCTGTTGCCGGCGATTGCTGCGAGAAGACCTAAGCCGCCGCCAACGGCAAAGGCGACAAAAGCAGAGACGCTGAACTCATATAAAGGCGTCACTGCCGGCATGGCCTCCGGCGCGGCCGTGGCCGCCGCTTCCAGCAACACGGCGACGGGCAGGCCAAGGGCCAGGATCGCCGCGCTTTCGAGCCGGACTGCCGCCTTGATAACCGCCGGCGCTGGCGCATCCGCCACCGCCCGCCGGTCAAACGCCGCGCCATTAAGTGTCAGAGCGCCGGCGACAAGAAATGCCGCGCCAAGCGTCAGATGCGGCACCAGAATAAAGGCGCCAAGACCGCAGACGATTAAAAAGAGAGGGGCGCCGCCGATGGTCAGGCGAAATGACGCCGGGCAGACGCTGGAAAGCTTGGAAATCCGGAATTGCGCCGCTGCAACAAAGGCGAGCGCGGCCAGTAAAACGTCCGCGCCAACAGCGACCCATTCCGCAGGTGCGAAGGGCCCGCCCGCACTTCGATAGATAAGGGAGACGCCAGCGCCGACCGCAAGCATCAACGCTGGTGCGCGCGATGCAGCGTCCATCGCTCTGGCCTTCGTCAGAATCCATAATGAGACGGCGAGGATTGCCGCCGCCGCAATGAAAGTCATCAAGTAAAGACCGTTTCTGCCAGGCTGCTCTTTTCACGAGCAGCGAATCACTGATTTGCAACCGTGGATTGATCCGCTTTTAATTGCAAATTGAAATTTCGACAATAATAGGCCGCATGCGGCTTATTTAGCCGCGGCGCCGTTTTTTGAACATGAAAAATTATTAATCGGCGCCCGAATAATGGTGCGCCGGACGCACCATCTTACCCTTAAGAGTTGATTGCATTGCTGTGGTTTCGCCTGATGTTCTCAAGCGAAACGCTAGATGTTTCCAGTCTTAAAACCCAAAACCGAAAGAGCGCCCGCCGACCCTGTCTAAATGCAAAGCCGTTCTATTCCAAAAGTTACGAACGCTTCGCCCGCGAACGACTATGATGCGCGTCTTCCCAAGATTTTTGCGACATAGAGGTTGAACAATGTCCAAACCAGAAAGCCGCGCGCGCGGTAAAATCAAACGTGCAATTGCGAAAACGGCGCCGAGCCTTGCGCACGCCCTTGGCGGTCCGCTCGCCGGCGCCGCCGTTGCGCAACTCTCAAAAGCGATCTTCGGCGCGCCTGACGCCGACGAAGAGGCGCTAAGCGAAGTTTTGATTAACGCATTGCCTGACCATCTGATTGCATTAAAAAAAGCCGAGCAGGGTTTTGCGATTGCCTTGCGTGAGGCGTCTTTGGAGGAAGAGCGTATTCATGCTGATGACCGCGCCAACGCCCGCGGGCGCCAGATCGCCATGAATGACTGGACGCCCTCGGCGCTCGGCGCGTTGGTTATCCTGGGGTTTTTTGTTGTGCTAGGCGTGATGGTGACGAAGAAACTGCCGGTCGGCGCCGAAACGGAGTTTTCGATCATGCTCGGCGCCCTGGCGACCATGACGGCGGCGGTGGTCAATTATTTTTTTGGATCCTCCGCCGGCTCGAAAGAAAAAACCCGCCTCATGAGCCTGACGAAAAACAAGGGCGACGAGGGACAAGAAAATACCAATGAGGCGCCGTATGCCGGTTGAATTTTCTCGGCAAGTGGAAGACGTTGCCAGGCGATTTGGCGTGAGCAGACAGGCGTGAGCTTAGACGGTTTTGACATAGCGGTGATAGGCGGCGGCATTATCGGCCTGTCGATTGCGCGGGCGCTGGCGGAAAAGCATGCGCGCGTCGCGATTGTCGATGCGAGCGGCGAAACACCACCGGCGACGAATGCAGCGGCGGGTATGTTGGCGCCGTCATTTGAGAACGGCGCCGGTAATCCAGAAGCGCTTTATCAGCTGAGCATCCGCAGCCTAAAAACATGGCCGTCTTTTGCGGCGGCGTTGGAAGAAGAAACCGGCCTCGATATTGATTACCGCGCGGACGGCATTCTTGGCGTTGCTTTCACCGAGGCGCAGGCGGCGGTCCTGGCCGATAGCTGCGCGGTGTTGCAACAGCGCGGCGCTGCGGTTGCGCTGATGACTGGCGAAGATGCCCGCATGATGGAGCCTTTCTTGTCGGAACGGGTTTCGGCCGCGTTTTATGCCGAAGATGACGCCCAGGTCGATGCAAGGAAAGCGCTCGTCGCATTGCGGGCGAGCGTCCAGAAAAAAGCCGGGCATTTGTTGGCGGCGCGTCTTGTCAGCGCCCAAGTCAAGAACGGGCGCTACGCACTGACCCTTTCGGATGGGCGGGCCATTGAGGCGCTAAAGCTGGTGATCGCCAGCGGCGCTGCGGCGACGGCGGGCGTGATCGAGGATTTGCCGCCGCCGCCAGTTTACCCGGTGAAGGGCGAAGCGCTGGCGGTGCGCAGCCCTGAGGCGGCGTTTCGCCGAGTTATCCGCGGACCCGGCGCTTATCTTTGCCCGAAGGCTGAGGGTCGGGTGATCATCGGCGCCACGGAAATCCCCAATTGCGACGACAAGGAAATTGACGATGCGGCGATCATTGCCTTGAGAGAAAAAGCGCATGCGCTTGTGCCTGTAGCTCAGTCCTGGCCAGAGACTGAGCGCTGGTCGGGTTTGCGCCCCGCGACGCCGGACAAGGCGCCGATCCTTGGGCGAGATCTGCGTGGTCCTGATGGTGTTTATCTTGCGCTCGGATCTTATCGAAATGGCGTTCTGCTGGCGCCCGCAAGCGCTGAGGCGGTGGCCGGTGAGGTTTTGGGCGAGACGCCGGTAATAGATCTGAAACCTTTTCGGCCGGATCGCTTTGGTAACAAACAGGCGCCGCATCATGGTTAGCGGTTTCTTGACGAAACGGGGGCAAAATGGGGGCGAAAAGGATTATGCCCATGCCGACAGAAATTGCCTCCCTCTCAGCGCCGCAAAAAGTTGCGACCGCTCTCCAGCGCGCCAGCGATGCGACCGGCGCCGGGTTTGATTTTCTGAAAGCCATGGCGGCGCGCGAATCGAGCTTCGACGCCGATGCAAAAGCGAAGACATCAAGCGCAGCCGGGCTGTTTCAGTTTATTGAGCAAACCTGGCTCGGGGCAGTCAAACAATATGGCGCCAAGCATGGGTTAGGCGCCGAAGCGGCCGATATTCGCCGCGATGCAAATGGCCGGTTTTCGGTTGCGAATGAAACGCGACGCGATGAGATTTTGAACCTTCGTTTCGATGCGGGCGCCTCGGCAAAACTGGCGGGCGAACTTTCCAATCAGAATAAGACGTTTCTGGAAAACCGGTTGGGACGTGGCGCGACAAGCGCCGATCTCTACACCGCACATTTTCTCGGCCCCGCAGGCGCGGTGAAATTACTTGGCGCCGCCTCGAGCGTGAAAGCGGCGGCGTTGTTGCCGAAAGCCGCCGACGCCAACCGCCCGGTATTTTATGATGGCGCCCGCGCAAAATCCGTCGGTGAGGTGATCGCCTCGATCGCGGCGTCCATGGGCGTTGATGGCAAAGCGGTTGAACAAAAACCAGCCGCGCCGTCAGCGACAAGAGTTGCTGCGGTGCGTACTGTTCCAATGGGCGGCGCTCCTGTCGGTCGTGTTCCAATGAATGTAAACGAAATGGCCGCTCTGCGTCTCAATGAAACATCATCATTGCCGGCTGCAAAGATTTCTCATGCGTCTAGGTTTGCAACCGCCATCCACCAGTTGCCCGGCCTCGCGCCGTCATCGCGGCTGTCAGCACTTGCCATGACCGCCTTGCAGGCGCTTGACCCCACGCGGCTAGCAAGCGATCGCGAGAACCAGGACAATAAGTTTTAACATGATTGAATAATCAGCAGCGGGTCGCGGCCAGGCCTTCGGGCAGTTTTGTATCGCCATTGGCGCAGGCTTCGCCAAGCTGTGCGGCGGTCAGGTTCAGCGCCCCCGAAAGATCGGCTCCATGGAGATTGGCGCCAGCCAGGTTTGAAAGCGTCATATCCGCTTGATCCAATTTTGCGCCTTTGAGATTTGCGTTTTCAAATCTGACGCCGGTCAGGTCCGCTTTGGTAAAGTCGGCGCCGCTCAAATCCGCGCCAACAAAAATAGCACCGGCGGCATAAATGTCAGACAGAACAGCATTATGGAGGATCGATCCGGAGAATGTCGCGAAAGATAGATCGGCGCCAACGAAAACGGCGCCGTTAAAATTGCCGGCGCGGGCGGTTGCGTCGCGCAGTTGAGCGCCGGAAAAATTGCTCTTGGTAAAACTCGAAGCTGAAAGATTTGACTTCGCCATGCGCGCCTGCGTGAAATTGACGTTGGCGCCAGTGGCGCCTTCAAAGTTCGCACTGTCGAGCAAGGCGCTGTCAAACTGGGTTGTCTCAACAAAGGAACTGGCAAAATTTGCGTGGGGCAAGTCCATATTGGAAAAGACGGCGCCGGTATGATCGGCCAATGCCTTGTATTCGCCGAGGGCCTCTTTTTTGCCGGTTAGAGAAGGAATGGACACTTCCACCCGGTCAAACACATTGCTGATCTCAGGTGCGATGTCCTCAACTTTTGCGAGTTCTTTGCCGATCGCAGAAACAGGATTTTCTTGTTGATAGCTCTTTGACCCCGGAATGATCGTTGTCACAAGGGAAAATACTAAAATCATAAAAACGATGATGAGCCCGACAAGTTTCATCGCTGAAAAGTCTCCGTTTTCTTCGGGAGACAGTTTCCGCCGGGGACGTCAATGTTGGATTAAGGATGAACGGAAAATTGTCCGGCGACAGGACGTCAAGCCTTATCTTGGAGCTGATTTCCGTTAACGCAAGATTAAGAACAACCGGTCGAGGCGCCGCAGCTTTCGCATTTGAGACAGGCGCCGTTGCGCACCAGCGTAAACTGTCCGCAATCAGGACAGGCATCGCCCTCATAGCCTTTAATGCGCGCTTCATCCCTGGCGGCGCCCGGCGTGGCGAGGACGCCCCGCGGCGCTTTCTGGTTAACGGCGTCGGCGAGCTTGGCGATCTGCGCCTCAATCTCAGGCGGGCTTTCGGCGCGTACTTCTGTTTGCGTTTCAATCTCTTCCGCCTCGACATCAATGGCGGCGTCATCTTCTTTGGCTGAATTGCGTAAGCGATCAAAATCGCCGCCGCGCAAAATGACGAGATTGTCGGTCACCGTTGACCGACTGAAGCCCTTCGAGATCAGTTTCGTCGCATCTTCTTGTGTTTTTTCCTCATTGACCCCGCGCCCGATTGCATCGACGGCGCTTTCGTCGGGGTTCACATGCGCAAGGTCGGACCGGCCGAGATAGGAGATCGCGAGTTCGCGGAAAATATAATCAAGGATTGAGGTTGCATGTTTGATTTGGTCGTTGCCTTTGACCGGGCCGGACGGATCAAACCGGGTGAACACATAAGCATCAACATATTCATCCAGCGGCACGCCATATTGCAGGCCAAGCGACACTGCGATGGCGAAATTGTTCATCAAGGAGCGGAAAGCGGCGCCCTCTTTGTGCATGTCGATAAAGACTTCGCCGAGTTCGCCATCATCAAACTCGCCAGTGTGGAGATAAACTTTGTGTCCGCCGACAATTGCTTTCTGGATATAGCCCTTGCGCCGGTCGGGCAGGCGGCGCCGTCCCGGCGTGCGCTCGATAATACGTTCGACAATACGCTCTGCGACGATTTTTGATTTCTCCGCCGCCGGCGCAGCGCGAAGGGTTTCCGCCAGATCATCATCTTCATCGTCGCTGTCGCTTGCAAGTAACATCGAAGCGAGGGGTTGTGACAGTTTTGAGCCGTCGCGATAGAGCGCAATCGACTTAAGCCCAAGTTGCCAGGCAAGCATATAGGCGCGATTGCAATCAGCAATTGATGCATCCGCTGGAAGATTGACCGTCTTCGAAATCGCGCCGGAAATAAACGGTTGGACCGACGCCATCATGGTCAGGTGCGCGTCAACGTGAAGCGAGCGCGTACCGATCCGGCCGCATGGCGTCGCACAATCGAAAACGGCGTAGTGCTCTTCTTTCAGATGCGGTGCGCCTTCAACGGTCATTGCCCCACAGCAATAAAGATTGGCCTGGTGAATTTCCTCATCGGAAAAGCCGATATCTCGTAAGACTTCATAACCGGTGTCGCCAAGCTGAATTTCCGGCAGTCCTAAAATGTTAAGGTAGAAATCTTCGCCAAGCGCTTGCGGTGTGAAAGCATAAGTCAGGTCGAAGGAGGTTTTGAGCCTTTCCTCAAGCGCTTTGATGTGGCGGTCTTCAAAGCCTTCATTGCGCAATTCAGCGAGGTTGATGCCCGGCGCATCTTCGAGCGTGCCGCGACCGAGCGCATAAGCGACAATATCGTCGATTTCTTTTTTCTGGTATCCAAGCGCCGCCAATGCGGTTGGCACACCCTGGTTGATAATTTTCAGATTACCGCCGCCAGCGAGCTTTTTGAATTTGACAAGGGCGAAGTCAGGTTCAACACCCGTCGTGTCGCAATCCATAACGAGGCCAATGGTGCCTGTTGGCGCAACGACCGAGACTTGCGCGTTACGGAAGCCGTTGATCGCGCCAAGCTCGTAAGCTTCATTCCAAACCGTTTGCGCCCGTTCGCCAAGCTCAGGCCATGGGCAGGCGTTTTCATCAAAGAACGACGGCGCCGCGTTCAAGCCTTCGAAGTCTCCGGCAAGCGCCGTGCCGACAGCAGCGCGACGGTGATTGCGCATGACGCGCAAATGCGGATCGCGGTTGTCTTTGAATTTTTCAAACGGGCCAACGGCGCCCGCGATTTCCGCCGACGCGCGATAAGCAGCGCCCGACATCAAAGCCGACACGCCCGCAGCAATGGCGCGCCCTTCATCGCTGTCATAAGCGATGCCCGACGACATCAAGAGACCGCCAAGATTGGCAAAACCAAGGCCAAGCGTGCGATAATCATAAGAGCGCCGCGCAATTTCTGCGGACGGGTATTGCGCCATCATCACCGAAATCTCAAGCGCTAATGTCCATAGACGGCAGGCATGCTCAAATGCCTCGGCGTCAAAGCTTTTTTCAGTTTTGAATTTGACGAGGTTCAGTGACGCGAGGTTGCAGGCCGTGTCGTCGAGAAACATATATTCCGAGCACGGATTGGAGGCGCGGATTTCGCCGCCTTCGGGGCAGGTGTGCCAGGCGTTGATTGTGTCGTGGAATTGAACGCCCGGATCGGCGCATGCCCAGGCCGTCGCGCAAATTTCTTCCCAAAGCTCGCGCGCCTTGACAGTTTTTACGGGCGCTTCGTCGGTGCGGCGTTTCAGCGCCCAAATGTCATTGTCCGAGACGGCTTTTAAAAACCCGTCAGTAATGCGCACGGAATTGTTGGAATTTTGGCCAGAGACGGTGCGGTAACCCTCTGCGTCCCAGTCGAGATCATAAATGTCGATCTCAATTGAGCGATATCCCTGGCGCCCATAATCGATCACGCGCTTGATCGAGGCGTCGGGGACAAAGGCTTTCTTTGCCGCGCGCACGGCTTGTTTAAGCGTTGCGTTTTCCTTCAGGTCAAACCGCGTCTCATCATCTTCGCTCGCCCAGCATGCTTCCAGCACAAGCGGGAGATGTTTTGCCAAGATGCGTGAGCCGGCGACGAGGGCGGCGACTTTTTCTTCTTCCCGCGCTTTCCAGCGAATGAACTCTTCGATGTCCGGGTGGTCAGCATCGACGATCACCATCTTCGCTGCGCGCCGCGTCGTGCCGCCGGACTTAACCGCGCCGGCCGCAACATCGCCAACTTTCAAAAAGCTCATCAGCCCCGAGCTTTTACCGCCGCTTGAAAGCGGCTCGCCAGCGCCTCTGACATTTGAAAAGTTGGTGCCCGTCCCGGAACCATATTTAAAGAGGAGCGCTTCGCGTTTCCACAGATCCATCACCCCGCCATCGGCCGCGAGATTGTCGTCGACTGACTGAATAAAACAGGCATGCGGTTGCGGGCGCTCATAAGCGCTTTCGGATTCGGTCAGCGTTTTGGTTTCGTGATCAACGTAAAAATGGCCCTGACCCGCGCTATCGATTCCATAGGCCCAATGAAGACCAGTGTTGAACCATTGCGGAGAATTCGGCGCGGCGATTTGAGCGGCGAGCATGGCGCGCATTTCGTCAATGAAAGCCTCAGCGTCGTCTTCCTTTTCGAAATAGCCGCCCTTCCAGCCCCAATAAGCCCAGGCGCCTGCCATCCGATCGAATACTTGCTTGGCGGAAGTCTCCGGTCCGTAGCGTTTTTCCGCGGGCAGCTTCGCCAGCGCCGCGACATCCGGCATCGAGCGTTGTAGAAAAGCCGGAACGCCCTTTTCGCGAACCTTCCTTGTTGCCGCTGGCACGCCCGCTTTTCGCAGATATTTTTGCGCGGTAATATCGACCGCGGTTTGGCTCCAGCCGCCCGGAACCTCGACATCGCGCATTTCGAAGATAATCTCACCCGCAAAAGTGCGAATCTCCGAATCGGCCCGCCGGAACGGGCTCGCGCCATATGGCGACTTCCAATCCTTTGAAAAATAGCGATTAATGCGCATGAACGGGGTCTCTGAGGCTGACCCATACATATAGTATGCGCTGAGCCCGGGGCCTACCATTTTCAGCGCAAATATTCGAAAAATGATCACCAACGACGCGATAGGGGAGCTATTGCTCACATTGACGGCGGGCGCCATATTGCGCGCCGCAACGCCGCGCCATCCTTGGGCCCGGGGACAAGGGATTTTGATGATTTCGAGACTATTTACCTGGTGGAATTCGACCACATTCGGGACCTCCCTCACGCTTTGGCGTCGCGGCGCCCGGCTTGTCGGCGAGGACGAGCAGGGAAATCGCTATTTTGAGGAAAAAGACGGAAGCCTTCCCGGCAGCGACAATAAACGCCCGCGCCGGTGGGTGGTCTATCACGGTATCGCCGAAGCCTCGCGGGTGACCCCCGACTGGCACGGCTGGTTGCATCATACGTTCGATGAGCCGCCGACCGAGGCGCCATTGCTGCGCCGTTCATGGGAGAAAGAGCATCTGCCGAATATGACAGGCACGCCGCTCGCCTATCATCCGCCTGGCAGTCTGTCGCGCACCGGCGGACCAGTTGATGTCAACGATGACTACGAAGCGTGGACGCCGGAAGAAGCGTAACGCGTAAACAAAGTAAAAGAGGAGCCGCATATGTCTCGCGCGGGAGTGTTTGAATCGATTGTAGGGCTCATTGTGATCGCGGTCGCGGTCGCCTTCTTCGCCTATGCCTACGGCGTCAGCGGCCAGGATGTCGGTGCTAGTAAATATCGGGTCGACGCCGTCTTTGGTCGTGTCGACGGGATTACCGTTGGATCTGAAGTGCGCATTGCGGGCGTCAAAATTGGTACGGTCGCCGGCCATAAGATCGATCTTGCGACATACGAAGCCAATCTCGAGATGACCATTGATCGCGATATTCCGATCCCGGAGGATTCGGTTGCGAAGATCGCGTCGGATGGCGTTCTTGGCGGCGCGTACGTCGCGATTGAGCCCGGCGCTTCGGAAGAAATGCTCCGCGATGGCGAAAAAATCACAATCACCCGCGGTTCGGTTGATCTCCTCAACCTTGCGGTTCAGGCCTTCACCAATCAGTCATCAAATAAAGGCGGCAAGAGTAATTCAAATAACGGTCAGACCGAGCTCGATCCGTTGGGAGATTTGTAATGCGGTTTCTGGTTGCCCTTTCGGCGGTGGGTTTTGCGTTCGCGCCGGCCATTGCGCAGGAAAATGCGCCGGTGTTGGATGAGCTTGGGGAGCTAGACCGGCTGTCCCGCAATGCTGATGACCCGTTTGCCGGCGTGATCGAAGCGGAAAAACGAGTGCCGGTTTCAGTGACATTGCGCGCGCTTGACAAGATTACAGCGCGATACACCGATGTTGAAATTGATATGCACCAGATCGCACGGTTTGGATCGCTGGAAATTCAGCCGCGCTTTTGCGACAAACGCCCACCGGAAGAGTTTCCTGAAACAACGGCGTTTCTCGAAATTTTCGATACGGAATTTGGTAGCCGCCAAAGCGACTTAAAAATTGCCATCGCGGAACCCATCGAAGATGAAATCGAAACAACAGACCTCGACGTCCTGCCAATTGAAGGGCTGAAAGAGCCGGAAACCGCTGAAATTTTACCACCGCCGGAGCTGAGTATGCCGCAGCTGCCAACCCAAGACGTAATCGACGGACCAAAAGCAGAAGGCATCAATATTTTCCGCGGCTGGATGTTCGCGTCCACCCCGGCGCTCAACGCTTTGGAGCATCCGGTCTATGATGTCTGGGTAATCAGTTGCAAAACCGTCTTAGCCGATAGCTGATCAGGCGCGGTGAGAAAATCCGCTTCCTCTCGAAGCGCTTTCGCGAGCATGCGTTGATAGACACTATCCGGCACGCTGATCAGGCCGAACTGCTCTAAATGTTCATTGGTGAATTGAGCATCGACAAAATGAAAGCCGCCAAGCTTTAGCCTTGCAATCAAATGCAGGAATGCGATTTTGCTGGCGTTGGTCTCGCGTGAAAACATGCTCTCGCCGCAAAAGGCGGCGCCGATCTGAACGCCATAGAGACCGCCGACAAGATTGCCGTCTCGCCAACACTCCACCGTGTGGGCCAGCCCCATAAAATGAAGCTCCGTATAGGCCTCGATGATCGCATCATTGATCCAGGTGTCGGGGCGGGCGGGCGTCTCGTCGGCGCAGGCGCGGATGACCTCTGAAAATACGGTGTTGATGCGAATTTCAAACGGGTCTTTTTTTAAAAAACGCCGCAACTTTTTTGGCGCCCCGGCGCCGTCCAGCGGCAGCACCCCGCGCTCATCGGGCAATATCCAGACGACGCCAGCTTCATTGCGTGAGCGCGCCATCGGAAAATAGCCAAGCGTATAGGCTTTCATGAGCTCGACGATAGAAATCGAATGTGCCGAATCCCTGGGCATGAGATAGAGTATCGCCCGATTTGCCGCATCGACGCAAATAAGCGAGGCTATGGCAAATTTGCGCTCATCTGAAGAATTCGGGAATGCGCCAACGCCAATACAGCCGACACCCACCGGGTTTAACGTTACTTATTCCCGATCTAAAAGCGCCGTCTTTTCTGGTGTCGCCGGCGTTTTCGCGATTATCATGGTCGCGACAGGGCTCGATGTTTATTTTTCGCTTCTCGACGGCACGCGATTGAGCTGGCTCGAAATTGACCGTCGCCCTGCGTGGGCATGGGGCGGCGTATTAATATTAGGCGGCATGGTTCTGTTTGCGGTCGTGCTTTGGAGCGGCGCCACTTCGGTGCGGTCGCGCGCCGCCATTAAATTGGATGAAAAGGGCGTTCAATCCCTGACGTTTATTGGCAAGCGGTCGATTTCCTGGGCAGACGCCGGCGCGGTTTCTGTTGTGAACAAAACAATGATTGTCTACCCGGCCGATCAAGCTTGCGGAAAACCAGTCCCATTACAGACATTTCTGACGTCGGTCAGCATTGACGAGCTTCGCTCAATGATGGCCCAGCACCGGCCGGAATTATTGTCCGGAGATCTGTAAACAGCGCGCTTATTCAGATTTTTCTTCAAGCCACTTTTCAAGCCAGTGAATATTATAGTCGCCCGCGAGAAAGTCTGGCTCCTCAACAAGCTCGATAAAGAGCGGCACAGTGGTCTCAACGCCGACCAACGCAAATTCCGCCAGGCTGCGTTTCAGTCGGGCAATACAAAGCTCGCGGTTATCGGCAAAGACAATCAGCTTACCGATCATTGAGTCATAATAGGGCGGAATTGTATAGCCGGTATAGACCGCGCTATCAAAACGAACGCCCGGCCCGCCCGGCGCATGAAAGTCTGTAATCTTGCCTGGGGAAGGGCGGAAGGTTCGCGGATTTTCCGCGTTGACCCGGCACTCGATGGCGTGGCCACGAAATTTTACGTCCTCTTGGGTAAAGCTGAGCTTGTTGCCGGCCGCCACTGAGATTTGTTCGCGAACGATGTCGATATCAGTGACTTGCTCAGTAATTGGATGCTCCACTTGCAGGCGCGTGTTCATTTCGATGAAATAAAACTCGCCGTTTTCATAAAGAAACTCGACCGTGCCGGCGCCGAGATAGCCGAGCTTTTCGATCGCTGCGCGGACAGTTTCACCAATCCTAATGCGCTCCTCGCTTGTGAGCGCCGGTGAGAGCGCTTCTTCGAGCACTTTCTGGTGGCGGCGCTGGAGCGAACAGTCACGCTCACCAAGCTGCACGACATTGCCATGGGCGTCAGCGATGATCTGGATCTCGATATGGCGGGGAATGGTGAGGTATTTTTCAAGATACACGGCATCATCACCGAACGCTGCTTTCGATTCCGCTTTGGCGGTCGAAACGGCTTCTTCGAGGTCATTGGCGGTTTTGGCGAGTTTCATGCCGCGCCCGCCGCCGCCGGAGGCGGCTTTCACCAGCACCGGATAGCCGATTTTATCGGCTTCGGCGCGCGCCTCCGCGATTGAGCAGACTTCCCCGTCCGATCCCGGAACCAGTGGGATGCCGACTTTGCCAACCGCGTCCTTGGCGGCGATTTTATCACCCATCACGCGGATATGCTCTGCCTGCGGACCAATGAACGTAATGTTGTGCGCGACGACGATTTCTGCAAAGCGCGCATTTTCCGACAGGAACCCATAACCCGGATGTATCGCGTCCGCGCCGGTAATTTCCGCCGCCGAGATAATCGCCGGGATATTTAGATAGCTGTCTTTTGGCGCCGGCGGTCCGACGCAGACGCTCTCATCGGCAAGGCGGACATGCATTGCATTAGCGTCTGCCGTCGAATGGACGGCGACGGTGGCGATTCCAAGTTCCTTGCAGGCGCGGTGAATGCGAAGGGCGATCTCCCCGCGATTTGCAATCAGGACTTTTTCGAACATTTAGGTTCCGTTCGCAAGGCGCAACTTTTAAAGTGACGCGTTATTCAATGATGCAGAGCGGTTCGTCAAACTCAACGGGTTGCGAATCGCTGACGAGAATTTTTGAGACAGTGCCCGACCGCGGCGCGGCAATGGGGTTCATGGTTTTCATGGCCTCAACGATCATCACCGTCTGACCTTCGGTGACTTGTCCGCCCTCTTTAATAAAGGGCGCCGCGCCGGGAGACGCGGAGAGATAGGCGGTGCCGACCATGGGAGATTTGACCGCGCCGGGATGATTGTCGCTGGCGGCTGCGGGCGCCGCAGTAGGAGCCAGTACGCTTGGCGCTATTTGTGCAGGCGCCGCGACCATCTGCGACACGCCGCCCTGGCGTGAGACGCGCAAGCGAACATCGTCTTTTTCGATTTCGATTTCGGTGAGGCCGGTTTCTTCGAGAATGCCGGCGAGCTCGCGAATCCACGCAGATTCGAGATTATGATTGTCTTTTCCGTTTCGTCCGCCCATGCGTTTTCCGTTCTTCTTATTACCCTGTTAGCCTGGCGCTGCGCTCAGCCCGTTAGCGCTTTTGACCTTCTATTAAACTTTTAATCGCTTCAAGCGCCAATGGGTAGCCCGCCGCGCCAATCCCCATAATGACCCCATTTGCCGCGCCGGCCGTAATTGATTTTTGTCGAAACGCCTCACGGGCGTGAATGTTCGATAGATGCAGCTCGATTTTCGGCAGTGATGCCGCTGTCAGCGCATCCAGCAGAGCGATAGAAGTATGGGTGAAGCCGCCCGGATTGATAATCAGGCCTGTGGCATGCTTGTCGGCCTCCTGCACCCAATCGATCAATGTTCCCTCATTGTTCGACTGACGGAAATCGACCGACAGCCCCAATTCGCCCGCTTTTACCTTTGACGCAGCTTCTATGTCGGCCAGCGTGTCGCTGCCGTAGATTTCAGGCTCGCGGGCGCCCAGCAGATTCAGATTTGGCCCGTTGAGGATGAAAACTGTCTTCGCCGTCATAAACTTTCCACTACTGTCTTCTTGCGAGGGCCAGAGCGCTTACATATGAAGAGCGCTCAAGCTACCAGCAATTGCTTACCGTCCCATTATCTGGAGCCGGTCAGACAGTGCTGATTACAAGGAACAGACTGAATTTCAATGCATATTACCGTCAATGGTGAAGAAAAGCGACTGGAAGAGCCGGTCAGCGTCGCCGGGCTCCTCATCGCGTTGGAGCTTGAGCCGAAAAAAATCGCAGTGGAGCGCAATCTCGAGATCGTGCCGAAGTCGCTTTATGGCGAGACGGCGCTTGCCGATGGCGATCGGATTGAGATCGTACAATTTGTTGGAGGCGGGTGAATGAGTAACGTTCTGGAAGTTGCGGGCCGCAAATTGTCCTCCCGCCTGATCATCGGCACCGGGAAATACGAGAGCTATGAGCAAAACGCCGCTGCCGCTGAAGCCGCCGGCGCCGAAATGGTCACGGTCGCGGTGCGCCGGGTGAATTTGACCGACAAGGACAAGCCCTTGCTTGTCGATTATCTCGATCCGGAAAAATATGTTTACCTGCCCAACACCGCTGGCTGTTTCACCGCGGAAGATGCGATCCGCACGCTGCGCCTTGCGCGCGAGGCGGGCGGTTGGGATCTCGTTAAGCTCGAGGTTCTCTCCGATCAGAAAACGCTTTACCCGGATATGGAAGAGACATTGCGGGCGGCGAAGCTATTAATCGCCGACGGCTTTGAGGTGATGGTCTATTGCTCCGATGATCCGGTCTATGCGCGCAAACTCGAAGATGCGGGATGCTGTGCGATCATGCCGTTGGGCTCGCTGATCGGGTCGGGGCTCGGCATCATGAACCCGGTCAATATCCGATTGATCGTGGAGCAATCCTCCGTGCCCGTCATAGTCGATGCGGGCGTCGGCACCGCATCGGATGCGACAGTGGCGATGGAACTCGGCTGTGACGGCGTCTTGATGAACACGGCGATCGCCGAAGCGAAAGACCCGATCTTAATGGCGAGCGCAATGAAACACGCGGTGATCGCCGGACGCGAGGCTTACCTTGCCGGACGCATGGGCAAAAAGCGTTATGCTGATCCGTCTAGCCCACTGGCAGGGTTGATTTAAACTCGCTTCGTCGCGCCAGAAACTCGGCTCATCGCCTTACCAATCCTTAACGCCTATTAACCAAAGCGTAAGTCAACCAATCTCCCCGCTGTATGTTAGCAAAATTGGACAGTATGCGTCTCTCCGGCGCATGCGGTTCATTCGTGGACCCGTTCAGGGAAATTTTGGGAGACTAAAAATATGAGAAAATCTGTATTCGTTCTAATTGCCGGCGTTAGCGCTTTTGCAGCGGCGTCCGCCTTTGCCGAACATCACGGCGACAAAAAAGGCGGCTATGATTGGGAAGCCAAAATGGCTGAAAAATTTGCGGCAATCGATACCGACGCCAGCGGTACTGTCAGCGGCGAAGAGTATCTGGCCTATAAGCGCGCAGAAGCTGAAAAATCATGGGCCGAACATGAGCTCGGCGACGATGGCGAGCTCTCCCTTGAAGAAGCAAGGGCTCATCACAAGGCCAAAATGGAAGCCAAGAAAGCCAAGATGAAAGAACATCACGGCAAAAAAGACGGCGACGAGTAAGCCGCTATCTTAACGCTTTTATCAAGCCCGGCGGGGATGCCCCGCCGGGCTTTTTTGCGCCCAAAATTTCGCCCAGCAGCCTTGCGATAGGCAATTTCGTCCCCATTTCCTTGATAGAATGTGCGTTGCCGCTTGTCGGGACGTGTTAACTTTTTGGCGCTCAACCGAGGTCGATATGCAATTTGAGAACTACACTGACCGCGCCCGCGGTCTGATCCAGGCCGCGCAGACGATTGCCCTGCGCGAGAACCATCAGCAATTCACACCCGAACATATTTTAAAGGCGCTGCTCGACGACCAGGAAGGTCTCGCGGCAAACCTTATCCGCGCGGCTGGCGGCAAGCCCGAAGTCGCGTTGCAACTGACCGATGAGGCGCTCGGCAAGCTGCCAGCGGTTGAGGGCGGCAATGGCCAGATTTATATGGCGGCGCCGACAGCCAAGGTGCTCGCGGCCGCTGAAGAGATCGGCAAAAAAGCGGGCGACAAGTTTGTCACCGCCGAGCGCTTGTTGACCGCGCTTGCTGTTGAGACGCAAGCTGGCACGGCCAAAATTTTGAAGCAGGCGGGCGTCACCGCCGTTAAGCTCAACGAAGCTATCAACGACATCCGAAAAGGCCGCACGGCGGACACAGCCTCCGCTGAGCAGGCCTATGATGCGCTGAAGCGCTATGCCCGCGACCTCACCGAGGCTGCACGCGACGGCAAGCTTGATCCTGTGATCGGGCGCGACGAAGAAATCCGCCGGACGATGCAGGTTCTCTCGCGCCGGACAAAGAATAATCCGGTGCTGATCGGTGAACCCGGTGTCGGTAAAACCGCCATCGCTGAAGGTCTCGCCTTGCGCATTATCAACGGTGATGTGCCGGAAAGCCTGAAAGATAAATCACTGCTCGCCCTCGATATGGGCGCGCTTATCGCTGGCGCGAAATATCGCGGCGAATTTGAAGAGCGTCTCAAGGCCGTGTTGCAGGAAGTGACGGACGCGGATGGTCAGATCATTCTTTTCATTGACGAAATGCACACGCTGGTCGGCGCCGGCAAATCCGACGGCGCGATGGATGCGTCGAACCTCTTAAAGCCGGCGCTTGCGCGCGGTGACCTGCATTGTGTTGGCGCGACGACGCTCGATGAATATCGCAAATATGTTGAGAAAGACGCGGCGCTTGCGCGGCGTTTCCAGTCGATCTTTGTCGATGAGCCGACGGTCGAGGATACGATCTCGATCCTGCGCGGCCTTAAAGAAAAATACGAACTCCATCACGGCGTCCGGATTTCCGACAGCGCCATTGTCTCCGCCGCAACACTGTCGCACCGTTACATCACCGATCGATTCTTGCCCGACAAGGCGATTGACCTTGTCGATGAGGCCGCGTCGCGCTTGCGCATGGAAGTCGATAGCAAACCCGAAGAACTGGATGAGCTGGATCGGCGCATCATCCAGATGAAGATCGAGCGCGAAGCGCTGAAGAAGGAAGATGACGCCGCGTCGAAAGACCGGCTTGAAAAGCTTGATGAAGAGCTTGGCAACCTTGAGCAGCGCTCGTCCGAGCTGACCGCGCTTTGGCGCGCCGAGAAGGACAGCCTGGCGTCAGCGACAAAAATCAAAGAGCGTATTGATCATGCGCGCCAACAACTCGCCGAAGCGGAACGCCGCGGCGATCTCGGCCGCGCTTCAGAACTGAAATATGGTGAAATCCCTGCACTTGAAAAACAACTAAGCGACGCCGACGCCCTGCAGGACGAGATGAGTGAGAAAAAGTCGCTCGTAAAAGAGGTCGTCGATACCGAAAACATCGCCAGCATTGTCGCGCGCTGGACCGGCGTGCCGGTTGAGAAGATGCTTGAAGGCGAACGCGAGAAGCTGTTGAAAATGGAAGCCGCGCTCGCGGGCCGCGTTGTCGGCCAGAATGAGGCGGTGACCGCGGTTGCCTCCGCGGTGCGGCGGGCGCGGGCGGGGCTGAAAGATCCGAACCGGCCGATGGGATCGTTCCTGTTCCTGGGGCCCACCGGCGTTGGCAAGACCGAGCTGACGAAAGCGCTTGCCGAATACCTGTTTGATGATGAAACCGCGATTGCGCGGATCGACATGTCGGAATTCATGGAGAAACATTCCGTTGCCCGGCTGATCGGCGCACCTCCGGGCTATGTCGGTTATGAAGAAGGCGGCGTGTTGACCGAGCGCGTCCGGCGGCGGCCTTATCAGGTTGTCCTCTTTGACGAGATCGAGAAAGCGCATCCGGATGTCTTCAACGTTCTCTTGCAAGTGCTTGATGATGGCCGCCTGACCGACGGGCAGGGCCATACGGTCGACTTTAAAAACACGCTGATTATCATGACCTCGAACCTTGGCGCCGAGCATCTCGCCAACCAGCCGGAAGGTGAAGATAGCGATGCCGTGCGGCCACAAGTCATGGACGCGGTGCGGGCAAAATTCCGTCCGGAATTTTTAAACCGGCTCGACGAAATCATTCTTTTCCACCGTCTTGCCCGCGCGCATATGGACGCAATTGTCGATATCCAGATCAAGCGCTTGGCAGGCCTGCTCGCTGACCGTAAAATCACGATCAGCCTCGACGATAAGGCGCGCAGCTGGCTTGGCGATGCCGGTTATGATCCGGTCTATGGCGCCCGGCCGTTGCGTCGCGTTATCCAGAAAAAACTGCAGGACCCATTGGCGGAACTCCTGCTGGCTGGCAAGATCAGCGATGGCGATGCGCTAGTCATCTCGGCGGATGAAAACGGGCTCACCATCAATGGTGAGGCCGCCGGCGGCCGCGATTATTTTTCCGTCGGCGGCGACAACCCCAACGCAGCGCCGCCGGGCGCGCTGTTGAATTAGGAGGCATTTTAAATTGGCTGGTCTAGAATATTGTGGATGCCGGAATTGCGATGCTGTTCTTTCTCGCACGCGGTGTCGGTGGATTTTACTATTTTATAATTCACAAGCGAACGTAACGGGACAGGAGTTTTTCCGATGACGGATAAAAAATCGGACTGGAAACCGGAAGCTGGTGAAGAAGCGCTCAAAGAGCTGATCCGCGCGACGATCAAGGCTGGCGGGCCGATTGATCCGGCGGTATTGCCGTCTCGCGTCAGAGAGCGGATCAAGGGCCGCGCCACCGGCGATCTCGATATTGACGCCTATATCAGGGAAGTGCTGGCGGAAACGAACAAGGGTTGATCGTTTACGAGCGGCTAAGCTTAGCTTTCGCCGTCGATAACAGCGCTCGCGAATAGAGTTTGTGAAAACCCAGCAAGACGCGGAACGTAAACCCGAGTGTCGGCATTTCATCATTCACTACCGGGCGTGGGACAACTGCGGAACCAAAATACAACCGCGTAGAACTTTCTTCCTGCTCGGCAAGAGGGGCGGCCATAAACCATGACCGTGTCCGATCCGACAAATCAC
This sequence comes from Hyphococcus sp., assembly GCA_021776345.1. Classification (GTDB taxonomy): domain Bacteria; phylum Pseudomonadota; class Alphaproteobacteria; order Caulobacterales; family Parvularculaceae; genus Hyphococcus. Next base: position 2,058 of record JAJFGC010000089.1, on the reverse strand, counting down.
ACATAAGCAACTGATTGGGCTCGCGCTGCTCAACCCGCCATGCAGCAAAATGTTCGATTTGCGCTTCACTTAACTCACGGGCTTGCCGATCAGTCGATGGCTTCGAACCCAGATGGTTGAGCACAAAACGCTCCAGCTTAAAAAGCGGCGTCACATAAAAAGCAGTGACAAATTCTGAAAAGCTGACGGCGCGATCAATGTCGGCGCAATAACAATCAGTATAACACCCTTCCATTTCTGCGTAGCGCTGTAAGAAGGCGCCTGCCGGAAGCTCGCATTTTTTGATGTTAAACACTTTGCGTGCCGCCTTTCATGTTGCCGTGGTTGATCGGGCTAGAAAAATACAACCCAGAGAGGGTATTCTTTCATTATTCGCGCCGACCGTTTGCGAAGCAAACGCCGCGCTGCGGACAAATAGTTATTCTCAGATGGTGCGCCGCGCGCAACATCATCACTTTTCGGTTGTGGACTTTGTTTCTCATTTCATCTTTGGCGTGTGCATTATAAGGCGTATGGCGAGACTGAATTGTCAAATAGGGCCCGTGATTGGGTGCCCAGCCCAATCACCCATTTGACGGTCAAAAGTTATCGAACAGCTTTCCCGCGGCCTTATGATCCTTCTGTCAAAAAAACAGAAAGGATTGATACAAGGTCTTATGCAATCGAAAACAGGCTAAAGCGCGCTTTGGTCGTCGCGGTCGTCTTTCGCCAGTAATGGCGACGGCTCTTCCGGCGGCAGGCGCATGGCGTTGATGAGATCGCGTTGAATTTTGAAGCGATCAAGCTCAGCGCCGCGAAGCTGCTTGCCGGTGGCGATTTTGAGTTTTTGCGGATTCACTGCATTGCCCTTGAGATGCACTTCGTAATGAAGATGCGGGCCGGTTGAGCGTCCCGTGGTGCCGACATAGCCGATAATGTCGCCCTGGCGCACGCGCTTGCCTTTTCGAATGCCGCGGCGGAAGCCTTTCAGATGCGCATAAGCCGTCTTGTAGCCATTCGCATGACGTATACGGATATAATTGCCGAAACTGCCATAGCGGTCGGCGCGTTCAACGACGCCGTCGCCTGCGGCTTTGATCGGCGTGCCGCGCCGGGCGGCAAAATCCACGCCCTTATGGGCGCGGCGATAGCCAAGGATCGGGTGTTTGCGGGTCCCGAAGCGGGAAGAAAGGCGCGCGCCGTCAATCGGTGTTTTCATCAAGAGGCGTTTGGCGCCCTGGCCGGTCGCGTCATAATAGTCGCCGCGTTGACCATCGTCGGCCCCGGCAAATCGGTAATAGCCTTTTTCCCTCGAGCGTCCGCGCCAGTTGAGCCGGGCGTAGATGATGTCGCCAGTCGAAACGAGATCGCCCTGATCGTCATAACGCGCCTCAAAGATCGCCTCAAATTCGTCGCCGCCGAAGATTTCCCGCTGGAAATCAACATCATAGGCGAAGGCGTCTGCGAGGTCAGCGATGATCTGGTCCGGTGCGCCGGAAGCTTTGGCCGAGAGATAAAGGCTGCCATCGATACGCCCCGCGACGGAGAGAATGCGTGTCGTCAACGCAATTGGCGCGGCCTCGCCCGCAAGCTTGCCGGACTGGTCCCGGCGAACGAAGATGCGGTTTTCCGCGTCCGCGCGAAATTCGAGCGCGAGCAGGCGTGCGTCGGTTTTGCCAGACGCCGAGGCGAGTTGATACAGCGTTTGTTGCGGCTGCCCGACCGTCAGCAAAAACTCCTGACCCGGACGGAGGCGCCGCAAATTATAGTGCTTGCCGAAAGCATAAGCGGCGTCATTGCGGTCGCTGGCGCTGACCCCGGCGCGTTTGAGGGCATCAACAAAGTTTTCGCCTTTGGTGATGCGGATGCGGATTTCGCGAAACGCTTCGCTGAGATCACTGGCATAAAGCACGGGCGCCGGCGTGGTATCGCGTTGCGCGCGCTCAATGTCGCTGGCGAAGAAAAACGGCGGCGGAGTGTCCGCTTCGGCGGCAATGGCGAAGCCGCCGATTTTTGCGGGACGCGCAGGCGAGGTTGGCGCCGGTCGAGGGCGTGTTCCAACCGTCGGTTTGAGGCTCG
>JAJFGC010000088.1 GCA_021776345.1 Hyphococcus sp. | reverse complement strand
AGGTTGCGTGTTATCACGCTTAACGGAGGCAACCCGACATGACGCCGCCAATTGTGCATGCGCTGTCCATAAGCAGCTCTGTTTCCGGCCGGTTAAAGGGCGCTGTCCGGCGCGGCGCCGTCATCCATAGTCACGCGCGGTCATGCAGTATCATCCTGGAGCCGCAAGCAAACGCCGAAACTGGTGAACCACTGGTTATCACACTTGCAGAACCGTCTATCGAAAACGGCCCGCTCAACATTCTGCTCGAAAACTTCTCGCTCATCGAAAAAAGCAGCGCGCCCGGATTGCCAGCTTTTTACGACGGGTCGCACTTGAAATTGGCTCGTGCGGATATTTGTTTTCGAGACGCAATCCAATGGAATCCAAAGCCGGATTGGAGAAAGGCGCGCGCAGCAGAAAAGCGCGGGCAAGAAATGCAGACGCAACTACTGCATCAAGCTCAATCGCTTGCGAACCGCGCGACGCTTTTAGATTTTCTCGCGCCGATGCCGCCGGCATCTAATTCAGCGATTGAAGACACGCTGTCCAAGCGTTTTGCAGCCGTCTTCATGCAAATGGATCAGAAAAGCAACAGCTCGGTGAAGGAGTCACTAGCCTTTGGGGCCGAACATCTCGCCGGCCTCGGCGCTGGCCTGACACCCGCGGGCGATGATTTTCTCTGCGGCGCAATGCTGGCTGTCTGGCTCGTGCGCGATGACGCTGTACAATTGTGTAAAATTCCTGCGGAAACCGCAGCGCGGCGGACAACGACATTATCCGCAGCCTTGCTGCGCGAATCCGCAAAAGGGCATTGTTCGATGAGTTGGCAGCGCTTCATCGCAGCATTAGCCACCAGAGAACCACGCTCCGTCGAGTCTGCCCTCAGCGGTATTTTATCTCACGGCGCCACCTCTGGCGGCGATAGCCTCGCCGGATTTTTCTGGGCGATCAAGAAACTGGATGCGGTTAACCATGCGCCTTCATAATCGCTTCGGCGCCCGCCGCCGCGCAGGCTTCGTCCTGTTCCGCTGTAGCGCCGCCCGTTCCAATCGCGCCGACCACACGTCCGCCAATCCGAATTGGCGACGCGCCCTGAGCATAGATCATACGATCACCGGCAAGTTCGTTGATGCGCAGCATAACGGGTATGTCCGGCGGAATGCGGCCGCTTGGCGCGCCTGTGGCTGCGGAGGCGACTGCTTTACCTTGCGCGCCATAGACGCCAGCCCATCCGGCGCCGTCCATTCTCGAAAACGCCACCAGGTGGCCGCCTTCATCGCATACCGCGATGCTGATAAGAACGTTCAATTCTTCAGCTTTGCGGAGGGCCGCAGCAACAGCTTCATTGGCTTGAGTCAAACTAAGAGGCAAAGTTGTTCTCCCAGGCTTTATCGTGTGCGGGGCATTAGCCAAATCAATAGATTTCCGCAGATCGCGACCTTACACTTTCCAAACTTCAACCTAGCAAAGTACGGTGAAATGAAAAAGCTGAAAAGGCGAATGATTGGACCGAAAACGCATTCCCATCTTACCTTTTCTAAACGAAAAAAATGGTGCGCGAAATGAAGTCAACTGTGCGAACTGATGGTCCAAAACCTTGCAGCGCGCTAATTCAAGGCGCGATCGGCCTCCCCGGGAATGATGAAAAAGTCTCCAGCGATCCGATTATGTTATCGCACGGCGCTTTGTGCATAGAAAAGGACCGCATTGTTGCGATTGGCGATTATACAGAGTTAACGCAACGTTTTGACCCAGCGGAATGTTACGGTTCTGAAGACCACCTGATCCTCGCCGGATTCGTGAATGCGCACGATCATGTTCGCGCACCGTCAAGCGTCGAGCTCGGCGTTCCTGATGATCTCCTCGAGGTCTGGATACTGGATCTGATGCGCATGCCGGATCTCGATCCTGAACTCGTGAGCACACTCGCACACTGCCAGATGCTGGAATCCGGTGTGACAACTGTTGTGAATAGTTTTTATCAACCAACAGCCAAACGCTATGATGAAACATTGACGGCGATGCTGACCGGCGCGCAACATTCTCGGGCGCGCGCAGTTGTGACGATGAGCACTATGGATGAGAGCATCATTGGCGCGCTGCTTAGCGATGTGCGGTCACAATTGCCGAATGGCCTGCGCAAACAGACCGATCAATTTCTTGCATCCCGTAATGTTATGTCGATGCCGGAATATGCTGATCTTGTTCGGTCATGGTCCGTACAGACCGATTTTGACCGCGCTTCCGTCATCATGGGGCCAGTTTCGGTCCATTGGTGTAGCGACGCAATGCTAGAACAAATTTGGGATCTCTCCACGTCATTGGGTTTACCGATACAAACACATCTTTTGGAAAGCGCCTATCAACGAGATGCGGCCAATGCCCGCTACGGCCGTTCAGTCGTCGCTTTTATGAATGACGCGGGCTTATTGAATGAGCGCCTGTCATGTGCGCATTGCGTTTTCGCCACACCTGCGGACATGGAGTTGTTTGCCGCAGCCAAAGTGTCCGTGATTCATTGCCCAGGGTCCAATTTGCGGCTGCAGAACGGTGTGGCGCCAATCACAGATATGATTAAACACGGTGTCAATGTTGGACTTGGCGCCGATAGCATGGCGTTCGACGATGACGGCGATATGTTGAACGAGATGCGTTTCGCACATGGGCTACACGCGGACAAGGCTACCGGATCGCCATTGCTATCGAAAACTACGTTATTGGGTATGGCGACGCGCAACAGCGCTCGCGCAATCGGCATGGGCAATCAGATTGGATCGCTTGAAATTGGCAAGAAAGCGGATATCGCTGTTTATAAATCTCAGCCTCGCAATGATGGTCGCCGGATGACCCCATCTATCGACGCATTATTCAGTAGCGATGCCTCATACGGTGTCGATCAAGTCTTCGTGGATGGAGAGTTGGTCGTTCAAAACGGCCGGCATGTAAAAATTGACCGCGACCAGCTACACGCTGAGCTTATACAGGCAGCTGAAAAGAAGCTCCGCGACAGCAAATCGTTTGACGGTTTTATTCACGCCCTTAAACCGTTCATACGTCAACACGTAAACAACAGGCTTTAACCGCGTACGGAAAAACTGCTCTCGCGGTGTATTTTTCGACGGCGCGAGAATACACCCATATCGATCGTCTGGTCGATATGCGAACACTCATATTGAAGCGGCGTCTGGTCGTGATCGAGGCCATTTTCACAAGCATCAACCAGTTCGGCCATCAAATCTCCCACCGCGCCTGCATTCTTGAATTGGTGCCCGCTCGTGCCGACCGCCATGTAGAAACCCGGCAGATCCGAACGATCATAGATGGGGATCCAATCATCTGACACGTCATACAAATCGACAACGCCCGAAGCATTATTCGGTATTGGCAATTCCGGAATCCGGCGCGCGGCGCGGTAGACTTGAGCCTTCCACTGGCTTTCGGTAAATCCCCGATCAAAATCGTCAGGATCATCCACCCAGACTTGCGGATCACAAGGTGGATCACCCGATCCAATGGTAACTTTATTCCCCGTCTCAGGCCGGAAGTAGAGATACAGATCGTCATCGGACGTCATCACGCCCTTATGCTCGAAATCAAAATCGGGAGGGCTCGGCAGATGATGCACCTCGCGACGCAGTGCTTTGGTCTTGATGGCCATACCGTCCAGCACGCCCGCCATTTCGTTGATCTTGCCGGAATAAGGTCCCGCCGCATTGACGACGATATCCGCCGCAATTTCCTCATCTGCGTCAAGCGCAACGCCTGATACGCGGCCGTCCTTACGGTTGATTCCAAGAACGCGTCGGCCAAGCCGGAATTCACCGCCAGCGGCTTCGATAGCGCAACGCAGATTGTGAGTCGCCAAAGAGGGATCACCGATATAACCCGCAATCGGCACAAATATGCCGCCCGCAATTTCGCCTTCACTGGAGGATTCCTCCCAGAACTCAGGATCATCCACAGGCACGACAGGACCACACAGATTCAAATTGAATAACGGCAAGCGATTACTGATCGTCGCATTGTCCCACTCTTCATAGGGAATCCCGAGCGCTTCATAAAACTCCACGACATGAGCGCGATCATCTGGGCTATGCTTTAACATCAGATGGCCGCATTGATGATATTTCGCCACCCCGCGCTCATCTTTCACGCCGAGAAAATCAGTCCAGTTTTTCCAGTAGTGATACCCCTCAAAAGCGAGGGCGGTTGTGGCGAGGCTGGAATAAGAAAACCGCACAACTGCGCAAGAATTACTCGTTGATCCGTACCCAACTTCCGGATTCTTGTCGATATTGATGGTCTTATAGCCTTTGCGACTCAGTTGCAGCGCGATCGCGCAACCAATCACGCCCGCCCCGATAATAACGACTGTCTTGCTCATAAATTATGCTCATTTCTTGGCCGTCTGTGTACGAATATAACTCCGCAAGACCGCATAAATTTTGTTTTCAAATTAATGGATGCCAACTTCATCACAGAACCACTTCACGGTTTGCTCTGTCACATCGACGATTTTTTCAATCTCGGTTTTTCCAGCGCATAGCGGCGGCCCGAATTCCACCACCTGATAAGTGCGCGCCAAAACGCCAAGGTCCATTAAGTGACCGTTAAAGCGGGCAGGCATCTGGTCTTCAGGCAGGAAGGGCGCCCGGGTTTTCTTGTCACGCACCAATTCAACAGCCGCAAGCAGGCCCAGGCCCCGCACATCGCCGACAATGGGGTATTTTTTCAGCTCTTGCAGGCCCTCAAGAAGATAGGCGCCCATATCGGCAGAATTCTGCACCATGTTTTCGGTTTCGATAATTTCAATATTCTTCAAGGCCGCCGCCGCCGACGCCGCATGTCCGCCAAAACTGATCACGTGGTTTAATCCGGACTCGCGTCCACCACGCGACTCAAATCGCTCAGTAATCTTCGGCCCGGCAATCGCCGCACCCATAGGCGCGTATCCGCTGGTCAATCCCTTGGCTACGGTCATAATGTCCGGGGTCACGCCCCAATGTTCGCACGCGAACATCTTACCTGTGCGGCCAAACCCATTAATAACCTCGTCGATGATCAGCAAAATGCCATACTTGTCGGCGATTTCCCGCAGCCGAGGCAAATACTCATCAACCGGCAAATAAATTGACGCCGCTGACGGAATCGGTTCGGCAATGATCGCAGCAATCGTTTCCGGCCCTTCATGAAGGATCATTTTTTCGATCATCTCTACACAGAGCACATTACAGCTCGGATAGGAGAGATTATATTCGCAGCGATAGCAATTATGCGACGGAACTTGGAGGCAACCGGGAACCAACGGTGAAAAGATTTTGTTGTTATATTCATGGCTCGCACCAGTGATGCTCATGGCGTAGAATGTCGAGCCGTGATAGGAGCCGCGCCGGCTGATAACTTTTGTTCGTTTTTGCTCACCATTAAACCAATGATATTGCTTGGCGATCTTCATTGCGGTCTCCACCGCCTCAGAGCCGCCCGACGTAAAGAACACCCTGTTTAGATCACCAGGGGCAAGCTCGCTAAGTTTTTCCGCCAGCGCTACCGTGGGTTCCGCAGCGAAATTATAAGGCGTCACATAGGCAAGTTTTGCCGCCTGTTCAGCATAGGCCTGACCGACCTCTTCCCGTCCATGGCCGATGCTCGTGACAAAAGCGCCGCCCGAGAACGCATCAAGATAAACATTGTCATCGACATCAGTAAGATAACAGCCCTTGCCCTCCTTAAACAGCATCATTCCGTGCTCGGCGCGCAATGTCTGAGGCGGCGTAACGTGAAACCAGATGTGTTCTAGTGCTGATTTTTTGAGATCAGAGGGGGATGTCATCTATCATTCTCCAAATTCTAATTCATTTCCAAAAGCGGAAATCCAACGCCGCCACAGATATTCAAATAGTTGCAAAAAACACGCTAGGGCGCTCGTGTAGTGCGTTGATGAACTCTCATTCCGCCCGCGCGAACACTAGCGTGTCAGAACCCGGCTTTCTGTCTCACGTCATTTCGGCCCAGCTCTGACCTTTTCGCCTTTCCTCATCGAGTCGTTTCCAGCAATCCGGATCCCCTGCATCGCCCAATGCATCTATAGCCACCGGTCCGCGTAAATTTGTCATTCTGGTTTCGTTTGGCCTGCATGGCATTTCTTCCGCAGAGGCGGCCTGCATTGCTTGTTTCAGCATGCGCCGATAGCGCTTGATCCCTACATCAGATTTTCCAAGATGTTCGCGCGTGCGATCCTGCACCGGCCCCAGCGACTCAACCGCCCACTGATCGTGCACGTTGATATCGAAGCCCATGCCCGTATAGGTTTGGGTCTTTTGTTCTTTGGGATTAAATCCGTAATTATTCGATTTGTTTTTGAGCGGCCGGTAGTCGGGCAGTGTATGTTCCTTAAGGCGTTGCGCGCGCATCAATTCGCGATTTACCGGCCCAGCGAAACTAGTGAAAATTGAGTACCAGTAACAATTTTCATTATCGATCGGCACATGCCATTGAGTGATTGTCATCTCGTCGCTCATCGGAATGGCAATGGCGTTCGGAAAGAGAAGATTTGTAATGCGATAGTGAACAGTCTGCGCATCAATTTCGCGCGTTGTGCGCAAACGGAATCCGTAGTCCGTTTCCTCGAGATCAATATTCGGGCGATCAAAATCGCGCAGGATTTTTGTCAACGGTATATTTGTGCCGGCTGCACCGGAACGAAATTGTTTCCCGTAAGAATCCTCAGGACTTTCATCCTCAAAAAACCGGTGAAGAAACGATGCGTGTGCAGGATCGATCCCGACCTCCAGCGCCTGTAGCCAGTTACATTCCCACCAACCCTTAAACGCAAAGGTGTGTGAGGACGGCGCTTCAAAGCAATCGAACTTTGGCGTCGGGGGCGGATTGCCCTCGCCGAGATAGGCGAAGATAATGCCGCTTCTTTCCACGCAAGGATAAGCGGTATGAACGAGCCCCTCGCGAAACCGGCTGGCTTCAGGTTCGGCGGGCTGCTCCAGGCATTGGCCTTTTTCATTGAATAGCCAACCGTGAAACGGGCAACGGACGCCCCCATCCTCAAGACGACCGAAACAAAGGTCTGCGCCGCGATGTGGACAATGACGGCCAATAAGCCCGTAACCACCGTCTTTTTTGCGGAACAGCGTCAGCTCTTCACCAAGAAGTTTGACCGGCGCGATAGGCCGTTCCTTGCTCAGTTCTTCAACCAGCGCCGCCGGCTGCCAATAGTTCCGCAACACCGCACCCGCAGGCGCGCCGGGCTGCACTTCTGTCAATAGGCGGTTTTCCTGTTCGCTAATCATCGTACGTCACTTTCATTCATCCGACGCATAAACCAACTCTCCATCCAGATAAGTCTGAAGCACGCGCGTATTGCGGAAGTCGTCCAGAGAGCATTCAAGCACATCGCGATCGACGATAATCATATCGGCGAACTTTCCCGCCTCGAGGCTGCCAATGTCATCCTCCCGGAAGAGAAGGTAGGCATTGTTCGTTGTGTACATTTGCAACGCTTCGCGGCGCGTCAGCGCTTCTTCTGGAAAAAGCTGCTGTCCGTCAAAGAAACGCGGGGTCCGCGCCATCGCAATCCACATGCCCAGAAAGGGATTAAAGGGATTGACGGCTGTGTCCGGGTCAAGGCGGTGCCAGTGATCCGACCCGCCGCCGATCATGACGCCTTTTTCGAAAAGCGTATGGAGTGGCTGAAAATACCGCATGCGGTATTTTCCGAGCTGTTCGGCCATCATTGCGCCGTCGAGGAAGAACCAGTCCGGCTGGATATCGGCAACGATGCCCTCTTCAGCCATGGTCTCAATAATCTCGGGCGTCATAAAATTGGCATGTGTCAGTGCCGGGCGTGTCTCACGAAGCGGTAGCTTGTCGCCCACGCTTTTATAAGCGCGCACCAATTCGGTCACCGCGCCATCGCCAACGGTGTGCCCCGTATATTGCAGACCTGCCCGCGCTGTCGCCTCGATTATCGCCTCGAGCCGCTCGCCTGATAAATTCAAATTGCCGCGATATTCTGGATCATCAATCGCATAGAGATCGCTTTTGCCCCACGGTTCCAGCAAGTATGCCGTGCCGCTCGTGATGCCGCCATCAAGAAACGTCTTAACGCCAATAAGTTGTAAATTCGGCCCGTTTAATTCTTGCGCCCGATCTGCGAGGGCGTTGATATCAGATTTAATATCGCTGAGCTGACGGTCTTGCGCTGTATTCAACTCACCCATCATCGAAAGTCGCACGGTCAATTCGCTGTCGGCGTTCAATCGCTCATAAACGCCCATCCATTCCGACGTCGCTTTGCGATCACTAATGGTAGTTAGGCCAGTAGAATTATAAATCGTCATCATGCTACGGAAGAGCGTCGCCTTTTGGGCATCATCCGTTGCATCATTCGACCCCGCATCGGGCGCATATCGGGTATGATGACGGATCAATCCTGTGGGCTCTCCGGAAACCGGGTCGCGCTCGATGTCAGCCGGGTTTTTAGCGGCAAAATCCTTATCGATGCCGAGGACTCTCAGCGCCGCACTGTTGAAAGACGCTTTCGGGAAATAAATGTACGCCGCATACCCCACCGGGTGATTTGGCGCCGCGGAGTCGAGCTCGGCCCGCGTCGGATAGCGCCGCTCTTGCAGCCGATCAGGATGCACGGTGCGCACCCAAATCCATTCCCCGTCGGGCAGCGCCGCAGCACGTGCGCGCACATATGCAAGCACGTTGGCAATCGACGCCATGTCGGGAATAGCATGGTCAAATTCGGAAACCGCGGCCTGGTTGGGATGCATGTGCGAATCAATCATGCCCGGCAGCATCATTTGACCGGCGAGATCGACGACCTTGGCGTCTACGCCCGCTAACCCGAAAATCGCTTCGTCATCACCAATCGCTAAAATACGTCCGTCTTTAACCGCCAGCGCCGAAACGACGGAAAAATTGTCATCCATCGTGACAATCTTGCCGTTATAAAAAACACTATCGGCCAAGCTGATCGCCTCGGGGGCGCCTTCATTTGCACACGCCGTGATCATTGCGACCAAAGGCGCAAGCAACATCGGCAAGGCAAATTTTCTTTTCATCTGGATCATTGCTTATACGCACCGGAAAACATCGGCACAGTTTTTCGCTTTGTTATTTTGCACCCCTCATTCGTCATCACATACTCATCGTGATACTCACCCATAAACAGGATAAAGTCGGTGACCGGCAGCTCGGGCTCATTGCCTTCAGCCGCCATAAACATTGTGAAATATGTCACGCCGGTCGCAGCGTTGCTGGATGTCGGCGTAACCTTGATCGTATTGATCAAAAGCCGCGCGAAATTCGCGGAGGCCCCCGGTTTTAACCGCTCTAGGATTTTTTCGCGGCCGGCGAATGTTTCCCCTTGCATCGTGAAAACTGCGTCTTCGGTGAATAAGGAAGCGAATGCTTCCTGATCAGCACGATCACGCGCCAGTGCATAATCATGATTGACGGCGGTACAGGCCAAGACCATCCGGTCAGGCGAGGGTTTCGCATTTGCGTTCGCAGAGGCGACAAAGAGCAACGGTATGATTGGCAGCGCTGCAAGATACAAATTTTTCATCGGACGCTCCATTCATCAGCTCAAATCGAGCTCTGTGTTGGCCCGCAAACGGCAAAAAGCGCCGCCCCTAGGCAAAAGCCGGCCGAAGCCGGCAAGGGCCAACCAGCATCCCTTCGACACCTATCTGCCCTAGGATGCACCCATACACATAATTCTCATGTAGAACAAGTATTCATATTGCGCACAATTTTAATATGCCGCTAACGGACGCCTTCGCACCCTCCTGTCGGGGGTATTAGACGCCAACGTCACAATATCCGCCGACTAATCGACGACCGCGTGCTGGATTTCCGCCGCCGCCGCCTGCATCAGCGGGAGACATTCATTTATGAGGTAATCTTTTTCGATTTTGGCGATATTCGTCAAAATATTCAGCGCCGAAACCACTTCATGGGATTGATTGAAAATCGGCACGGCGAGGGTCCGCACGCCTATTTCGATTTCTTGTTCAACAATTGCATATTGCTCGCGCTGAGCTTTTTTCAATGCCTTGCGCAACGAGTCGGCATCCGTCTTGCGAAGCGGTCCGTTTACGGAAGAATCAACGACGCTAAGATAGCGTTCAATGTCCGCCTCGCCTTTCAAAGCGATCATAACTCGGCCAGGAGACGTATATATTGCTGGGAATCGCCTGCCAATCGTTAAAGTCGGCGCCATCAAGCTCCGTTTTGAATGGGCTCTCGCGATATGAACAACATATTCCTCATCAAGCACGGCAAGGCCTATTGTTTCGCCAGTCTGGTCCCGAAGCTGTTCAAGATAGGGTTGAACAATTGCCGTCATCGGCTCTGACGACAAATACGTATAACCGAGCTCCATCACTTTCGGTGACAATCGGAAGAGACGCTCATCGTGGTAAACATATCCAAGATCTGCAAGAGTCAGCAAATAGCGGCGGGCGCCCGCTCTGGACATGCCAGTACGTTCTGCAACTTGCGTAAGCGTCATTTCTCGATGTTCTGAATCGAACGCTCTAATCACATTGAGACCATGCACAAGCGATCCCACCGAATATCTGGATTCAGTTTTCGTCTCTGTCGACTGCTTGGAACTATTTGTTTCTGTTATTAAGGCCGGTCCAACCATTTAATGCGTTCCCATCTTAAGCACCGACAAATGGTAATAAGGCGCTCTCCCACGTAAGTCACTTACATCCCGACAGCATTTAGCCCCGTCAAAATGCTGCACCGCAACAAACTCTATCTGTGTTGGCGCCTCACCTCTGCAACATTGCTTTACATTATTTTGCGTTTCACAGTTGCGGCAACACTACCCTAATAACTGCTCAATATCCTGACCGATTCGAAAAATGAGTGGTAAATTCCGAGATTGAATAAGACCTCTTGCTTCTAGGCCAATAAATCAATAGATTGCCTTAAAATGTTCTCTCTGTAAACTATTGTTCACATAGGTTTCGCAAAGGACGGGCGATTGAGCGATGATCTCGACTTGAAAGGCAGTTTCGTCGATCGTTTCAGTTTATGGGACGATGACCAAATCCGGCGCGCCAAGGATATGCTTGGCGCTATAGAACGCGATAACCTGGAAGTCGTGCGATTTGTTTTCGTTGACCAGCATGGTCTTACGCGCGGCAAAGCAATCCAGCGGGACGCCGTCGCATCCACCATGGTCGATGGCTGCACCGTGGTGTCCACGCTGATCCTTAAAGACACTTCCCACAAAACCGTAATGCCTGTTTGGGAAGCTGGTGCAGGTATTGGCTCGCCGCGGCTCGCCGGCGGCGCCGATTTGATCATGGTGCCAGACCCCTCGACGTTCAGGCGTCTGCCCTGGGCTAAAACAAATGGCTGGGTGCAATGCGACCTTTATTACCCGGACGGAGAGCCCGTCACTTTTTCTACGAGACGTATTTTGAGCCAGGCGCTCAAACGACTTGACGACAAGGGGCTTGAGTTTGTCAGCGGGCTCGAGCTCGAGTTTCACGTCTTTCGTTTAATTGATCGAAACCTCGCAACACATGACTGCGTCCAGCCTTCGACCCCGCCGAGCGTCGCTATGCTGCAGCATGGCTACCAATATCTTACTGAAATTCGCTATGACGAATTGGAGTCATTATTCGAATCGTTGCGGCGTGGCCTTATCAATCTGGGCCTGCCGCTCCGGTCCGAAGAAATCGAATTCGGCCCAAGTCAGCTTGAATTGACATTCAGCCCTCGGAAAGGGCTTGCTACAGCCGACAATGCGGTGCTCGCCAGAAGCGCGATCAAACAGATTTGCCAGCGCGAAGGGTACCACGCCACATTTATGTGCCGTCCGCACATTCCTAATACATTCTCAAGCGGGTGGCATCTGCATCAGAGCCTGACCGACAAAAAGACCGACGCGAACCATTTCGCGGCGGACAGCGGCGATGAAATACTTTCCGGATTGGGCATGCAGTATCTCGGCGGGCTTTTGCAGCACGCAAAAGAATCGTGCATTCTCGCAGCGCCTACGGTCAACGCGTATAAACGATACCGAACCGGGTCGCTGGCGCCAGATCGCATCCAATGGGCGCGCGACAACAAAGGCGCAATGCTGCGTGTTGTCGGCGGTGCGCGCCCATCAGCGACCCGAATTGAAAACCGTGTTGGCGATCCGGCGGCAAACCCCTATCTTTACCTATCCTCTCAACTTTTCTCCGGCATTGACGGCATTGACGCGAAACTCACGCCGCCGGCGGCCGTCGAAGAACCCTATTCATCCCAGGCGGAACGATTGCCGAAGAGCATCGTGGAAGCGCTTGCAGCGTTTAAGGAAAGCAGCTTTTATCGCGAGACGTTAGGCGATGAATTCGTCGATTATTATACGTCGATCAAACAAGCAGAAATCGACCGTTTTCTATCGGAGGTTACCGATTGGGAACAACGGGAATATTTTGAAATGTTCTGACCGCTTCGATAATTTATCGTTCACCGACTTCGCACTTCACCAATTACGGATGTTCATCAATGCCCGGCCTTTTACCCAATGTCGATCCTGACGGACTTTTGGAATATTCGGTTGTCTATACTGACCGCGCGCTCAACCACATGTCTGCCAAGTTCCAAACTATCATGCAGGACATCTCCTCACAATTAAAGAAGGTCTATAGCGCCGATGCGGCGGTTATTGTTCCTGGCGGCGGCACTTTCGCCATGGAAGCCGTCGCACGACAGTTCGCACAACAAAAGCGCTGCCTTGTCATTCGCAATGGTTTCTTTAGCTACCGGTGGTCGCAAATTCTTGAAACCGGCGCAATCGCCGAAAGTGTTACCGTTTTGCAGGCGCGCCGCACCGGCAATGATCCGCAGGCGCCATTTTCGCCAGCGCCGGTTGACGAAGTTGTCTCAACTATCCGCGCGGAAAAGCCCGGGCTTGTATTTGCGCCTCATGTAGAAACCGCTTCGGGAATGTTGTTACCCGACGACTACCTCAAACAAGTAGCTGCGGCGGTTCACGAGCATCGCGGCCTTTTCGTTCTCGACTGCATCGCCTCGGGAACAATATGGGCGGATATGCAGGAAGTCGGCGCTGATATTTTGATCAGCGCGCCGCAAAAAGGGTGGAGCAGTTCCCCATGCGCGGGTCTTGTAATGTTGAACGCCGCTGCTCTTGACGCCTTGGCCAACACCAAAAGTGACAGCTTTGCCTGTGACCTGGCAAAATGGCTGCAAATCATACGCGCTTATGAAGATGGCGGACACGCCTATCACGCCACCATGCCGACTGATTCGCTTACGATATTCCGCGACGCCATTAATGAAACGGCGGCCCTTGGGTTCCAAAAGGCCAAAGAGTTGCAGTTCGAACTGGGACAAAGAGTACGCACACTCCTCGCGGAAAAGAATATCGCCAGCGTCGCCGCGCCGGGTTTTGAGGCGCCGAGCGTCGTCGTCAGCTATACCCAAGACCCCGCTATCAGTTCCGGCGCACGTTTTGCGGAGTTGGGGCTCCAGATTGCCGCCGGCGTGCCGCTAATGTGCGGTGAGGACGATACATTTCGCACATTCCGCCTGGGTCTTTTCGGCCTCGACAAGCTGACGAATATTGATCGAACCGTCGAAACGCTCGAAAAAACACTGTACGAGGTCTCTGCAGTTTCATAGAAACTGACGCCATCAAGCCTTCGTACATAAAGCGCGCCTGAGCGGGCGACGCTGCAATTCAGGTGTTGTCCAATGCTCCATGTTATTACGACCGATATTTTCGATCGTACGCTTCTCGACGATTTGTGCCGCCTCACAACCATCACCCGCCGGATTGCGCGCACGCCGGACGGTTTGCGGTTCTTACAGCAATTACTGCCAGTTCGCCGGGCGATGCTGTATTTCACCCAACCATCCACTCGCACCTACCTGTCGATGAACAATGCGTGTCACATTCTTGGCGTCAGAACGAGTGAAATTCGAAACCCTGATGTATCGTCAGAGTTCAAAGGTGAAACTTTTGAAGACAGCATTAGGACTTTTGCCGCTTACGTTGACCTCATTATCATGCGCACGCCACAACCGGGTTATGCAGCACGCGCTGCGGATTTAATGGGTGATATGAACCGCAGGGTGCCGGTCATCAACGCTGGCAGCGGCAAGGACCAACACCCAACCCAGGCGTTGCTCGATATTTATACGCTTGAACGCAACTTTCAAAAAACCGGCGGAATCGAAGGCAAAACCATCGCCATGATGGGCGACCTTAAGCGAGGACGAACTGTTCGATCACTTTGTCGCCTGCTGCGCCACTATAAAGATACCCGCCTTGTTTTTATCGCCGCACCGGGTTTCGAAATGGAGCCTGACATCTTGGCCTGTCTTGATGCTGATAAAGTTTCATATGAACAGTCAGACCGGTTAGAAGATTTTTTACCGTCCGTTGATGCAATCTACGTCACTCGCATGCAAACCGAGCATGATACGTCTGGCGAATCCGCGCGTGTCGACCTTTCCAAATATTCAATCGGCGCAGCGCAAATTGAGCACATGAAAAAAGAAGCCGTTATCCTGCATCCTTTGCCTCGCGGCCCGGAGATTCATCCGGAAATCGACAGCGATCCTCGCGCAGTTTATTGGCAGCAGGAACGCAATGGGCTGTGGATCCGCGTCGCCCTGATCGCCTGCATCCTTGAAGCATCAGACCAGATCATTTCCGCACAGTCGAAATTCCTTTAGCGCGTGCCCGTCAGTTTCTGCAGCCTGCTGGTCCAAACGCATCGTCAAATTAAATAGCGCATTGCACCGGTGAAAAATGTATGCGATTATTAGCGCGAACTATAATTCGCATTGCGCACATTCTGGCAGGTCGTCATTTCCCCGATCACGGCCAATTCGCTCGCGCCGACGCCGGTCTCGCCGCAAGGGGACCCGCTGGTTTGCCCCGCCCACTTGCCGACGAAGGAGCCTGAAATGAAAATGCTAATCGGTGGTGTGCTGATCGACAGCACTGAAACATTCCCCGTCATCAATCCTGCCACTGAGACCGTTATCGGGTCTGCTCCGCAATGTTCGCGCGAAATGCTGGACACGGCTTTTTCCGCTGCACAATCGGCTTTCGCTGACTGGTCGAAAGATATCAATGTTCGGCGCGACGTTCTGACGGCCTGCGCAGCTGCCATGCGCGATAATGCCGATGAACTCGCCCGGCTTGTTACGCAGGAACAGGGCAAACCGCTTGCGAAGGCGCAGCGCGAGATCGGCGGCGCCGCTCGATGGTTTGAATATACGGCTGAGCTTGATCTTCCGGTTGAATCGATTTCGGTGCCGGGACAGCGGCGCGCTGAAATTCATCGCCGCCCACTGGGCGTCGTCGCTGCAATCATTCCCTGGAACTATCCGGTAATGACCGCCGCCTGGAAAATTGCGCCAGCATTATTGGCGGGAAATACGGTTGTGTTGAAACCGTCACCCTATACGCCTCTTGCGACGCTCAAGCTGGGTGAAATCCTGCGTCCGCACGTCCCTGAAGGCGTACTGAACATCGTAACCGGCGGTGACGAATTGGGAGTCTGGATGACCGCCCACAAAACGCCGCGAAAGATCGCATTTACCGGATCGACGGACGCCGGCAAATCCGTGGCGGCGGCCGCCGCCACTGATCTGAAACGCGTGACGCTGGAGCTCGGCGGCAACGATCCAGCGATTGTGCTTGCCGATGCCGATCCGAAAATGGTTGCAAAAGGGATATTTACAGCCGCGTTTGAAAATAGCGGGCAAGTTTGCGTAGCGATCAAGCGCGTCTACCTTCCTGATAATCTCTATGACTCGGTGCTCGAAGAAATGGTGTCTCTTGCAAAAGACGTAAACCTCGGAGACGGGTTGAATGACAGCGTCGATATGGGACCAGTCAACAATCGCGCTCAATTCGAACGCGTTCTCGAATTAATTGAGGACGCACGCAAAAATGGCGGCGCCGTCGTCACTGGCGGCAAACGCAAAGGCGATGTCGGTTTCTTTATAGAGCCGACGATCATTACCGGGCTAGCGGACGATTCGCGCCTTGTGGCGGAAGAACAATTCGGTCCGGCATTACCTATATTGCGATACACAGAGATCGATGACGCGCTGGCGCGGGCCAATGCCGGTAATTTCGGACTCGCAGGCTCGGTCTGGGGCAGCGATGGCGATCGTGCAGCCGAAGTGGCGGGCAAACTTAATTGCGGCACTGCATGGGTGAACCAACATTTAGCGATTACCCCACAGGCGCCGATCGCAGGTCACAAATGGTCTGGTATCGGAATCGAAAACGGACCCTTAGGCCTACTCCAATACACTGACATTCAAATCGTCGAAGTGGCCGAAACACAAACCGCAACCGCCTGACATGGCCGCGCCATCGCATCCATCCTCTCGCCGGTTGGATTCACCCGTCGCACTGGCAAGCTTGATCATACCCGCAACGGTCGGCGTGATGACGCCCTTTCTGTCTCCGGTGACGGTAGGCGGGCTTGTCGATGTTGCTGGCTGGAGCGAAAAAGACGCGGGACTCCTGGTCGCAGCGGAAATGAATGCGTTCGCCTGGTCTGGACTTGCCGGCGTGTTCTGGCTCAACCGCGTTCCGTGGCGTGTTGTTTCGCTTACTGCGTGCTGTCTTTTCGTATTTGCCAATATCGGCAGTTGTTTCTCACCGAAGGAGAGTTTGATTGCCTGGCGCGTAATGTCCGGCATCGGAGCTGGGTCGTTGATCGCGCTTTGTTATGGCGCGCTTGCACAAAGCGCGAAGCCGCACAGAAATTACGCTTTTTTTTCCATGAGCCAAATGACGCTGGCAATGGCTTGCCTCTTGGTTCTTCCCGTCGCCATTCGTATGAACGAAGGCGACACATCAAGCGTTGCTTCGATGTTGCGGTTTTTTGGCGTCGATAACGGGCTCGGTATCAACGCCTATTTTGGCGCGCTGGCAGGTCTTGGAATCGCAGCGACGTCGGCCGCCCTTTGGGCGCCGCGCCGGCCGACACAGGCCCTCCAAGCCAGCAAAGCCCTCAACGGCGAACGAAACTATGTAAAGTTAATCATTACCCTGGCCATGTTGGCGGCGATCTTTACTCTCATGGCGTCACATCAATCTATCTGGACCTATGCTGAACGATTGGGGACAAGCGCTGGGATACAACCTGCTTCACTCGGCCTCGTTTTGTCGTTCGGCACCCTCGCTGGCTTCATCGGCGCCTCCTCCGCCGCAGCGGTTAGCACGCGTATTAACCGACCGCTTGTCATCACAATCATTTTCGGCCTGCACCTCCTCGCACTATTCGTTTTCCTTACAAGCCTGAACAAGACCGGATTTGTGATCGGTATTCTGCTTCATAAATTCGCGTGGAATTTCATGATCCCTTATCAGTTGGGCATGATGGCTGAGATTGATCGGGGCGGTCGAGCGGCGATTTTCAGTACTTTTATTACGTCCATGGGCATCTCAGCTGGGGCCGCAATCGCGGCGTACTCTGTTTCCGCTTACGGATATGCCGGCATTGTCTTTGCGTCCATGACGCTCGCAGTTGGCTATTTCGTTATTATGCAGATTCTCGATGCGCGCTTGCAACCGGCTAACGCTCTTCACTTTTTCTTTCACCGCAAAAAAGAGAAACACGTCTGATGAACACCGTATACGATCTTATTAAAACCGCGCCTGGGGAAGCGGACGCCTTGCGCGCGCCAGACCGGACGCCTTTAAGTAATGCCGCGCTGCGGGACCTTATCGCAAGCACCGCCGAGACCCTTAACGGATTGGGACTAGGGCGCAACGATCGCATTGCTATTGTGCTGCCAAACGGTCCGGAAATGGCGGCCGCCTTCATTGCAATCGCCGCTTGCGCGACAGCGGCGCCGTTGAATCCCGCCTATAAGCGCGAGGAGTTTTCTTTTTACTTGTCTGATCTCAAGGCAAGGGCGCTTATCGTTGCAAAAGAGTCAGATAGCCCCGCCATTGATGCGGCCCGCGCGGCTGGGGCTATAATTCTTTCACTCTCCTTCGACGAGTCCGCGCCGGCTGGTACATTCACGCTTGAATCTGGTGATAAAATATCGGTCCCAAAAACAGCGACCAAAACCGGCTTTGCCGTGCCTGATGATGTCGCACTCGTGCTTCACACGTCCGGGACGACGTCACGACCAAAAATTGTACCCCTATCTCAGAAAAATATTACCGCGTCCGCACGCAACATTCGAACAACGCTTGGTCTTAATGCATCAGACGTCTGTTTGAACGTCATGCCTCTGTTTCATATTCATGGGCTCATGGCCTGCACGTTGGCGCCACTGAGCGTTGGCGGCTCCGTGGTCGCGACTCCCGGCTTTGACGCGCTAAAATTCTTTTCATGGCTCACCGAAGCAGATCCGACCTGGTATTCGGCCGTACCAACCATGCACCAGGCAATCCTGACCCGCGCGCAACGCAACCGCGCGAATATCGAAGGCGCCCGTTTGCGTTTTATCCGATCATCGTCGGCTTCACTGCCGCCCTCCGTTTTGGCCGAGTTGGAAGCCACCTTCAAAGCACCCGTGGTCGAGGCTTACGCCATGACCGAGGCCGCACACCAGATGACATGCAACCCGTTGCCGCCAAAAATCCGAAAACCAGGAACGGTTGGCCAGGCCGCCGGACCGGAGGTCGCGATCATGAGCGAAGAGACTGCTGAATTGCTGGCGCCGGGAAACAAAGGCGAGGTCGTTATCCGCGGCGAAAATGTAACCATCGGCTATGAAAACAATGAAGCGGCGAATGCCGTTGCATTTGTTGATGGCTGGTTTCGCACCGGCGATCAGGGTGTGATGGACGGCGACGGCTACCTCACCATCACCGGCAGGTTGAAGGAAATCATCAATCGAGGTGGCGAAAAAATTTCTCCGCGGGAGGTCGATGAAATATTGCTCAGCCATGACGCCATCGCTCAGGTCGTTACATTCGCAATTCCTCATAAAATGCTTGGCGAGGAAGTCGGCGCCGCCGTAGTATTGCGCGATGGGCAATCCGTTGAGATTGACGATATTCGCGCCTTCGCATCAGAAAGGCTTGCCGCATTCAAGGTCCCACGAAAAATTCTTGTGGTCGATGAAATTCCGAAAGGACCAACCGGGAAATTGCAACGTATCGGTCTGGCGGAAAAACTCGGGCTCACTTCATGAAAATTTGCATCTATGGCGCAGGCGCCATCGGCGCATGGCTTGGCCTCGAGCTTGCGAGGGCGGGTGAAGACGTCACACTGATCGCCAGAGGTCCGCACCTCAAAGCGATGCAGAAAAACGGTGTTAAAATTCTTATTGGCGATGAAGAGCGTGTTGCACATCCGCGTTGTGTCGCCAGCTCGGCCGAAGCAGGCCCTCAGGATTTTGTCATCCTGACATTGAAAGCGCCTGCCTTGCCGGGCATCGCCCAAGAGTTGCCGGCGCTGTTTCACGACGAAACGGCGGTCGTCACCGCCGTCAATGGATTGCCCTGGTGGTATTCCTACGGCCTGAAAGGCCCAATGGAAAATCGCACGCTTGAAAGCGTCGATCCAGCGGGAAAGCTTTGGTCGACAATCGGTCCCGAACGGGCGATCGGCTGTGTTGTTTATCCAGCCACTGAAATAATCGAACCGGGTGTAATCCGGCATATCCAGGGTGATCGCTTTGCGCTGGGCGAACCGACCGGTGATTCGACTGACCGCATTAAAAGCCTATCGCAAGCGCTGAAGAACGCAGGCTTTACAGTACGTCTGCGTGACCGGATTAGGGATGAAATCTGGGTTAAGTTATGGGGCAATCTTTGTTTTAATCCGATCAGCGCCCTCACCGGCGCGACGCTGGACACGCTTGTCGCCAACCCGGGCACCGCCTCGATATGCCGCGCCATGATGCTGGAAGCACAAGAGATCGGAGAAGCGCTGGGCGCGCGCTTTCCCATTGATGTCGATAAACGACTCGCTGGCGCCGCGAAAGTCGGCGCACATAAAACTTCGATGCTGCAGGATCTTGAACGCGGCCGCACGATGGAGATCGACGCTTTGGTCACTGTCGTTCAGGAACTTGGCCGCATGATCGACGCGCCAACGCCGACAATCGACACGGTGCTCGCGCTGATCCAGCAACGCGCCCGTGTCGCCGGTTTATATTAGACCGCGCCAATGCCGAAAAGGATCACCGTGATGAAATCTACCCGATCCCGGAAGAGCCCTGCAGCTGGCATAAGCCTCGGTTTGGTCTTGGCGGCGATGCTCGTTTCGCTCAGCACACCAAGTGCTGGCGCAGACCAGATTCAGGCAAGTCGCACAATTGAATGGGAAAGACTCCGTCCCCTTGATCATGATCCGAGCTTGGATTCCGGCGAGCCGCTAAACCGGCCATGCGTACCGGGGGAAACAGTCGTCATGCGCAAATCGCATGGAAAAGATAATGCAAGCAGGCTTGGCCTCCGGCGGGGTCAATTCGTCATTTGCACAAAAAATATACGCCCGCGCGAAATCATTGTCGCCGATGGAACCGGAAATGTGTGGTCGGTCGCCCATGATGAAGTAAATGCGACATCAGGTTTTCCGGCCAACTGGCTGGCTCACGATCGCGACTATCTCGTCTGGGCTTACAGCCGTGACACAATCATTTTTCGGGAAAGCCTCGGCAACTCCTACGAAGGCAATTTCTTTTATCTACTGTTGGATTTTGCCAAAGACGGCGCGATCGCGGGCGGACTCCTGATCGATTCAGGCACGGGCTACGCCGATCTAAAACCTTATCTCCTCCCGCTGATAGGCGACAAACCGCTAACCATTGTCAGCACTCACAGTCATTGGGACCACTTTGGCGGACACCGGAGCCTTGCCGGAGAAGAAAACGTAACGCTGGTTGGTTACGTCCCTCGTAAGCAGTATAACCCCTACCCCAAGCCGCCTGAATATGATCTGGACGGCCTGAAGGATTTTTTCGCGCTGAAAAACTGGCCGCACGATACCGCCGATTTCATGCTCGGGGAACGCAAAATTACGGTGATACCGACGCCCGGACACACTGCTGATGCCATCGCTTTCTACGACTCACGCGAAAAACTTCTTTTTACCAATGACACGCTCTATCCGGGCTTTCTATTCATTGAAGATTGGCCGTCCTACAAAGATAGCATTGCGCGTCTGGAGTATTTTACGCAGACCCATCCCGTGACATGGCTCCTCGGCGGCCATGTCGAAATGTCTACAAAAAATGCTTGGAGCGGGATGCACGAATACTTCTTTTTTGGAACGAACACTCATTTTAGAGAGTTGCCTCCGAACATTTCTCCCGGTGCGCTATCAATCGTGCGGGCGCTTGTTGCTAAACAGTTTGACCAGTCTGGGGAAGCAACACCGCATTATGATGCGCGGGTTATTGATCGCGAGTTTCACGCCATTCCATACGTGCCGGTGCCTTTCCCCGGCATCCCATCCTATTACCGCATTAATGCCCAACGCCTTGTGGATCAGCTTATTGAACGCCATCGCATCCATGATTCAAATAGCGTGGAACCATCGCCGAGCAACGATGAATAAGCGCGCATGACACGACGCCAGATGAAGAATTAACGAAACGCCTCTGGGTCAGCCGTCATTTTCAAAACAGTCCGGCGCGCCAACGCAAGTATGGTGAAAGTCGGCCCCGCCGATCCACCGCTTGGAAACAAGCTGCTGCCTGCCACGACCACATTCGCCGCCGCATGCAAGCGGCCGTAAGAATCTGTCACCGATGATGCAGGGTCATCGCCCATGATGGTTCCACCTAATGCGTGAGCAACCGCGGGATTGGGCGAAGCCCAAGCATCTTCAGCTCCCGCTGCGCGCATTGCCGCCACGCCTTTTTGTATGGCGCGCCGCCACATCGCCATCGCCTCCTCTGTCGCCTCATAAACAATCCGCGCGACTGCGCGTCCCTCCGCATCCTTGCCGCCAGTCAATTCAATCCGGCTCGCTTTGGTAAATTCCGCTTCGCAAATGCCATTTGCGAGCGCGATGTGATGAGTCGCTTTTCGCATGAAATCATCCAGCGCGCGGCCGAACAATTCCGGCCTTGCAATGGCGATTCCCATAAAATCATTCGGCTTAACGGCCGGCCCAATGCCCCAGGCAATCGTGCCAAACGGATTTCCTGAATCCGGGCGCCATCGATCATAGCTCATCAATGTGCCCGTGCTGAGCCCCATATAGGGCTCGGTATCTTCTTTGAATAAGCCATGCGTGTTGGCAATAAAATGGCTGCCAAAATACTTTCCGAGCAAATTGTTTTCGTTTCCGAGCGCTTCCCCATTGCGACCCGGCGACGACAGCAACAAGCGAACATTGTGAATCGCGCCCGCCGCCAAAATGAAAGTCGTCGCACGCACGCAGGTCAGTCGCCCTGCTGAGTCAGCATAAATGATCGCAGTAACCCGGCCGTTTTGATCTATTTCGAAATTTCGAACATCGCAATCCGCATGAAATTTTGCGCCAGCCGCCTCCGCTTCTGGCAAATATGTCACCAGCGGGTTGGCCAGCGATCCTATGGGGCAACCCGCATCACACCAGCCATCATAAATACAGGGCGGTCTGTTTTTAAAACGAACGGAGGTCGCAGCAATTGGCGTCGGAAATACCTTTTGGCCCAACTTTTGAAATCCTTTGGCCACCAATCATCCGCCCGCGAAAGATTTAAGCGGCGGCATCGGATAATCGGCGCCGGGCGCACGATGTTCTTCCTGGGCGGCGTCCCCGGAAATGCCGACCTCAGCTTGAATTTCATCATAATGCGGGCGCAAGTCGCTATATTCCAGCGGCCAATCCAGCCCTCTGCCGTATAAGGAAAACGATTTGAAGTCGGTTTCAAAAAGCCGCGGCCATTGCGCATAGTGGTGCAAAGCCGCGCCGCCAAAACCCCACCCCATATTGAAATTATGCCCAAACCGGGGCGCGCCCTCGCTTTCGACATGGGGGCCTGCCCATTTGAGGCGGCGCGCCCAGATTTGCGAGCTCGCAAGATCGTGTATCGTTCGCGCCGGACCAGCCTCGAAAACGTCGACCTTTTGTCCTGCGACCGCAAGCTTGGCGGCGAAATAACACCCTGCGGCGCCGGAGCCGATCACCGCAATGTCAGTTTGAACGTCGCGATCCGACATAATTCCTTATCCGGAAACTTTCCATCCTGGTGACGTGTGTTTTATTGTGCCGGGTAAGGAATAATATTGATTTTGACATAGGAAAAGTAGCGAAAATTCAAATTGTTGTCAAAAAATTCGATCCCATTCGACGAGCAGATAATAGCAATATGATGACAGATAGTATCGACTAGAACCCGCTTTACTCTGGTCAATATCTGCGCGGTTACTTTGCGGCAGTTTTGGAACAGTGATACGCTGGCGCACAAACTCATTCTCTGAGTAAGGTAAAAATACTATGCGCTCAACGAGACGCGACATGCTTCAAAAAAGCGGTACAGCGTTGATCGCGGCCAGTATTGGCGGTTCTTTACAATTTTTGACGCCCCGCGAGGCTCGCGCCGCCGACGCGCCTTTTCGCGTATTGAAAAATCAAAACACTGTTTCTCTATTAGAAGATTTTTGTGACGCGCTGGCGCCTGGCGCCCGTGAGGCAGGTGTTGCACATTTCATTGATGATCAGCTGGCAAAACCGGTTCGGGATTGCCTTCTCATAGTGCGCTATTTGAGCGTGAAGGCGCCGTTTGCAAAATTTTACCTGAGCGCAATCAAGTCATTAGGCCAAGCCGCACTGAGCGAATATAATGCTCCCTTCTCTACGCTCCAGGATGATCAGAAATCAGCATTTATCGAGAAACTGCGTGACGGCAATCTTCAGTCGTGGCGGGGGCCGCCCGCGTCGCGTGTTTATTTTGTCTTGCGCTCCGACGCCGTGGATGTGGTTTACGGCACAGAAGAAGGTTTTGATAATTTAGGTGTTCCGTATATGCCGCATATATGGCCCGAAACTCGATGGTGAAACCCCGTTTCGTTCAGCGGAACAAAAAATCAACCTAATGTTCTCGCAGCAGTGTCCGGGCTTTTCGCCTTTAGGTCGGCCCGATCCACCGAGGTGATCCGAGCCGATTGTTAGACCCGCCCCTATCAGAAACTAGATTTTGACACACTCATGGTGCAGACCGCCGAGATGTTTCATCGACGTTACGGCGCCAGCCAGCTGGACCTTTCGCACAGCTGGCGAAGACCTCTCCAATGACACATGTGTTTGCACATTATTATAGTAGCGCACATACGCTCGTATTATTCGGCGCGCGTGATTGATAATAATGAGACAATAAAGCAGCTCGAAATGGATCGTCGGGACAATAATGAAATCCATTGAAGCAATGCCATCTCTATGATTTTCAAGGAATTTTTTCCAAGTCTGCGCGCCGCCATTCAACGGACGTTTCACCATGTATTTTGCCACTATTGCTTGAGACACCGAGCAGCCGAGCAACAAAACTTCACCGTGGATTCGTGGCGCGCCCCAAAGCGGGTTTTCGCAACTAACCCGGCGGATGAGTTCTCGTAACTCAATGTCAATCTTTGGCCGCCCACCACTGCCCCCGAACTTCCAGCGCCAATAGGCTCGGAATTCTTCTCTATGCCAGCGCAATATCGTTGTCGGCTGCAGGATGTGAGTTCAGTCAAGAACCGATGGAAAAAGCCGGTAGCGTGATGAAAATAAGCTTGTTCCAAAATCCAACACGAATGCGTTTTGGACTGCGCAGCCGCAGGGTCACAACTGCTGCCGCAATATCAGGTTTTCAGCTTCAATCGATTGGCGAGATCTGAATTGAAGCTTTATCCAATGAGTTATGATCAATAAAATCCTGAGCATCACGCCTTAACATGCGACGATTCCCTCATAACGCACGCGGATAGAGTTTTTGGTAGGGACAATAGTAAAATGGGCTGCAATTGTGATTTGAAAAATAGGGATAAATGGACGCTCGCAAACGGCTGCGTTTAGGGCGGAAGAAGACACATTGTCCTGCGGTCATTGTCTGCCTACAAGTCAATTTTAATATGAGATTGACGTCTTTGCCCTGATGGCGAGCGAAGAGATGAATTTGGCTAATCGGATGGCTGTTGCAAGGATCGGGTATCTCTACCGAAAACTTCATCCGCGGCGGATTCGCAGCAACCAGCGACTCATGATCGCTTGGGATTATGCTTGATGTCTTGAAGATAACTGTTCTCTGTTTTCGGAATATTTTCCGGAACCGCATCGCCCTTGAGGCTGAAATTGCATTATTGCGGCATCAGCTTGCAACACTACGGCGAAAATCACCAAATCGGATCCGACTATCTCGTATCGATCGCATCGCTCTCACCTTAATATACTGCATCTGGTCTGAACTGTTGGACGCGGTGCAACAGCCAGTCCGCGCCGACATAAGGCCGAGAAGTTCAGCACAACGGTGGTCCAACACTCGGGGCAAGCTCATTCAAAGCCGAGACTAACAGATTCACCGGGCCACTTTCCGGGATGCAGGCCACCGAAACTTGGCGGAAAATTGCTTAGAAAATGGTGAATCTTATTCTCGGAAAAAGAAAAATAGGTTCGATGTCTGAAAAAGATTCACCTTTCGTGGGTTAAGCGTCCTCAACATTGTCAACAAAAAGGTATATTTTAGGTGCCATTAATTTACCGCGTTTATTCATCACCAAAAGCCGCCTTGCGTGGGGAGTACTAAATCATATGAAAAAAAGCGTCCAAAATTTGTGGACAATTGGCGTTGTTGGACTGGGTGCAGCCGCGAGGACCATACATTTGCCCGCGATTCGAAAAATCGACAACCTGAAACTAGTGGGCGGAATAGACCCACAAGTGGACAATGATCAATTTTCGTTTCCCGTTTACGATTCAGTCGCTGACATGATGGCAAATTCTTCGCCGGACATTATTGCAATCGCAACACCGCCGAAATCACATTATTCGATCATTTGCGAGGGTCTCGAGTCTGGAGCACACATATTTTGTGAAAAACCATTTGTACTGTCGCTAGAAGAGGGTTTGGATGTCGT
The DNA here is from genome assembly GCA_021776345.1 of Hyphococcus sp. Lineage (GTDB taxonomy): Bacteria > Pseudomonadota > Alphaproteobacteria > Caulobacterales > Parvularculaceae > Hyphococcus. The sequence goes on along the minus strand of JAJFGC010000088.1, from coordinate 735 downwards.
TAAACTGTCGAAAAAAACTGGTAAATCCGTTGTCATCAATAACGAATTTAGATTCATGAACATCCACAATGCGGCACAGGAGTTGATAACTTCGCCACAATTTGGCGACCTTTTGTTTGTTTCGATGCATCAGACTTTTTTTATTACAGATAAAACTGAAGCGGGTTGGCGTGGCGACAGTGACAGGCGAACCTGTTTCGAATTCGGCACGCACGCATTAGATCTTTGCCGGTTCTTTTTCGGAGCGGAACCCATCTCGTTGACATCGAGAATGCCGAAACCAACCAACCCAGATGGCGCCGATTACCTCAACCTGATACAGCTAGAATTTAGCGGTGACCGCTTTGCGCATATCACGCTCGACCGGCTTTCACGGGGACCACACCGTTATCTCGATATTCGTCTTGACGGAACCAAAAGTACGATCGAAACAAAGCTGGGAGGGCTCGCAGAAATCGCGGTCGGCATCAAAGGGGGAACACGCAAACCATTTTTTCGCTTTGAACTTAGCCCAAGCGGATCAGCATGCATCTACGGAAACGGCAAAAAGAAGACGCTCGCTACCGATCCGATTGATCTATTCTCCCATGCAACCGCAAAATTGTTAACGAAGATGCTGCACGCACTCGAAACTGGCGAGGCTGCGCCCTGCAGCGCGGAAGATAATCTGCAAACATTAGCGCTGATGTTAGCTGCATACGATTCCGCACAAGAGGGCGGGTCGCGCATTGAAAT
>JAJFGC010000087.1 GCA_021776345.1 Hyphococcus sp. | reverse complement strand
GTGGTGTGGAGGGCGCCTTTCGGTTTGCCGGTGGAGCCTGACGTATAAAGGATAAAGAGCGGATCTTCCGCGTTCATCACTTCTGGTTCGCAGTTAGGAGAGACATCATCGCGGGCCTCACCGTACCAGAAGAGGTCGCGTCCCGCCGCCATTTCCACCTTGGCGCCGGTGCGTTCGACGGTCAGGACCAAACGGACGCCTGCAGCTTTCTCAAGCGCCTTATCGACATTGGCCTTGAGCGGGACTGTCTTGCCGCCGCGCAAGCCTTCGTCTGCGGTGATGACCGCAACCGCGCCGCAGTCCTCGATCCGGTTTGCGAGGGCGTCAGGAGAGAATCCGCCAAAGACGACGGAGTGCACCGCGCCAATACGCGCACAAGCCAGCATCGCATATGCCGCTTCCGGGATCATCGGCATGTAAATCACCACCCGGTCGCCTTTGTTGACGCCCCGCGCTTTTAGAAGGTTTGCCATGCGGCTGGTTTCTTCGAGGGCTTCGGCATAAGTAATTTTTTTATCTGTCGCCGGATCGTCGCTTTCCCAGATAATGGCGGTGTCATTGGCGCGTGCGGGTAAATGCCGGTCAAGGCAGTTTACGCATGCATTGAGCTCGCCATCGTAGAACCATTTGATGTGCAAATCGTCGGCGTCAAAGGAAACGTCTTTGACATTAGTGAAGGGCGTTATCCAGTCGATGCGTTTGGCGACGCCGGCCCAGAAGCTTTCCTGATCCTGTTTGGCGCTAGCGCGAAGCGCATCAGCTTTTGCCGCATCGGTGAGGGTGTCTTTGGAAGCGTTTGCACTCACTTTAATGATGGTATCGGCGGACATAGTGTCTCCTTCGCTTGTTCGAGATGAACTTAAGCGAAGGCGCCATTCAACGCAAAGGATGCAGGCGTGTAATCTTCTGCTAGTTGATCGACGTGTCGGCGTCGGAAACGACAAAGCAGGACACGCCTTTGTCGCTGAGGCCAGCACACGCCGTCGCGGCCTCAATTTCTGTCAATTTCATGAAGCGGGCGCGATAGAGCATTGTTCCATCAGGGCGCGGCGTCGCCAGGACGGCGCGGGTGCGACCCGTCATCCCACCGGTAACAGCAGCAGCTTCCAACTCTTTTTGAGCGAGGGCTTTGGTTGAATAGGCGCCGATCTGGACCGCCCAGCTGAACTCATTGAGGTTTTCACGGTCGCCTTCGCCAACGAAATCACCTCGAACATCGAGCGCCGCCATCCGATTGAGTTCGAACTCGTTGAAATCATCAGTATCCGCCGCGGCGATGAGGGCGCCGAGACGATCATCTGATCTCGGCAGCTGTGATTTTGTATCCGGTTGAACCAGGGCGGCGGTCAAAATCTCTCGACGCACCTGTTCTTTTTTTGCCGTTTCTCCGGCTTGTTGTTGTTCCAATTGCGCGAGCAAAGTCGGTTTTAGTCGTGGTGAGGGTTTTTTGCGGTGCAGAGAGGCGATGAGCGATGGTTTACGCTCTATCGAGGCAAATCCTTTATCGAGGATGTCGCGCATATGTGCGTCGCGTGTGCGCGATGAACGCCCGCCAAGCACAACGCCGATAAGCCGGTTACCGTCTCTTTCCGCCGTCGTAACAAGGTTAAATCCAGACCGGCGCGTATATCCGGTTTTTAGGCCGTCAGCGCCTTTATAGGTTTTTACGAGCTTGTTGTGTGAGCTGTAGGTGCGCCCGCTCCAGGTGAAGCTATTGGCGCTGAAATAATGAAAATACTGGGGGAAGTCCTGGACGACACGTTGGCCCAGGATCGCCATGTCCCGGGCGGTTGTCACCTGTTTAGAATTGGGAAGGCCGGAAGCATTTCTGAAGGTCGTTTGCGCCATGCCGAGGGATCGCGCCTTCGTCGTCATTTCCGTTGCGAACCGCCATTCCGATCCGGCAATATGTTCTGCGACCACAGCGGCGACGTCATTAGCGGATTTAACCACAAGCGCTTCGATCGCTGTCTCTACGGTAATTGTGGATCCTGCCTTAAGCCCAAGTTTTGACGGTGGTTGGCCAGAAGCGCGCTTGGAAACGGTTAATTTTGACTGAAGGGTTAAATTGCCCGCTTCGATCTCCTCAAACAGGAGATACAGTGTCATCATTTTGGTTAAAGAGGCGGGGTACCGTCGCGCCGCAGAATAGCGGTCAAACAGGGCGTCACCTGAATCCGCATGGACGACATAAGCGGCGTATTTTGAGTTGGCGACGGCAGGTGCGCTCATTGTCCATGTCAGGACAAAAGCCGAGAAAAGAACCACAACGCAACGACAAACCGAGTTCATTAAGCGATCCTCGCCTATTCCACGACGCATATCAATATTTCGAGCGAGGCCGCCCCGAAAATTCCAGAATTTTGCCCAGTCCATCCAGCCCCTTTTGAAACCAGCAACGCCAGCCTCTTCTGGATATGAGCAAAGCATGTGCCGAAGTTTGCGCAACGACGAACCGATAATGCCAGTTGGCGGTAAACGCTTGGTTAATAAACGATTTACCAATTTTAGGGACTTATGAATTGTTGCGGCGCAACAAAATCTATTGACAGCGCCATCACCCATCATTATATTGCACTGCACAAAACGAAGTTGACTGTAAAAGTACTGAAAATACAACTCGTTAACACAAATTATCACTAGGGAGCTAGAAATGGCTGCAACGAAGAAAACGGTTCAAGAGACCAACGCGTTCGAATCAATGATGGCTTTTAACCCGGAATCTTACAAAGAAGGTTCCGAGAAATTCGCCGAAGGCGTTACCACGTTCACCGACTTCCAGAAAAATTATCTCGAAGCTGTGATGGCATCTGCCGGCGCATTCGCCAAAGGCGTTGAAAAACTGACGGCTGAGCAAACAGCGTTTGCAAAATCGAGCTTTGAAGAAGGCGTCGCAATTGCGAAAGCAGCGTCTAGCGCCAAAAGCTTACAGGAATCAGTCGACATCAATTCTACATATGCGCGCGAAGCAATCGAAAAAAACCTCGGACAAGCAACAAAAGTTGCTGATCTGTGGATTGAAACAACCAAACAAACTGTTGAGCCGCTGACGGTTCGCTACAGTGAGCTGGTCGAGAAAATTCAGTCTTACCGTCCGTAAGGTGTTTGAACTTACTTAGTATTTTCAATTAGTTGCGTACCAAAACCCGGCGGGCTACCGCCGGGTTTTTTATTGGTATTGACGGATTAGCGGGCACAATTTTGGTTCCGGTTAAGATTTATTCGTTTTCCCAAATCACAAAATCAGGATTTGCGTCTTTTCAACGAAATACGCTTACTTATCTAATGGGCACTATGGTTACCGCGGCGCCGATATACGTCGCGCTTTAATGATGAATGGAATGATGGCGGACGACCACGAACATGATGATGACCACGAGCGTGGCAATGGCGTTGGCGTCGTCTCAAAGACGGAGCCTAAGACCAAGCGCCCTTCGCTTTACAAAGTCATTCTACTCAACGACGATTACACACCACAGGAATTTGTGGTCTGGCTCCTGCAGGCTGTGTTCAAGCGTGAGCCGGAAGAAGCCGTGCGGATTATGATGCATGTGCACAATAGCGGCGTCGGCATTTGCGGCGTCTATACATATGAAGTTGCAGAGACCAAAGTTGCGCAGGTCATGGAACTGTCCAGGCGGAACCAGCATCCGCTGCAATGTATGATGGAACGGGAGTAACAAGTGGCGTCTTTTAGTAGAAGTTTAGATGAAGCGTTGCACCGGGCGATCGCGCTCGCGACCGAACGTGATCACGAATTGGCGACGCTTGAGCATTTGCTCTTGGCGCTGACCGAAGATCGCGATGCGGCGGCGGTGATGCGCGCCTGCAATGTTGATATCGACCTTCTAAGCCGTCAACTATACGAGTTTATTGAAAACGAGCTGGCGAACCTGAAGCTAGAAAGTGAAGAGCAAGCCAAACCAACCGCGAGTTTCCAGCGGGTTATTCAGCGCGCTGTCATTCACGTACAGTCGTCAGGACGCGAAGAAGTCACCGGCGCCAATGTTTTGGTTGCGCTGTTTGCAGAGCGCGAGTCACACGCTGCACACTTCCTGCAGGATCAGGACATGACGCGCTTTGATGCGGTAAACTATATCTCACACGGATTGGCAAAACGCCCGGGCGAGGCGCAACCGAAAGCGCCGCGCGGGATCAGTGAAGATCCAGAAGCGCAGAACAAAAACCAGAGCGCACTAGAGGCTTACTGCGTTGATCTAAACGTCAAAGCACGCTCGGGAAAAATCGACCCGTTGATTGGGCGTGCGTCTGAAGTTGAACGTGCGATCCAGGTGCTTTGCCGCCGGCGTAAGAATAACCCATTGCTGGTGGGTGATCCGGGTGTCGGCAAAACGGCAATCGCGGAAGGTCTGGCGCTCAAGATTGTTGACGAGGAAGTGCCCGAAGTCCTTGAAAATTCAACGATTTATGCACTTGATATGGGCGCGCTGCTCGCTGGCACCCGCTATCGCGGCGACTTTGAAGAACGCATCAAAGCCGTTTTGAAAGAGCTTGAGGATCATGAAGATGCGATCCTTTTCATTGATGAAATTCACACGGTTGTTGGCGCCGGCGCCACCTCCGGTGGGGCTATGGATGCGTCAAACCTTTTGAAACCGGCTCTGCAATCGGGTGCGCTGCGCTGCATGGGATCGACGACATACAAAGAGTTCCGACAGCACTTTGAAAAAGACCGTGCGCTGGCGCGGCGCTTCCAAAAAATCGATATCGTCGAGCCGACTAAGGAAGACACCGTTAAAATTCTTGATGGCCTCAAACCTTATTTTGAGGAGCATCACAAAGTATCATATACGGCGGAAGCAATACGCGCTGCCGCGGAATTGTCGTCCAAATATATGACGGACCGCAAGCTTCCTGATAAAGCGATTGATGTAATCGATGAGGCTGGCGCCCGGCAGATGTTGTTTCCAGCAGACGAGCGCAAGAAAATAATCGGCACAGAAGAAATTGAGGAAGTGGTCGCCAAAATGGCTCGCATCCCGCCGAAATCTGTGTCGAAGTCGGATACGGAGCGCTTGCAGAAACTCGGTGAAGAGCTACGCCGCGTTGTCTTCGGGCAGGGTGAGGCGATCGATCAACTCGCTGCGGCGATCAAGCTGTCGCGCGCTGGCCTGCGCGAACCCGAAAAACCGATTGGGTCATATCTGTTTGCCGGACCTACTGGTGTTGGCAAAACCGAGGTCGCCAAACAGTTGTCGCTGGCTATGGGGGTTGAACTGGTCCGTTTCGACATGTCGGAATATATGGAGCGTCACACGGTCTCCCGCCTTATCGGCGCGCCGCCAGGCTATGTCGGGTTTGATCAGGGCGGCCTGTTGACCGACGCAATCAACCAGCATCCGCACTCGGTGTTGTTGCTTGACGAGATTGAAAAGGCTCACCCTGAAATATTCAATATCCTTTTGCAGGTGATGGATAATGGTCAGCTTACGGATACAAATGGCCGTAAGATTGATTTCCGTAATGTGATCATCATCATGACGACGAATGCGGGTGCGGCCGATGCTGCAAAATTCGCGATTGGCTTTGCTGGTGGTAAGAAATCAGACGAGACCGATGCGGCGATCACGCGTATGTTCTCGCCGGAATTTCGTAACCGCCTTGATGCAACGATTCATTTTGCGGGTCTGTCCGCAGAAATCATCAATCGTATTGTCGAAAAGTTCGTGCTGCAGCTTGAGGTTCAGCTTGCTGACCGCGGGGTTACGTTCGAGCTGTCCGACGATGCGGCGCGGTGGCTCGCAGAGAAAGGCTTTGACGAAGAGATGGGCGCGCGGCCGCTGGGGCGGGTCATTCAGGAATATGTCAAAAAGCCGATTGCCGATGAGATTTTGTTTGGCAGTTTGAAAAATGGCGGCATCGTCAAAGTGCTTGTTGATGCTAAGGATAACAAGAAGCTTGCCTTTGAGTATTTGCCAGATCCTGATGCGCCGAAAAAGCCCGAGGAGGGCGGAGACGGCCCGAATGTGCCCGCGCTCGTCGAGTAAGCAGCGTTAGGCTGCCATGATCTGCTTGGTCATTGACATTGTCTCGCTTGGATTTAGCCTTTCTTGCCCGAACTGGCCCGGTAGATGCGAGACTGGCTCAAGGCAGAAATAAGCTTCACCTTCCAATGGCGATCTTCAGCTTGAACCCGATCATAGAGCCGACCGAACCACGGAACGCACGCAAAGCAAGCAGCCTGCCTTGGATCGGCGCCAGCAACACCGTTTGAGGGGCTTGGCCGTAGCAGCGACAGTATCCCGTACGTCAAGGAAAGCAGCGCGCCGCCTGTACTGGACGATATGACCGCTTCAAGATCGCCGTTAAGAGGACGATGACGTCAGGCTCTTTTGCTAAGCCGTTCAACGAGAATATCAGTTGAGTGGTAGAGTGATAATACGAACAGGCTGCAACGTCGCGTCATCACGCGGATTCCAATCTTTATCATAGGAGGGCCAGTTTGACGTTGCGATATAGTCAAAATGATTTTTCGTAACGACACCATGTGTTGGTTCGTTCCATTCAGGCAGCGCCCGTTGCATGACAATAAAGCCGGTTGCTGCTGTTGCACCGTCGTTTAGAGTGATGTGAACGATCCGCTGCGGCGTAGTTCCATTTTGAATGCCGATCAAATTTCCTTTGTAAAAATAGAGACCATCAATGCCGCCTAGATGCGCATTGGCGGCATTTTCAATGGCGGTTACTTCCGCGGTTTTTGTATCCACGACAAATAGCCCAGCGAGGTAGTCCGCAACAAAGAGACGTTGATTTTTCTCATCAAGCGCGATGCCCTGTAAATTCACAAACCGCGGGTCGGCGGCAAAAATATCAAGCGTTTGCCCGCCCGGCGCCATCTTGTAGAGACGCGGGGTCGTCGAGTCGCTGACATACGCCGTACCGTCTTTTTCGACCTCGAGATCACCCAATAGGGCGTCGGACTCTGCAACGCGAATTTCTCGTTCAGGGGCGCCGGATTTTCGGTTGAAAATCATAATTGAGGCAAATGTGTCGTCAGACTCGCCATGCACATAAGCAAGCTGGTTATTTACTGCCGCCCAAATCTTCTTTCCACGTATCTCAAGATCAAAAATCCCGCCTGGCGCGGCGGCGACGGTCTTACCGTCATGTTCAAGTGAGATGATGGCGCCGGATCGCACAGAGCCGAGATATTGATTGCCCTTGCTGTCGATCGCCAGGGCCTCCGGCAATAGCGTTGCGTCATCATAGGCAACGCTAACAACTGCTTCACCGATGGGTGTCTCATTGGTTTGGAATTTCTCCTCGACTGCCACATATGCTGGATTGTTTTTCAGGGAATCAAATCCTGGGTGGCCGGAAAGGTTCAGCGATAACCCGCGATCAGCAGCTTGCGTGGCAAGCGCCAAGGCGGTCTCAACATCTCCCGCGAGTTGATGCGCTAAAATGCGATTTTTTAGAATGTACAAAGAGTAAGGGCGGAGAATTTGCGCCTGGTTCAGATGTTCAGTTAGGCTTGACCAGTCTTCATCTTGAAATGCAGCGCCTGCATTTGACATCAGCTCTTGATAGGTCGGGGCTGGTTCATCTGCTTTTGCGATGGTGCATAATAGACTAACTACAAGCAGCGCAGAGCTTTGGAGGAGATGCATTGTTATGTTCCGGAATTGCCTGCAACATGTCTAGTGTTGCATGCGCCGAAGCGCCTTGGCAAATGCCTCAAAAGACTGTGGCGCGCTATAAAGCGCGCCACATCAAATTTCGTTAGCATCTAACAGAGGCCAGGCTATTTTTTTTTCTTCTTTTTCTTGGACTTTTTGTCTTTTTTCTTCTTAGCTTTCTTCTTCTTTTTGCCTTTCTTCTTGTCGTTTTTATCGTTGCCGGCACTGCCGTTGTCGCTTCCAGTGCCTCCGCTACCAGCGCTGCTGTCACCGCCAGCTGAGCCGCCGCTACCGCCGCTTTGCGATCCGCCGCCGCCAGAATCGCCATTATTGCTTTGCCCGGATCCATTACCGCTGATGGAGGCGCCTATGCCCATGAATGCGCCGCTGGTGGAATCGCCCACCTTGCCGACACTTACGATGGTTGTCCCCGCGATCAAGGAGGCCACCAATGCGTATTCGATGGCGCTGAGACCGGATCGGTCCCTGCTAAACTCACCAAGTTTTTTGAACAAACGAAACTTCTTTTTCGATTTTTCGATGTGCATTCTACAACTCACTATACTAACGCCAATATCATTAAGCATGCTGCTTCAGTGATGCTTGCATCTTATAATGAGGATTTGATTAAAACTGTTCCTAAATTAGGGGGCGATTTTCTAAAAAATGGAGTAATTCTCTCTTTATAGGGATGAAACTTGGTAAATTTTCCTTCACCAGAGTCGCAGACATTACTTAATTAAATTAACAACTACATCTGGGCTAGATCCCGGGCAATATTAAGAGACCGTCGCGGGGAGGGAATCCGCAACGGTCTCTTTGGTGTGCGCCTATGTGGGGGAGGGAGAGCAGGCGCATTTTCAACATTGTTGTTACAGGTCAGCAGCGCTCCAGAGCTTGGAATAATCTTCGCAGTGTAAAATAATGGATTTGTAAGCTGCGAGGTCTACGCGTTCGGGAATTTCATAGACTTGTTCACCTTGATTGCTTGTGAGCGGCGCGATCAAAAGGGAACCATCGGTTGCGTTTTTGCCGGTTGTGTCTGCGGCAGTCAAAGGCGACAGGAAGATTTTAAGGTCGGGCGCTTTGCGGGTTTTGAACTCGCTGGATAATTTTACAAAGGTTGTTCCATTCTCAGCGTAGATTTCCCAAATGCCGGATGAGTTGAAAGCCTTTTTCGTCCACTCGCCGGAATAAAGCGTTTCAGATGTCTCAGCTGCAACGGACGTTTCGCCAGCAATGGCAGAAGTCCCAATTGCTCCAAAGGACAAGGCGAAGGCAACCAGCCCGCTAAATATGATGTTTTTGTTTCTCATCTAGCTCTTCGCAACTTTTTGATTTCTTCGATGAATAATAGATAGGCCGGCGCCATGTTCACGCGCAAAACACGACGGTGAGAGCACAATGACGACTGCGTGAGGCGATTGTGATTTAAAGGGCGGCCCGGATTTTTGCGGCGGTCGCTGCGAGTTCCTCAGCATTAGCCTGTCCGCCGGCGGCGTGGCGTTCCAGCTCCTGGCCCTCATAGACGGGAATAATATGGAAGTGCAGATGAAAAACGGTTTGCCCTGCGAGCGCGCCATTGAATTGCGCAATTCGAATGCCTGCAGGCTTCAAGCTGTCTTTAACCGCGCGCGCTATTTTTTGCGTGGCTACGGTTAGTGCTGCCAGCTTGGCGGCGTCGATATCGAAGAAATTGGTTGCCGTCGCTTTTTTATGGATAACCAAGCAGTGCCCTTGGCTTTGCGGAAAGGCGTCTATAAAAGAAAGAATATCATCGGTTTCATAGAGTTTGGTCGACGGGATGTCGCCACGAATGATTTTTGCAAAGATGTTGTCAGGATCATAATTGGTCTCAAGGCTCATTCGGTAGCCTCCTCGTCGCCAATCTCTGCGCCGCCGGAATTTGCGTTGGCCAGCAGCGTTAAGGCTTCTTGTTCCTGCTTGTCCGGCACGGCAATCCGCACGCTCATGACATTTGGCAATACAGAGTTGATCGCGCCGTCCAAAAGCTCGGCGTCGACACCATGAGCGTTTAAAAATCCGACGATGATTTTTGCTTCCTGTTGGTTATGCGTACGCTTGATGACTTTCATGATCGTCCCTTTTTAAATGGCGTGAACTGCTTCAAAGCATTGATCTCCGACCCGGTCTGGTCACGTTCTGCTTGGAGATAATGATCAATAGCGTCGCGGAAGCTATCATTTTCAATCCAATGAGCCGAATGAGTCGCAACCGGTTCATAGCCACGAGCGATTTTATGTTCGCCCTGGGCGCCGGCCTCGACCCTGGCAAGCTTCTTTTCTATCGCAATTTCTATGGCCTGATAATAGCACAGCTCAAAATGCAGAAATGAAACATCTTCGGTGCAGCCCCAATAACGCCCATAAAGAGCGTCACTGCCAATAAAGTTCAGGGCGCCGGCAATAGGGCGGTCATCTCGCTCAGCGACAATAAACAAGAGCCTTTCGGGCATTCGTTCTGCGATCAATTGGAAAAAATGACGCGTTAG
>JAJFGC010000086.1 GCA_021776345.1 Hyphococcus sp. | reverse complement strand
TGGTTCTTGATGACCATGATTGCGTTCATGAAGGTCTGGTTCTGGATGCGGATGGAATCAAACCGTGTTATCCGTGAGATCAAGCGCGTTGAACTACAGCTTGTCCGCCTGCAGGCAAAATAATTTGCGCAACAGCGGTGCTATTGCTTAGTGTCTTTTTGGGCAATCAAGGAATTGAATGATGCGGCGTGTTGCAAGTGTGTTTGTGTTTATGTTGGCGGCCTGTTCGGGCACCCCACAGATATCGGCGGAGCCTCAGGCCTCAGAAACTGTGCGGTTCGCGACCTACAATGTTTACCTCAATCGCCAGGAAGAAGGCGCCTTGCTGGCGGACCTCCAAACCTCTGATAACGCCCAGGCGCAAAAGGTTGCTGAAATTATCCAACGCGCAGCGCCCGATGTCTTGTTGCTTAATGAGTTTGATTATGATCATGCAGCAGAGGGATTGCGTCTCTTTCAAGAAAATTATCTGGAAGTCAGCCAGAAAGGCGCGGCGCCGGCCATTTATCCTTACGTCTTTCTTGCACCTTCAAATACGGGGCTCGCTTCCGGCCACGACCTCAGCCGCGATGGCGTGGTGACAACCGAACCCGGCAGCCGTGAATATGGCGGCGACGCCTTTGGCTATGGCGAGTTTCCAGGCCAGTATGCGATGGCGATTCTATCGAAATACCCGATCGACGGCGAGGGCGTTCGCACCTTCCAGAAATTCCTATGGAAAGACATGCCGGGCGCGCTGTTGCCTGATGATCCGGAGACGTCTGAACCCGCCGATTGGTATAGCGCTGATGCAATGGCGGATTTTCGATTATCGTCGAAAAGTCATTGGGACGTTCCGGTGATGATCGGTGAGGCGCGCGTGCATGTGCTGGCGAGCCATCCAACGCCGCCAAGCTTTGACGGTGAAGAAGATCGCAACGGCAAACGAAATTTCGACGAGAATCGTTTCTGGGCAGACTATATTGCCGCCGGCAAGGGCGATTATATCTACGATGATCAAGGCGGGCGCGGCGGCTTAAAAGATAACACCCGCTTTGTGATCATGGGTGATCTGAATGCTGATCCAAATGACGCCGGCGCCGTCGCCGGGTCGATCCGCCAACTCATTGACGCGCCTGCAATGGCGCGGGCTCCAGCGCCCTCAAGCAATGGCGGCAAGGTCCAGGCAGGCATTCAGGGCGGGGCCAATCTCACTCATTCAGGCGCGCCAGCCGAAGACACGGCTGATTTTATTGATGACCCGGAGAAAGGCCCCGGCAATTTGCGATTGGACTATGTTCTGTTTTCAAAATTTGGATTGCAGGAAAAGGCGTCAGGTATTTTCTGGCCGGACCCTGATGAGGCGCATTACGATCTCATCGGCACTGGTTTTCCGGTTGAGAGTTCCGATCATCGACTTGTCTGGCGCGATCTCGCGATTACAAATGAATAGAGTGGCGAGCTTTATTCGCTAAGCGGATTAAGATCCGGCTCAACCCAGTTTCGTCTGGCTTCCACGGAAAAGAGCAGGGCCTTGCTGTAATAGTTCAGCGGATATGGTCGCTCCGCCAGTGGCGCGGCGAGGAGGTTGGTTATGCGGATATGGAGCGGCGCGTCGGGCTGAGATTTCATAAACTCGTCGATTTTACGCAAATAGAATAATGTAATTGTGTGATGGTAGCCTTCATCATCCGTGTTCGGGACACCTGTTGCTTCATTATATGCGCGGATTATGGCGGGCATTTTCATTTTCGCGCCATCAATACCGTGCACTTCCAGCAAGGCGGCGCCTGCCGTCAAATGCGCGCCATGCGTCCATTCCGGCTTTGGGAGAGTGCAATCGCGCAAGCCGTCGCTGATGCGCTTGACCATGACGGCGCTGACGATGTCGCCGGGATGTAACGGCTTGAAGATCTGATCCATCATGGTTGAGCGTCAGCCGCTCTAAAACGTCGCCGCGAAGAGTTCGTGATCGGGACCGAAGCCGGCGCGCTTCATGCCGTCGGAGTTCCAGGCGAAGGCGACATCGCCATCTTGCGAAACGGCAATTACGCCGCCATCACCGCCGAGACGGGCGACATCTTTGATCAGCCCGGCGGTCGCCTGATGAAGATTGGCCCCCTGATACCGCACGCGGCTGGCGACATCCTGTGCGCCGCCGGCAAGAATGAAATATTCGCCGAGCCCGGTGCAGGAGGCGGCGACATGCTCGTCCGCCCATGAGCCTGATCCAATAAGCGGCGTATCTCCGACGCGGCCTTCAAGCTTGCCGAAGACGCCGCCGGTTGACGTTCCCGCTGCGAGCCGGCCATGCTGATCGAGCGCGACGGCGCCAACGGTGCCATGGCCAAGCTCTGCCTGCGTCATTTCTTCCGGCAAGACGCCGACCGGCACGACATAATAATTTTCCGGGTCGTCGATAAATTCAAAGCCTTTGTCGCGGCAGAAATTTTCCGCGCCTCGGCCGACCAGCATCACATGCGGGGTTTGATCCATGATGGCGCGGGCGGCGGTGATCGGGCTTTTTAAATGTTTGACGGCGGCGATTGAGCCGGCCTTGCGGGCAAGCGACCCAGCCTCGCCGGTCATGATCGATGCGTCGAGTTCAGCATATCCAGCCTTGTTGGGCGCCGCGCCTTTGCCGGCGATATAAAGACCGGACATTTCCATCTCGCGCACCATCTCTTCGACAACGTCGAGTGCGTCAGCGCCGTCGAGCAGGAGTGTGCGCCCGCGCTTTGTCAGCTCAAGCAGATGCTCTTCCGCTTTTGAGTAATCGCGACCGGCGCGTGCGCCGGCACCGCCATGGATGGCGAGCGCTGCTTTTGGTTGCTTTGTCACGGTGTTCTCCCGGCGCTGATTGCGATAAGGGAATATCACGTGTCCGGCGTCGTTGAAATGGATGCGTCGCTCGCATTCTCCTGTAAGACCTCAAATGACGCTGGAATTTTCTCAACGCTCACGCTACGAGGGGCTGGTTTTGAAAGGCGCTTGTAAATGACGCATCTTGCCCTTGTTCGCCACGGCCAGAGCCA
>JAJFGC010000085.1 GCA_021776345.1 Hyphococcus sp. | reverse complement strand
AGTCGGTTTATTATCAACGAACCAATCCAACGTATGTAGAATAGATAGGCGGAGTAAATACTGTCTATTTAACCACTGTTGGCTGTTGCATATGTGGTGCAAGAAATGCGTTCAATGTTAGTCGCCCGCACGCAACGTTATTTGAGAGATTTTCCGCGTCCTGTATCCGGCCAGAATGGAGTGAATTCGAAGCGTATATAATCGCTCTTCCAGGTTGTGCGTCAAATTTTGCGATCTGATCAAATATATCCGTATCACCCGCAATATATTCCGGTTTTGGCACGCCGAATTTCTCAACGTCGCGGTCGAGCTCAATGTTGTAGAGGTCATTTCTTGACTGATCCAAATATTCGTATCCAGTGCTTTTGTGACGGTAAAATGCAGTCCCACCAAACTGTGTTCCTGAAACATACGCCAGAATTGCCAATCTATGGGGCTCTGTTGCGTCAATGTGGGGAATTCGCTGGAGCGGCAATAACTCTGAAGGCGGCGTTGTAACTAGAGCAAACCCACATTCGATAATAGAAAACGAGAGTACGTTCTCAAATGCCTCACTGATCGTTGTGCGATGAGGCTCGATAAATTGGTTCATACGCTCAAATGCAAACGGCGCTTGGACGCCAGGAAAAAACCGAACAAGAGGTTGAAAAGCGGCGCTTTCAGCCTCTGCGCGCAGCGCTTCAGGATCCGGCAGAAAATTTTCAATGACAATCACTGGGCGCCTCTCAGCGCCGATATGGTGAATTGCTGCGTTGTCCGATGGTTGTTTTTTCGGGGCCATTTTTCAGGCGTTTAATCGATTAAGGAGAAGAGCGCGTATGCGGCGAGCTTCGTCCTGCGTGATTGGATCAAGAATGCCGCGAATATTTGGCGGAATATGCGTAGCGACGTCTTCGTTAACGTCGAATATGTAATGATTAAAAATCTCTCGCCATGCCGCTTTCTGTTCGGCGGGAAGGTCGCGCATTGTCATAATGGCGTGTTCTAAGGTATCTTTCGGAACGCCAAGGAACGCAGGCGTACATCGCCACCAATAATTGACTAAAACATTGATGGGGCTGAATGCTTCGACGTGATGCCACCACATGCTCGGGATAAAGATCGCATCTCCAGGTTCAAGTTCAGCAAGAAGCGCTTTCTGCAAAGCGTGGCGAAACTTTGGGAATTTGTTGAAATCCGGATTGTGGAAGTTAACAAGGCTGATTGGTTGACCTGCGGGCGAGTAGTCGAGGGGGCCGACATAAAGATTTGGCAATTGATCTGGCGGAAAGAGAATAAATTGCCGTCGCCCGGCAACAACGCATGCAAGATTTTCCGAAAAATCATAATGAGCGGATATGCGGCTCGGCCCGCCAATCCAGATATATGTATCCGCGTCATCGCCGCCCACTGAGATATGGTTTTCTTTTTCGAACCCCGGCAGATGCGTGGCAATTGGCGTTGACCCAATATAGGATAGGGGCATGCATTCTTTGGCAGTATTGGCGAAAATCTCATCGACGGCGTCCCTAAACGCAGTCTGTCGCAATTCGCAATTTAGTCCGGAAAAATCTTCGTTGTAATATATTCGACCCTTCAATTCCGGCGCGCCACTAAAGAAAGTAACAGCAGCGCCTGAGTCGAATTCAAGAAGATATTTTTGAAAATCATTACCGGAGCGTTTTGCCTGAATAACCGCAGGCCAGTCTTTGACCGCGCCGCGAATAATGAACGGCTTCGTTGCACCCCGCAGCTCGTTTGGAATATCGTTAGGGGATCGAATAGATATTTCCTCGACTTTTGAGTCAATCAAATCAGCAAGAGGAAAACTCGGCTCGCACATCTTCTCTATTTTTCCTGTGCAAATTCAGCAGGTTTGGCGCGGGCGGCGAATGTGCCGGTTTTCCCGGGGGATTTGCAAGGCACAGATATTTCTATCTGAAATCCGCCGTCTTTTTTCGTTCCTGTCGAGAAATTGTAATCGTCGCCATAAACGGAGCGAAGCCGCTCTTCTACATTCTTCAATCCGATACTCGGCGATTGATTGGGAGTTGTCGATGACTCGCGCGGCTCGCCAATACCGGTGTCGGAAAGTCGAATATTTAATCGCCCGTTGGCGACTTCGGCGTCTACCCGGATTGTTGTTGGCGACAAACTGCGACCAACGGCATGTTTGATACTGTTCTCAATTAGGGGCTGCAATAATAAGTTGGGAATTTCCACGCCGTTGGCTTCGTTTGAAACATTGAATTTCGCATTGAGGCGGTCGCCAAATCGAACTTTCTCAATCTCAAGGTATAATTTGAGAAATTCAATTTCGTCGCGAAGCGGGTGTTCAAAAATTTCACTTCCTTCAAGCGATACTCGAAGAAAATCTCCAATTCGTGAGAGCATTTCCATTGCTGCGGTTTTGTCATCGCGTTTGACAAGCGCAGTCACAGAATTAAGCGAGTTAAAAAAGAAATGCGGGTTTAGCTGATAGTTGAGCATACGGAGCTTTGACTCGCGTACCAAATTCTCTGCATAAAGACGTTTCACGTTTTCTCGCTCTGCCAACGCTTCTGCTTCCAACATTGCATTTTGCGCTTTTATGGATAATTCGCGCTGCTCAAGCCATTGGCGATAATATTTTAGGGCGTGATAACAAAACGCCCAGGACGCAAATACCGTCATGGACCCGAATATCCAGCCACCCCAATCCTCAAAGCCAATGACTTCACCCGTCATCCAAGTGAAAAGGCCGAGTCGCAGTGCGGTCCAGATTAAGGATGCAATGATGATCGCCGAGCCGTTTATCAAAATGCGCACCGCAGTGCGGGTAGTCCACGTCTTGCGCGCGACCCAACGAAGCGGATGGCTAACAGCAATTCCGACAATGGACTGGGCAATCGTATGAAGCGCCGGAATAAATTCACCGGGGTTATACCAGATCGTCAGGCTGAAATAACTCAGCGCGGCGAAAAACAACCACCCCGCAATTTGAAAAGTCCAATAACCCGGCATATTCGCAATCGGATCGACTTTTGCCCCATTTTCAATATTGTTTAGCATTGACGAACCGCCCACAAAGTATCCCGGTGTCATTATAGGGTATTTGGCGGCAGGCACTAGGTTTGCGGTGAATTTTCAAGCCGGGGGACGCTAAGGGAAAGATAACCATGCTGAACGTTGTAGTTTGTGATGATGAATTGCCAGCGCTTGAGCTGATGTCGAGCTTATTAAAAGAAACAGGAGCCGTGACGATTTCGGCGTCATGCCAGTCTGTTCGCGAGGCGCTTGAAATAATCAATCGGGGCGGTGTCGATTTGGTGGTTTTTGATATTGAGATGCCCGGGTTGAGCGGTGTTGATGCATATGGTCAGATCACCGTGACGCCGCGCCCCCTTGTTGTATTCGCAACTGCTCACCCGGAATATGCGATTGATGCGTTCGGTGTTGACGCGATTGATTATATCCTGAAGCCGTTTAATTTTGAACGGGTTCAAAAAGCCATTGAAAAGGCGGCGCGCCTGAGGCGCCGGATTAATGAGCGCGAAAGTGGAGCGCCTATTGAGGCGCTTGAAAGCGCACCCGATGATCTATCTGGAGTTTTGAAAGTCAAAGATGCAGGAAGGTTCTATTTCGTTCCTCATAAAGATGTCATCTGGATAGAGGCGGCCGGAGATTATTCGCTATTACATATGACTGACCATGAATTGACGATCCGCGTTCCTATAAAGACCCTTGAGACGGAGTTACCGGCCCTTTTCATTCGGGTGCATCGTTCTGCCATCATATCCACCGCGCATATTCGTGAGATCAATCTTTTGCCAAAAGGTGAGGCGCTAATTAGGCTAAGCAAAGATGCAACAGTCCGCACCAGTCGATCATATCGTGACGTTGTTCATGCATTGGCGGGCGCTGCCTAAATGAGCATCTGGTCTGCCCCGCCTTTTCGGCTTCCCAACCACCGCACAAATCGGACTGTTCACCGCAAGACTCAATGCCTGACGGTGCGGTGACCGGAGACTTCTTTTATTTTAGGATTGTTTGCTGGCAACCTATGCGGGTCGTGATGATCGGGGAGAAGTCTGTGTTGATGATATTGAAAAATTGCACAATCGCGCTTGCTACAGCGATAGTTGGGCTGAACGCAACTCAGGCTGACGAAGTAGCGGTTGCGGGGGTTGAAATGCGTATTGATGCGCTACTCTCCGAAATGACGCTTAAGGAGAAGGCCGGACAGTTAACCCAATTTTCTGACCCTGGCGATGTTACAGGGCCGGCGCCAAAAGGGGAACGCGACCGCAAAAAGCGTGATCTTGTAAAGTCCGGCGTAGTCGGTTCGACGCTGAACGTTGTCGGTGTTGAAAACGTGCGCGCGCTCCAAAAGATTGCCGTCGAAGAATCGCGTCTCGGCATACCAATGATCTTCGGTTACGATATCATTCACGGTCACAGGACAATGTTTCCAATTCCACTGGCGGAAGCTGCGAGCTGGGATCTTGATTTGATCGAACAGAGCGCGCGCATCGCCGCCGTGGAAGCCGCGGCGCAAGGCTTAAATTGGACTTTCGCGCCAATGGTCGACATTTCCCGAGATCCGCGGTGGGGGCGCGTCATGGAGGGCGCCGGCGAAGACCCTTTTCTGGGGGCCGAAATTGCGGTGGCGCGTGTTCGCGGATTTCAAGGTGAAGACCTTGCGGCCAGTGACACGATAGTAGCGACCTTGAAGCATTTTGCCGCCTACGGATTTGCGGAATCCGGCAAGGACTACAATGCGGCGGATATCGGCACGGTCACTCTTTTTAATACAATTCTCCCGCCGTTTCGGGCCGCCCTTGAGCGCGCCAATGCCCGCACTGTCATGAACTCATTCAATACGTTGAACGGCATCCCGGCGACTGGCGATAAATATTTGCAACGGGATCTGTTGAAGGGAAAATGGGGTTTTGACGGTTTTATTGTTTCCGATTGGGGTTCGGGGATAGAAATGATTGAACACGGCTTTGCCGTCGACGAGCGGGACGCTGCGCGCCTGTCAATGATTGGCGGTTCTGACATGGATATGGAGAGCTTTATCTTTGCACCATATCTGCCTGATCTGGTGCGGGACGGCGATGTTAAGGAAGAATTGTTGGATGATGCAGTGCGCCGTATCTTGCGCGTGAAATTTGAACTTGGGTTATTCGATGATCCGTATCGTTATGTTGA
>JAJFGC010000084.1 GCA_021776345.1 Hyphococcus sp. | reverse complement strand
ATCCTTATGCGATTTATGCACGAAAAATTTTGCGCCTCGAAAAACTTGATGAACTGAACGAGCCGTTTGATGCGCGCCATATCGGCAATCTGTTTCATAAAATTTTTCAGGACTATGTCGCTGGCGCGCCGTCCACTACTATCGCAACCAGCGCCACAAAACTGCGCGCACTTTATGACCAATACGCGCCAGAATATGGTCTTACCGAAGCCCACGATCCATTTTGGCGCGTGCGCGCGGAAGACACATTCACATGGTTCGCCAAGTGGAATGCCGACCGCCTCGACGAAGGCGAGCCTGTGGTCATTGAGGAGAAAGGCGAATGGCGCTTTGATCTGGAGAGCACGCCTTATTCCTTAAGCGCCAAAGCCGACCGAATCGACAAGCTTGGTGATGGCGCCGCCTTTATTATCGATTACAAAACCGGCGCGCCGCCGAGTGCGAAGCAGATCAAAACGCACCTCGCACCTCAGCTGACATTGACGGGACTTATCGTCGCCAATGGCGGGTTTGAGCAGCTTGGGACGACGCCCATTGCTGGTTTCGATTATGTCCGCATTCTTGGACGCAAGGGTGATAGAAGCGACGATGTGGGCGCCACCGGCGGCGAGGCTGGCGACCTGATTGCCGACACAAAAGCAGGGCTATTTCAGCTCCTCACTCATTATAATGATCCGAATACGGCGTATCTATCGCAACCCCGGCCGCAATTTGTCGACGCCTTCAGCGACTATGACCATCTCGCGAGACGGCGCGAGCGCGCCGCGCAAGGCAGCGTTGACGGCAGTGACGGGGGCGACGCCTTATGACCCCGCTCGAAGAGACCACCCGCAACCAGATTGACGCCGCCGATCCGGCGCGGTCAGCGTTTGTGATGGCAAATGCTGGATCGGGTAAAACCCGCGTCCTGACCAATCGCGTGGCGCGGCTGCTATTGGCAAACACAAACCCTGATAAGATCCTCTGCATCACCTTCACCAAAGCCGCCGCCGCAGAAATGGCGGAGCGATTGTTTGATGTTCTCGGGGAGTGGGCGCTTGCCGATGATGAGACACTGAACAAGGCGCTGAGCGACCTGGAAGGGGTGGCCGCGAAGAACCGCGGCGTAGATGATCTTGCAAAAGTGCGCCGGCTTTTTGCTCGCGCACTGGAAACGCCTGGCGGGCTGAAAATACAAACGATCCATTCCTTTTGCGAGCAAGTGCTGAAACGATTTCCGCTGGAAGCAGGCGCGCCGCCAGGCTTTGCCATCATAGAGGATAGTGAAGCGACGCAACTGCGCAATGCAGCACTCGACAGGGTCGCGATCAGCGCCTCAGATGATCAAAGCTTATCGGCATCATTCGATCGCCTTGCCCGCGACCGCGGCGAGAAAGCATTACGCGATCTTCTGATGAGCGGAGCGATGAAGCGCCTCGACGTTGAGGCCGCCAAAGGGCGGTTTGATGGAACTGACGGTGTTATCAAGGCGGCGGCGGCAGAACTTGATATCGATCCAAGCGAAACGGAAACCAATATCAAATCCGCCTTCATCGGAACCCTCGCTCATGGCGATCTTGAGCACGCCATGGCTGCGCTGGACGCCAGCGGCGGCAATCCGGCAAAACTGGCGCTGTCGATAAAAAGATTTTTCGCTCAAGCGGCGGTGGATGAGAAATGGACGGCGCTTACCGGTTTATTCCTGACGGGAACCCGAACGCCCCGCAAGAAAATGACAACCAAGGCGACCGATAGTGTTGACCCAACGGTCGGGCCCTACCTTATCGGCATTCAGGAAAAATTTATCGCCGCCTTCGATGGCTTGAAAGCGCTTGCGATCTATCGACACACCGAAGCCTATCTCCACATTCTCGAAGCGTTAATCGGCGCCTATAGCGAGTTGAAGGCCGCCAGTGCTGCGCTTGATTTTGACGACCTCATTATTGGCGTTGAGCAACTATTCAAACGAACCGACAGCGCCTGGGTGATGTACAAGCTCGACCAAGGCATTGACCATGTCTTGGTCGACGAAGCGCAAGATACGAGCCCGGCCCAATGGGCAATCATCGAAGCCTTGCTAAAGGAAATCACCAGCGGCGCCGGCGCCCGTGAGACAGCGCGCAGTTTCTTTGCCGTCGGCGATATGAATCAATCGATTTACTATTTTCAGGGCGCCGACGCCGAGCTGTTTGAAGAAAAGGAAGCCGACCTTGGAAAGACACTTGCCGCGGCTGGCGCCTATCAAAACTTTGATCTTGCGATGTCGTTTCGGTCTGCGGCGCCGGTGCTCGATTTTGTTGATGCGCTGTTTGCGATTGACGGCGCGGCTGATGGGCTCGGTCAGCGCGGCGTCCCGGCGCACGGGTTGAAACGCGAAGGCGAAGCCGGCCTTGTTGAACTTTGGCCGCTGACGCCAATGCCGCAACAGCCTGATGAGAGCCCATGGGATGCGCCGGTGGACGAACCGGTAGGCAATCACCCGGTCCAGGCGCTAAGCGCCAAGATCGCCCACACCATCGACGACTGGCTCGCCCGCAATGACGTTCTGCAATCGCAGGGCCGCCCGATCAGGCCTGGCGATATCATGATCCTTGTCCAGAGCCGCGGCCCACTTTTTGACGAAGTGATCCGTGCGCTTGCGACCAAAGGCGTTCCGGTCGCCGGCGCCGATCGCCTGAAATTGATGGAAGACCCGGCAGTTGAAGACCTCCTCTCTTATGCAAACAGCGTATTGCTTTCATCCGACGATCTGTCTCTGGCGGAGATTTTAAAATCACCGCTGTTCAATTTTGATGATGATAATGATCTATTTCAAATCGCTTATTATCGCGGCGCCAATCAAAGCCTGTGGTCCGCATTGCTTGAACGCGGCGGGGAAAACACAAAATGGAAAGCTGCAGCGGATGAGATTTTAAAAGCGCGCGAGGTCGGCTTGCGGCAAGGGCCTTATGCTTTCTTTTCTCATATTCTGGAAACCGGGGCGCCGTCCGGACGCCATCGGTTTTACAAACGCCTGAGCGAAGCTTCACGCGATGCAATCGATGAATTATTGCGCCAGGCACTCAATTTCGAAAACGCTCATCCGCGATCTCTACGCGCCTTCGTCAACTGGTTTATGGAGAACGCCGGCGAGATCAAACGCGAAATGGAACGCGCCCATGATGCGGTGCGCGTGATGACGGTCCACGGCGCCAAGGGTCTGCAATCGGAGATTGTCTTCCTGCTCGACGCTCATCGCGGGCCCAACATCCGGCAGATCGGGCCGATGATCGAGCTGACAGCAGACTCCGCGAATGCGACCGGGCGCGAACGCCTGTCGCTTCTCACTGGCGCAAAAGCAGATGATGTCGCGGTGACTGAGGCTGGACGCGCCGAAATGAAACGCAAAGCCTATGATGAGTATCGCCGGCAACTTTATGTGGCGGCGACACGTGCTGAAGACAGGCTTTATATTTGCGGCATCGAGCAAGGCAACACGCGCGATCCTCATGACAAACAAACTATTGAAAAAACCTGGCATGCGCTGGCGGGGGATGCCTTTGATCAGCTTAACGGCGTTCATGATGGTGACGCGCCTTTCTGGCCGGAAGGCGCAGCGCCCCTGAGGCAATATCAATGCGAGCAGACAGCAGACATGAAGACAAAAGAGGCAGCGCCGTTACAGCCAGATGTACAAACGCCGTCGTGGCTGATGAAACCGGCGGCGCCGGAAGCACAACCGCAAAGGCTGGCGCCGTCACGCCTTGCCGACGACGAGGAGGCAAGGGCCGGCGCACCAGACGAGGCGCCGGCGCACTCGCCCATCGCTGGCGATAAGTATTTCCGTGGACGGACGCTTCATCGATTGTTGGAACTTCTGCCAGAGATTGAAGCGGGCAAACGCCGTGAAGCGGCCGATAAATTGCTTGCGCGCCTCGCGCCGGACTTTTCCGGTGCGGAGCGCGCGAGTTGGCGCGATGAAGTTTTGACCGTGATGGACAGCCCGGACTTTGCCGCCACATTCGGACCTGGCTCGCGCGCCGAGGTTTCCATTGCTGGTGCGCCAAAAGGGGCAAAACACGGGCTTACTGTTTCCGGGCAAATTGATCGCCTGGTTGTTACTGACGATAAAATTCTCGTCATTGATTACAAAACAAATCGCCCGCCGCCAAAGACCGTGGAAGAGATATCCCCCGCCTATGTCGCGCAAATGGCGGCCTATCGTGCGCTGCTTCAGGAAATCTATCCAGATCATCAGATCGAATCAGCGTTGCTTTGGACCTTTGAGGCGCGCCTAACGCCACTTCCCCGCATCATGCTAGATCACGCTTTCGCGCGCTATCTGGCGGCGGGTTGATCTTATCGGCAACGCCCTTATCTTTCGCCCTCAGATGTTAATAGCCAAGGTTAGTCAGGAGCAATAGACATGGTCACCAAAGCAGTAACCGACACGAGCTTTCCAAGCGACGTCCTGGAGTCCGGGGGACCGGTTCTCGTTGATTTTTGGGCGGAATGGTGCGGGCCATGTAAACAGATAGGCCCTGCGCTTGAAGAAATCGCCGGCGAATATGCCGGCAAGATCACGATTGCCAAAGTTAATATTGACGAAAACCCGGAGACACCCGGAAAATACGGCGTACGCGGAATACCGACGCTGATGATCTTCCATAAGGGCGAGCTGGTCTCGACCGAGGTCGGCGCCAAACCGAAGGGGCAGATCACCGCATGGATTGATGGCGTGTTGAAAGAAGCCGCCGCCTAAAGCGTCAAGAATGATCGCGGAGAATTTCTCCCGCGAGATATAAAGAGCCGCTGATGAGTATTCTCGGCGGCTCTTTTTCTTTACCCGCCAGCGCAACACGCATCGCCTCAATGGGGCTGGAGCAGGCTATTGCCTTAATGCCCGCCGACAGCGCCGCCGCTTCGACTTCGTCAGGCGCAGCAACGCCGTCATGGCTAGCGGCCACCGCATAAAGCGCCGACGCTAATCCTGCAAAAGATGCAAAATAACCTCTTGCATCCTTGTTTGCCTGCATGCCCGAAATCATCACCAACGGTTTCGAGCTGCGCGCTTCAAGATCAGCCATCGCCGCTGCAATTACGGCGCCCGCATGAGGGTTATGACCGCCATCGAGCCAGATTTCCGGCGCTTCGCCGATCAGGTCCACGGCCAGATCAATCAGCGGGCCAGTGGTCAGGCGTTGCAGGCGCGCCGGCCAATGAGCCGCGTCGAGACCACGCGCCAAGACATCATCGTCAAGGTCTAAGCCAGCGGCTTTGAGCGTTGCAATCGCAAGCGCCGCATTTCCATGTTGATGATTGCCATAGAGCTTTGGCAAGGGTAGATCGGAAAGCCCTTGGTTATCCTGATAGACGAGCCGTCCGTGCTCTGAATAAAAACTCCACTGTTGGCCATAGACGAAAGGGACCGCGCCCGCGCGCTGCGCACAAGCTTCGAGCGTCGCCATCGCTTCCGGCGTTTGTACGCCAATTACCGCTGGCGCCCGCTTTCGAAAAATACCGGCCTTTTCTGTCGCAACCTGCGCAATAGTGTCGCCGAGAAACTGCTGATGATCGAGCGCAATCGGCGTTACGGTTGTCGTCAATGGTGTCTCAATAACATTGGTCGCATCAAGCCGGCCGCCAAGACCAACCTCGAGAATGAGATAATCCGCCGGTGTCTCCGCAAAGGCTAAAAATGCCGCGCAGGTGGTGGTTTCAAAGTAGGTAAGTTTGTCGTCTCCTGCGGCGGCGTCACACCGCTCCAGAGCGTCAACTAAAACCGCATCAGCGATCTCTTCGCCCGCCAAAACGATGCGTTCATTAAACCGGACAAGATGCGGCGAGGTATAGACATGAACGGGCTTTCCCGCCGCCTCCAGCATTGCGCGCATAAACGCAATCGTTGAGCCCTTGCCGTTCGTACCGGCGACATGGAGGACCGGCGGGAGCTTTTGTTGAGGCTCGCCAAGACGCGCCAACACTTCATGGACGCGGCTCAGCGACAAGTCGATAAATTTAGGCCGGCGGGCGGCGACGCGCGCCAGAACCGCTTCAATATCGCTCAAGGGACAAGGTCCTATTCAGCCGCTTTATCAAGCTGGATCGGCGCAGGGGTCTGCGCTTTCGGCGCCTCAATCGCGACGGCGCGTGCAGGTATTGTCACTGCGGGCGCAACACGGCGGCGCTCTTTGATCAAGACGCGCACCAGTTTTGACAAGGTTTCTTTCAGGTCGCGGCGATGGACAACCAGGTCCACCATGCCTTTTTCCTGAAGAAACTCCGCACGCTGAAAACCTTCCGGCAATTTTTCGCGGATCGTCTGTTCTATCACCCGCGGCCCGGCAAAACCGATCAGCGCGCCCGGTTCCGCAAGATGAACATCGCCAAGCATCGCATATGACGCGGTAACGCCGCCAGTCGTTGGGTGGGTCAGAACAACGAGGTAGGGAAGGCCAGCTTCTTTCACCATCTGCACCGCAACAGTGGTGCGCGGCATCTGCATGAGTGAAAGAATGCCTTCCTGCATGCGCGCGCCGCCCGAAGCCGCAAAAACAATCAATGGGGCGCGGCGCGCCACCGCTACTTCAGCAGCTTTTAACATCGCTTCGCCGAGAGCAAGCCCCATCGAGCCGCCCATAAACTTAAAATTCTGGATCGCAATGACAACAGTCGCGCTGTTAATCGTGCCGGCTGCGACTTGCATCGCATCCGCCTCGCCGGTTTTTTTCCGGTTTTCTTTCAAGCGGTCAGCATATTTCTTTTCATCGCGAAATTTCAGCGGGTCCTGAACCGGCTCGGGCACGGCGATCCGCTCATATTGCCCGTTGTCAAAAACCAGCGCCAGGCGCGCGGCGACATCAAGTGGTAAATGATGCTGACAGGACGGGCAAACCTGATCGGCGGCGTCGAGGTCGCGCTGAAATATCATCTCACCGCAACCATCGCATTTCGTCCACAGCGTGTCGGCGCCGTCATCTTCTTTTTTGAAGATATTTTTAATTCCTGGCGGAATGTTTGATAGCCAATTCATCTCTCGAAAATACTCCTAACGAGCGCCCACTTCACGCGCATTATGAACTGCATCGGCAATATCGCGCGCGAGCCTCAATACCGCGTTAACCCCATTATCGGCCCCACCGCCGCCGTCTTCAAGGGCGCGGCCAAGTTCATCGACAAGCGCCGAGCCGACCACGACCGCATCAGCGAAACCCGCAAAATCCCTCGCTTTTTCGGCTGTTTTCACGCCAAAACCGACGGCAACCGGTTGGCCTGACGCGGTTTTGATGCGCGCCACAGCGCTCTCCACCGCTTCGCCGGCGCCAACGCCCTTGCCGGTTATTCCGGCGACCGAGACATAATAAACGAAACCGGAGGTGTTCTTGATCACGTCGGGCAAGCGTTTGTCGTCCGTAGTGGGGGTCGCCAGGCGGATGAAATCAATGCCCACAGCGCGCGCCGGGAGACACATTTCATTGTCTTCCTCTGGCGGCAGGTCGACAATGATCAGCCCGTCGACGCCGGCGGTTTTTGCGTCGCTGAGAAAGGCCTCGACGCCATAGGCGTAAAACGGGTTGTAATAGCCCATGAGAACGATCGGGGTATCCTGATCGCCCTCACGAAACGTCCGCACCATCTCAAGTGTTTTGCGGAGGGTCTGACCGGCGCGGAGGGCGCGCAGCCCCGCCGCCTGGATTGCCGGGCCGTCCGCCATGGGATCGGTAAAAGCAACGCCAAGCTCAATAATGTCGGCGCCGGAGCCAGGAAGTTTTTTCAAAAGTCCGAGAGACGTTTCCAGATCCGGGTCGCCCGCCATAATGAACGGGATAAAGGCGGCGCGATTTTCCGCCTTCAGTTTTTCAAAACGGGCTTTGATTCGGGACATGGGGTGCTCATGGCGTCTTTAGCGGCCTTGCTAGCGCGGCAGCCGCGAAAAGCAAGGGCAAGCCCAAAAAGCAAACCCCGGAAGCGAGGCTTTCGCATCCGGGGCGTCGTGACCATCGCAAATGAGCTAAAGATCAGCCCTCTTCAGCGCTTTTTTCCATATAGGCTTCGAGATCGTCTTTAACTGTCGCGACAACTTTTTTGTCGGCTTCCGGCGCGTTTTTGACCGTCTCCATCATCGCGAAGGTGCTTTCAAGCTGTTCGCGCATTTCCGGCGGCATCATCGACAACATGGAGGCGTCCATCGTTTCCATCATCGCCGTCGTACGCGGATCTTCGTCCTGCATTTTGATCGCCATGTAAGCGATCATGACACGGTCGCCGGTATCACCCCATTCTTTAGGCGAAAAGCCATGAGGCTTCACCGTGTTGGAAAGGCGTGCATGATCGGCGGGATACTTTTCTTTCAACACGGAAACAGCACTGGAATAGGGCGCGAATGGCTCGCCTGCTTTTGGCTTTGTTTCGATATTGATGTTGTCGATCTTGCCTTCGGTGTCGAGTTCTGAGCGAAACCGGTCGAGACTTTCAAGGCTCGCGACAAAGCGCTTGGCCTGATCTTCCGTCAGCGGTTTTTGATCCTCCGCAGAAGCGGCGCTTCCCGCAACAAAGAGGACGCCGACAAAGGCGAGAATAATTCGTTGAAACATTCATGGTCTCCCTTACCGGGCGCAAAACCCAATGGGCTGCGCACTCATGAACAGATCATTTAGCATGATCCGATAAGACGAAACATGACTTTGGCGTAAGTTTGAGAACCGACTCAATGTGGAGGCTCGCAACCAAGAAACCGCGACTATTGTTGTCATCACCGGGCCAGTCCCGGTGATCCGGAGTGTGTCCCTCACAATTCGCTGCGCTGAATTACCGGAAGCAAGTCCGGCAATGACAGCAACAATGTAACAACACTGCCGGTTGGACACTGAAATGAGTTATTCTTCTGTCCGTGGCGCTTTGCGCCGTTGCTTGGCTTCACCGCGGCGGCGTTTTTGCTCAAGGCGTTTGCGTTTCTGGTTCGTCGTGACGCGGGTTTTCTTGCGTTTTTTCGGCGGCTCCGCCGCGCGTAAAATCAGCGCTGACAGACGAGCGCGCGCATCCTCCCGATTGCGCTCCTGACTGCGGTAGCGTTTTGCCTCGATAATCAGTTCGCCATCTTTGGTCATGCGGCGACCGGCGATTTTTTTAAGCCGCGCCTTGATGTCGTCGGTAAGCGACGGAGAGGCCAGCGCATCGAACCGCAACTGCACCGCGGTCTCAACCTTGTTGACGTTTTGGCCGCCGGGGCCCGAGGCGCGGATGAACGTCTCGGTGAGTTCCCAGTCGAAGATATTGATATCGCCAATTACAATCGCCATGAGGTCGTATAAGTTCTATTGTTGGTCGACGCAAAAACGAATTAATGAGGAGCCACGCGCAATGAGTGATCTTTCTCCCGACATTCAGGATAAACTGGACGCAGCAGCCTTTCGTCGCCTTGTCTCACATCTTCAAAACCGGCCGGACGTCCAAAATATCGACCTCATGGTTCTCGCTGACTTCTGCCGCAATTGCCTTGGCAACTGGTATCACGAAGCAGCCGAGGCTGAGGGCATTACGCTAACCAAAGAAGAAGCGCGCGAGCGAATTTACGGCATGCCTTACGCCGACTGGAAATCCAACCATCAGAAAGAGGCAACGCCTGAGCAAATGGCGGCGTTTGAGGCGCGGCGGAAGGCAAAGAGCGAGACGTAATAATCGCATCACCTGTTCGAGGTGTAGCGACTATCCGGAAATTTTGCCTTGAGCATTGTCTTTGTAATCATAATAGTCCGTATGGCGCACAACTTTACTATCCTGAATGGATATGACCGTCACTATTGGCGCTGCTCCTGAAAAAATTTGATCTTCTCGATCGACCACGGTCCAGATCAGAGTCGCAACAAAAACAACATGGCCCTGGCTTTCATACTGGCGTTCTATGTCATAATCGAGCGTGAAGCTCTTATACTGCGCCGCATAGTCACCGAGCCCATTGAGAATGGCGTCCTTGCCGTCAAACATGAACGGTCCGCCATCAGCGTTTTGGGTTGATGATGTCGGGTCAAAGAAGACGGCGTCTTCAGCAAGGAACGGCTCGATCTTGGACATGTCGTAAGTCGAATAAGCATCAAGATAGCGCGATGCTAAGGCAGTCGTAATGGCAGATGGGTCGTTTTCGTCGTCGCTAGCGACTGCCATCGATGTGAAAGCTGAAAGCACGGCAACGACTGCTATGATGTATCTCAATTTTCCCTCCCGGATTAGCACCGAATTTTGCGTAATGTGCGAATTCCTAAACCGCCGCCTCGCGCCTTATCTCACTCGCCCGCTTCTTCACGCTCTCAGACTTCAATTGCCCGCAAGCGGCGAGAATATCGCGGCCGCGGGGCGTTCTGATCGGGGAGGCGTAACCGGCGCGATTGACGATCTCGGCGAAGGCTTCAATCCGTACCCATGAAGAACATTCATAAGGCGAGCCAGGCCAGGGATTGAACGGGATCAAATTGATCTTTGCCGGTATACCCTTCAGCATACGCACTAAGGCCCGCGCTTCGGCGTCCGTATCGTTGACGCCTTTCAGCATCACATATTCAAACGTGATGCGCCGGGCATTAGAAGCGCCGGGATAATTTCTGCACGCGTCCAGCAACGCTGCGATCGGGTATTTCCGGTTGATCGGCACAAGCTCATCGCGCAACGAGTTGTTGGTGGCGTGCAGGGAGATCGCCAGCATCGCCGATGTCTCATCGCCAAGGCGCTCCATCTCGGGCACAACGCCCGAGGTCGATACCGTGATGCGGCGGCGCGACAGGGAAATCCCTTCGCCATCGGAAATAACGTCGATAGCGTTCGAGACATGATCGAGATTATAGAGCGGCTCGCCCATGCCCATAAAGACGATATTGGAAAGGCGCCGGTCTTCCCGGTCCGATGGCCATTCTTCGAGATCGTCCTTGACCGCCAATACCTGCCCGACAATTTCCGCCGCCGTCAGGTTCCGGACCAAATTCTGCGTACCGGTATGACAGAACGTGCAATTGAGCGTGCAGCCAACCTGGCTCGATACG
>JAJFGC010000083.1 GCA_021776345.1 Hyphococcus sp. | reverse complement strand
CATATTGCGGCGTAAATCCACACTTGGATGCGACATTCACAACCAAGAGCACTTTGCCTTCATAGTCAGCTAGATCAACAGGTGCGCCATCGAGTTTTGTTACGTCAAAATCATAAATCGTGGCCATCTTCGTCTCCTATTGGATAACACTGTCACAATGCCAGCAGGTTTCCATAACCTCATCACCGATCGGACTTCCTGGTGGTGTTTCAGGCGTCTGGATCGTTCCTGCTCGCGGCGCTGATGGTCGATTAAGATGCGATTCAATACGTCGCACCAACCATTCACGATGCGCCCTATCCGACGTCGGCCCCGACAAAAATCCGGGCGACAATCGCGCCTGCAATTGTTTTAAGGCGACTTCCGCTTCTGCTTGTACCGCCGGACTAGCCTCCTCATTTACAGCAAGATCGATCACCGAAGAAACAAATCTTGTTTGTACTGCATGTGCAATTCGTTGATAACGTTGCGTTGATGGCGGGGCAAACACTGACGTTTCTATCGCCCCTAAAACTTCCATCAAGGAAAGCGCAGCCTGATTGCGACGGTGCTGCTCAATCAACCGCGCTGCGCGCGTTGGATGCAGCAACGCGCGGATGGTAATTCCGGCTGACGTATCGGCGGCTCCGATCAGGTCAAACACAGGTCCGGCGCCGCCATCAAAAGTCTCACCCCCGCCAGAGAGCGGACCGAATGTTCCTAGCTGCGGGGTAAGTCGGTTAAGAAGGGCGTCGGGCAAGTCAAGGCTCGCCGGATCAAGCGTCCTGAGCAGCGCTGTTAGGGCTCGCCGTTGCTCATCAGGAGGAACCACGCGCGCCGCAGGCAATCCATCGCCTTTGAGGCCATAATTAAACTCATAACCGCCAACGAATTTTGCCGCTGCACCAATTTGATAGCGATGATACAAATAAATCGGCACAATGATCTTATTCAGGTCTGCGATAGGCTGGCCATGTTTCAATGATCGTGCGCCAAAATTATCAAGTGCAACGCGACGGACTCGAAGCGTTTCTTCAAGCGCCGCAACGGCGTCTTCCCCATTGTCCCAGACGCTCGCGAAAGGATGTCCGGTTCCAAACGATCGCGCTTCACGATCACCTACAAACCGCAAACCCGAACCATATCCCTGGCGAAGGATCTTATCGAGTTCAATGCTGTCATCCGCATCTGCCGCAAATTCTGCGTAAAGCCATGTCGCCGCGAGCTTGTCCCACGCCCCAATTTTTTGATCATAGGCCGCTGAGAAATCAATCGAACCGTCTTCCGTCACCGTGACGTGAGGCGCTGGATAATCCATTACGGATGCACGATCGTTTGAGGACGCTGCAAAATTGTGCGCGAAGCCAAGCGTGTGACCAACTTCATGAGCAGAGAGTTGACGAATGCGATCTAAGGCAATTTCAACAGGGTCGTCATCCGAGCCGGCGCCTGTTTTGCCTGCGCCGGCGAGGCCTTCGAAAATCATCCGGTCCTGGCGCACTCTTTGACTGCCGAGGATCACACTTGCCTTGATCATTTCTCCGGTGCGTGGATCATAGACACCCCCGCCATAGGACCAACCACGGGTCTGGCGATGGGTCCATGAAATCGTATTATATCGTATGTCGCGCGGATGCGCATCTTCGGGTAAAACCTCAACATGAAACGAGTCCGGAAATCCAGCCGCGGCAAATGCGTCTGCCCACCAGGAGGCGCCTTCTATCAGCGCGTCACGAATTTGTTCCGGCGCGCCGCTATCAACATAGAACACAATCGGCTCTTTTGCTGCGCTCGACGCGGCGGCGGGATCCTGTTTTTCCAGACGGAAGCGTCGTGCATAAACTTGACGCACCTCACTGGTGAGCGGCGCAGAAAAATCATAAAATGGAATGTCGATCGCCCCCGCCCGTTGATCGAATACCCGTGGCAAAAAGCCATTGTCGGGAAGGCGAGATAGAGAATGGTGCTGTATGACCGTAAATGATCGAGCATTTGCCGCAGTTGCAACAACTTCACTTTTTGGCTCATCGCTTGTCAGCGTGAAATACGCATCAAACTCAACATTGTCCGGAAAGGCCAGCGCTTGATCCGGATCCGGAAAGGTTCGGTCTTCAGCTATTGAAAATACCCCGCCGCTATCATTGCTCTTTAATACGCCCCTAACGTCAAGGGCGTCTCTTGTTAAAAAACTCGAAAGATCAACAAGCATTGCGCCGTCAGGGCTTTCTGATGTGATTTCCCCAGACCAAATAAACGACGGTGCAAACGACTGGCGTACAGCCTTTTTCTCCAACGGGTTGTCGGCGCTTGCGCGATAGTTCCAATTTTCCTGCTCTGCAATCAGTTTGCCGCCAACTCGCCTAAACGCAACAATTGCGCCCTCGTCAAACAATCCGCGATCAAGCCCGATTGGATTGGAGCCTAAACCAGCGGAGAGGCCGGATGAATATATCGATCGCAAACTCAATCCGGTTTCATCCGGCGTTGGAAAAGCTGCAAAAACCTTTCCGGATTTTTTGTCGATATAAAGATCAAGAAATCCTGCGCGGCGCTCCATCGCAGCGATTGCATCATTCCAAGCACTTTTTTCTGTCTTGCTAGTCTCCGTTTCAGTGGCGACGACGGCTGGCGCGGGAGCAGCTTGTTGTGAACAAGCAAAGGCGACCAGGCCAATGAATGGGATCAGAATGAAGTTGCGCATGATGGTCTCCGGCAGCAGCAAAACAACTCCAACCTGCCGGATTTTTTTCACAAGATCAAAGGCTTTGACGGGTTAGCTGACACAAAGTCTTGCAGGCAGTTCAGAGCCCAGATAGGTTCGCGCAATTGCGAAAAAGAAGAGGTTTGCTCAGTGAAATTTGTTGGCACAAATAATTATATCGCGACCGAAGACCTGAAAATAGCCGTTAATGCCGCCGTTACGCTGGAACGCCCGCTCCTGGTGAAGGGCGAACCCGGAACCGGCAAGACCGTGCTTGCAATTGAGGTTGCTAAGGCACTCAGCGCCCCGCTGCTTGAGTGGCATATCAAATCGACAACAAAGGCCCATCAGGGGCTTTATGAGTATGACGCCGTGGCGCGTCTGCGCGATGGCCAACTCGGCGAAGAACGTGCAAAAGATGTCAAAAATTATATCAAGCGCGGCAAATTATGGGACGCGTTTGCAACCGGCGAACGATCTGTCCTCCTGATCGACGAAATCGATAAAGCTGATATTGAGTTTCCGAATGATCTCCTTCAGGAACTCGATCGTATGGAGTTCTTCGTTTACGAGACCAATGAGACAATCAAGGCACAGCAACGCCCGATTGTAATCATTACCTCGAATAATGAAAAAGAACTGCCCGACGCCTTCCTGCGGCGTTGCTTTTTCCACTACATCAAATTTCCCGATGCGGCGACAATGGAAGAAATCGTTGACGTGCATTTCCCGTCTATCAAAAAACGCCTCGTCGCAGACGCGCTTAAAATCTTCTATGAGGTGCGCGATGTTCCCGGGCTCAAAAAGAAGCCATCAACTTCCGAGCTGCTCGATTGGCTGAAGCTTCTAATGTCCGAGGATGTGCCAGAAGAAGTTTTAAGCGAACGCGATCCCCGCAAAGCCATTCCGCCGCTTCATGGCGCCCTCCTCAAAAACGAGCAAGACATCCACCTATTTGAGCGACTGGCTTTTTTGTCTCGGCGCGAAGGCGTTTAATCTGCGGTGCGAACAATTACGCACCGACTTAAAGCTAACGGCCTCACTCATCTGGTCCGTGATAGTGGCGATGAAAGCGCGCCTGTCGCTGTTTTGCTGCACGGTTTTCCCGATTCAAGCCGGCTATGGGATCGCGTCACGCCCAGCTTAGTCAATGCTGGCTACCGCATCATTGCACCCGATTTACGCGGCTTTGGCGACACCGACCTTGCCGGGCATAAAGCGAATTATGACATCAATGTCGGTTCTATTCCCGATGTTCTCGCCTTGCTTGATACACTAGGCATCGAACAGGCGCATATTGTCGGTCATGATTTCGGCGCTCCCGTCGCCTGGGGACTTGCCGCACAAAATCGAGATAGATTCATCAGCCTCACCGCGCTTTCGGTTGGTCATGCACGCGCCTATCTTAGCGCAGGCGTCAGGCAAAAACTTCTAAGCTGGTATATTCTGTTCCATCAATTTCGTGGCATCTGTGAACGCAGCTATCGGCTTAGAGATTGGGCTTTGTTCCGCCGACACTGGTCACGTCACAATGACATCGAGATGGTGATTTCGAATATATCCAGACCGGGACGCCTGACGGCAGGATTAGATTGGTACCGCGCCAATATTTCTATCTCGCGTATGGTCCATCCACTACCATTCGGCGCTTTTGGCGAAGAGATTGTCCGCATTCCAACGCTCGGTGTCTGGAGCACCGGCGAAAAATACCTGACCGAAGAGCAGATGATCAGCTCTGAACGCTTTGTGAAGGCGCCATGGACCTATGAGCGAATTGAAGGCGCCAGCCATTGGATCCCCTTAGATGCGCCTGGCCGCCTTACTGATCTGCTCATTCACCATTGGCGGAGCGCCCTTCCCACACCACCAAAAAGCCCCTAAACTCCTGATTAGTCTTGCGTAGAGGGGTATCGGGGTCATGGAAGGTATTTGGGGCGCGCTGCCCATCCTTTTGATTATATTGTTTTTTCTGTCGCGCAATGTCGCTAATCGCCAGCGCCACACGGAACTGGTCAACACCTTTTCAAAAATCCAGAAAAAACGCAAAAGCAGGATCATTGCGGTTGTTCATCGCATGGAGCCTATGGGTCTTCTTGGCATCCCGATGCTGCGTTATATCGATCTCAACGACTCCGAAGACATCCTAGAAGCGATCCGCAAAACGCCGCCGAACAAACCACTCGAATTCATCATGCATACGCCCGGAGGGTTGGTGTTGCCCGCCCTACAGATCGCACGCGCGATCAAAGCACATCAGGGACCGACAACAGTCTACGTTCCTCACTATGCAATGTCCGGCGGCACGCTGATTGCGCTCGCTGCCGACCAAATTGTGTTAAGCGATCATGCCGTGCTCGGCCCTATCGACCCACAAATCGGCGGCTTACCGGCGGCGTCTGTCTTGCGGGTCGCACAAGAAAAACCTATTCAGAATACGGATGATTACACGCTCGTCCTTGCTGATGTCGGTGCGATGGCGATTACACAACTTCAACGGGCCGCCCGCGAACTGTTATCAGGCACGGTCTCTGAAAATGCTGCAATCTCGATCGCCGAACAACTATCGTCCGGCAGATGGACTCATGATTACCCCATCGCTTACCCTGAGGCGCGCGAGATGGGGCTGAATGTTTCCGAAGATATGCCCAAAGAAATCATGCAGCTTATGTCGCTTTTTCCAGAAACCATTCGGCGCACAACGGGCGTGAAGTACGTTGAAGACGAGCCGCGAGCGTTAGAGGATAACCCACATCGCGTGACAATGACCGGATATGCGCCACAGGAAGGCGCGCGGCGCTTCAGTCTTGGACCGTGGAATCCGAAGGAGCTGAAAGACAAACACGCGGAAGTCGACAACCGCCCTGCTTGGCGCAAATTATTTTAGATTGTCGGGCTTAATACAAAAACTCTGCTTCTTCAGGAACGCGTGAGAACGCAATCTTCGCCCCCAGATAATTAAGATCGAGGCCGGACTGGCTTGCTAACCCAACATGTTTGCGGTACGGCGCTAATGGCGCATTGCGGCCTAGCTTGCGAAATTTATCTTTCGGATCGGCATTAATCTGATCAATCAGACGCCACAAGCGACCGCGGTTTTGATCCTCGACACTGTTGCCAACTTCCGCGAACAAGTCGCCCTGTTGCATCTTCACATCATCGGCCTCTGCGAGCCGATGAAGATAAACGGTAACGCCGCCAATTCGAGGCATTGCCCCCTCTCGCCGACGGTTACAAAGGAAGGCCTCCCAAAGATCGTCGAGTTCTTTCAAAAAACAAAACGAGTCCTGCGAGTAGGAAAATCTGCGGGCGCCTTCCCATCGCCCTTCTGGCCTCAACCGAACAGAAAGACTAAGCCCGCCAGCGTGCATTTTATAATGGCGAAGCCGACTTGCCGCTTTCAGCAAAAGTGCACGCGCAACAATCCGAGCTTGATCGGGCATTTCATGCCCTCTTGTTAGGACGCGGCTGTGACCGATCATGGATTTCTTGGTCGGCTCTTCATGGACATCGTAGCCATGTAGTCCGTACCAAAAACGCTCTCCCATAACTGAACCCCAAACTGCCCGTGCCTGTTTTGGCTGCAAATTCCAAAGCGCGGTGAAAGTCGTTATCCCGGCCGCCGCAAGACGCGCTGCAACACCGGAGCCGACGCCGGGAATATCCGTAAGCGGCATATCAGCAAGTTTGTGCGGCAGGTCTTTCAGTTCTAGCACAGTCAGACCGTCGGGCTTGACCCGCTCTGCTGCCAGCTTCGCCAAAAGACCGCTGGGCGCCAAGCCAATCGATGCGCGCAAGGCAGGACCTATATTCTCAGCGATCCCTTTTTTGATCCGCCGCGCTGTTTCAATTGCTAGCGCGGGATTACGCTCAGACCGGGAAAGTCGAAAAGCAGCTTCATCGATCGAGTAAATTTTTTTGAGCGGTATGTGACGCTCAATTTCCGCCATCAGTAATTTATGAATCTGGACATAACGGTCATGGCGCGCAGGCATAATAGCAATGTCAGGGTAAAGCTCGCGCGCATCGCACACTTTTGTGCCACGTGTAATGCCGTAGGCTTTCGCCTCATAGCTCGCAGCAATTGCCCCGGTATGTTCTGACTGCAACGGCGTTACGATGACCGGGCGTCCAATCAGCTCCGGCCGGTCATGCTGCTCGACACTGGCGAAGTAGGAATTGAAATCAAGGAATAGGCAGGCGAGCCCGTCAACAGGCTGATAGGCATCAAGCTTGGGTTTTGAGCTCACCAACATGAGAACAAATATAGAACATTTGTGACATGCTGTCTATCCCGATGACGGCAGCCGCTCTACTCGATGCGCTTTGCGGCTCTTTCGATAACTGAGGCTGCACCATAAATTGTCGCCGCCTGTCCGTCAGTGTTTTCGACAATCAGTCCGGAAAATCCATTGAGCGCCAAATCGATCTGCTCGTGGGCAACTGCAATGGCCTCAGATTCGTTTATATCGTCCGACGCTTCAGCCGCCAGCATTTCGCGCGCGACCATCAAAAACCCAAACGCGTCTTGATATTCGTGGGGATCTGTGACCGCGCCACTATCGTCAACGCCAACATCAAACTCTTCCGCAGCGGTAGTCGCCATTTGCGAAATGGCGAGTAGTTTTGTGGCAATACGCGTATTGGGGATTTCATCTCGAATTGATGCGACCGTCGTCGTGTATGCTTCATCTACACCGCTTCGGGCAGCAGCGGCGGCAACTATCGCCTCCAACTCTTCCGCAAATCCATCTGATTGACGTGCTTCAAATGCTGGCCTCAGGTCTGCGTAGAGTTCATCGTTTGGATGTTTCACATGACGCGCCGCCATCTCAAATTCACCCGCGCGATAAAGCTCAATAAAAGCGGAAAGGTGACCGCGGATAAGACCGAGGCGATATATAAACTCGACATCGTCATCAACCGGATCGCCGGTGCGCACTGGCGCGACAGCCGCGACGCTAATTTCCTCTTCGCCTGTGACCCTGCCTGACGGTTGAGATGCATCAAATGTCGAAGCCGCATCCTCATCACCGGTTGATGCTTTTTCCCCACATCCAGCGAGCAAAACCAACCCGGCAGACGCCGCTGTCGACAGAGCCCAGGAAATCTTAGACTGATGGATCATCTCGCCCCTCCGAGTTTGCGCCAATATCCTATTCATACCGGGGACTTTTGCCAATATTACATAGTCCCCAATAAATGTCACAAATCAGCGAATATTCATGGCTTCAATAAGCAACAACGCGAGAAATTCGATCAGGATGTGTCGATTTCCCCCTGTCGATCTCGTCTTGAAGCTGAGATGGTTGATTAGCTACGGTGAAACAAGGAGACCGACATGAAAGTAATGCTACTCGCCTACGAAGCGCCCGAAGACTTCGCGCTTCGTGAGGAGGAAGAAAAATTGAAGGCTTACATGGGCGAATGGTACGCCTTCGGCGAAGCACTGCGCAAGAATAACGTCTACGAAAGCAGTGGGGCGCTGGACGCGCCGACAACTGCGACCGTTGTCTCGGTTCGAGACGGTATTCGCAATGTTCAGGATGGGCCCTTTCCTGACACAAAAGAACAGCTTGGCGGGTTTTGCATTGTTGAAGTTGCTGACCTTGCCGAAGCGACAGAGTGGGCGACAAAATGCCCGGCGGCAAAAAACGGGTATGTTGATGTGCGCCCCGTGCCATATCTAGAAACGGGAGCTCCATCATGAACTACTTATTCTTACTCTATGATGATGAGGACGCGTGGGATGCTATGGAAGAGGCAAAGAGAAATGATATCTTCGGTTCTTATATGGCGTATACGGAGGCATTGAAAAAATCCAACGCTCATGTCGCCGGCGCGCCGTTAAATCATTCACGCGAGGGAAAACGCATTCGCCAGGCTGGCGTACAAGATGGGCCTTTCGCCGACGGCAAGGAACAACTTGGCGGCTTTTACTTAGTTGACGTCAAAGATCTCGACGAAGCCCTTGAATGGGCGGCCCGATGCCCATGCGCCTCCTATGGGTATGTTGAAGTCCGACCGGCCTGGAACGTCGAGCAATAACGATGAGCGATGCGCGAGCAGCCGCTGACGAGACTGCCCGCACATCTTACGGACGGCTTCTTGCCTGGTTGTCATCGCGCACGCGCGACGTCGCCGCGGCTGAAGACGCGTTAGCGGATGCTTTTAATGCCGCACTCGAAACTTGGCCAGAGCGCGGCATTCCTCAGTCTCCGGAAGCGTGGCTGTTAACAACCGCCCGCAGAAAACTGATCGACAACGCGCGGCGGCAAAAAACAAGAGCCGACAACATACCCGCGCTGACCCTTGCTGCTGAAGAAGCTGAGGCGGCAATTAGCA
The DNA here is from genome assembly GCA_021776345.1 of Hyphococcus sp. Taxonomy (GTDB): domain Bacteria; phylum Pseudomonadota; class Alphaproteobacteria; order Caulobacterales; family Parvularculaceae; genus Hyphococcus. The sequence goes on along the minus strand of JAJFGC010000083.1, from coordinate 14,902 downwards.
ATAATTCTCCATTTCCGGATGAACGACTGAAACTTCTTTTCATTTGCGCTCACCCGGCAATTGATGAAACCATTCGTACGCCGCTCATGTTGCAAACGGTTCTTGGCCTCGATGCGGCGAAGATTGCCTCGGCGTTCCTCGTCTCTCCAAACGCAATGAGTGGGCGTTTGGTGCGCGCAAAACGAAAAATTAAATCAGCTCATATTCCTTTTGAAACAGCAGACAAAGAGGACCTGGCGCCTCGTCTAACCGCCGTTCTCGAAGCCATTTACGCCTCCTATGGCGCTGGGTGGAACGATACCAGCGGCAGTGAAAGCCAACGATCCGGTCTCGCCGGAGAAGCAATTTACCTAGCACGGCTCCTTACAAAACTTTTGCCTGACGAGCCGGAGGGTTGGGGCTTGCTCGCCCTAATGCTACTCGCCGAAGCTCGAACAAATGCCCGCTGTACTGATGGACAATATATCCCTTTGCGGGAACAAGACACCAACCTTTGGAATCTTGATATGATTAAATACGGCGAAACTGCGCTAGCTACGGCCTGGAGATTGGGAGAGCCTGGCCCGTTTCAAATCGAAGCCGCAATCCAGTCTGCTCATGTCTCGTCAATGCTCTACAAAAAGAACGTTACGGAAGATCTCGTATTGCTCTATGAAAGGCTGGTTGAGCTCGCGCCAACGATCGGCGCCTGTGTCGGATATGCCGGCGCCCTTGCCTCCGCATCAAAAGCGGAGGATGCGCTGAAATGTCTTGATGGACTTGATGCGCGCCGGACCGAAAAATATCAGCCCTTCTGGGCGGTCCGCGCCCATATTTTGTCGGTTCTCAACCAAACGGATGACGCTGCCGAAGCTTATGATCGAGCGATCGGGCTTGCGCAGGATAATGCCGCCAGAAAATTTCTGCTGGAAAAGAAAAGTGCGCTATAATACATCGTCTTGGCCATGGCTTACATTGTTCAAGCCTATAATGACCGGCACGAAACATCGCGAAGATCATATTCTTCGCCAGTCTGCCGTCGGACAACAATGCATTTCGCCCCATTGATCATAAGATCAAACAGGTCCGGCTGAACAACGCTTCGGTCTTCTTGTTGCGCCAATCTCGGCGGCAAGACTGCAACTACGGACGTTTTTGTCAAATCACCGGGCCCGATTTCCACGCTCGCCTGTCCTAAAGCGCTGGCAAGAACTGATTTCAGCGCCGTCATAGTTTGATCGTCAGCACTCACCAGTACAGCATAGGTCTTAGCGTCAGTTGACTGGCATGCGCTGAGCAGAATAACGCCCATGGCGGCAAATACTCTCAATATGCGGCTAGAAATGTTCATGGCGGTTCGTCCTCTTATTAATTTGGCATCGCCGTGTCGCGGTTATTTCGCATGACATTGTCTTCAGGATCCATCACTACCGCTTTCGCCAACGGTTCGACGGCGCTTGTTGTAATGCCAGATGGAACGAGTGATAAGGCGGGCGACGGGCACACGCCTGTGTCGCGATAGGCAAGCGCCGTCGCGAGTAGCGCTTCGCTCACGTCGCCCAATTCGGTGTCGAAATCATCAGCGACGGAACATCCCGGCGCCCTGACGCCGACAGCCGCGCTGGAGTCCATCGGAATAAATCCATCTGTATAATCCCCAAAGCCTTTGTCGTTTACGCCCTGGAACTGGATGGTAAAATAGGTCTCGCCGCAATTGTCTTCTGGGAAAAATCCATATGGCTTTCCGCAGGTCGTGTTCCCGATCAAGATAACTTCCACGTTGACACCACGCAGACTGTTAATGACGGACTCGCTCGCACTACAGGTCCCCGCCGTCGATAAGATAAACACTCTCGGAAGATCCAGCGTGTCCAAGGGCGTTGCCGCCGCCAAAGAAAATCCGAGGCCTTCTCTAAGAAACGGGATCGGTTCGTTGAGCTCACCCGTTACCGGATTGGTATTGCCAGCGGCGGCATTGAATTGGAAACGTTCAAATATCTTGCCGTTGGTTTGAGCGTCACCCGCCACCATGTAGCTGAGCTGCGAGGCAACGGCCAATAGCCCACCGCCATTATATCTCAGATCAAGAACAAGATCAGAAATCCCTTCAACGCTCATGGCGGTGATCGCTTCGGCAATATCTCTTTCCGAGGCAAAAGGACTAAAGGTATTAAACAAAATATAGCCAACCTTGCCAGTCGCTGTATTGATGACCCGCGTTCTATTGACGGGTTTGCGCGCCAGATCAGTGGAAACCAACTGAATGTTGCGGGGAACGCCGCCAGGGTCTTGCACTTGAAAAGTATGAGCCTCCCCCGAACTTGCAGGGAATAATCCAGCATTTAACATGTTAATATCTGAACTTGACGTTGCGTTGACGACATCGACGCCGTCAACCTCAAGGATGCGTGTGCCCCGGACTAACTTCGCTTCACCCATCACCACCTCTGAAGCCGGAGAATTGGGTTCGGTAAATCTGATACGGAAATCTCTTGGAACCGTTGTGGAAAAGGCAATAATACTGGCGCCGTAACCCGCACTCGGCGCAGAGTTTCTTTGCCTCAAAAACTCTTCTGTTAGTTGACTAAAATGAAACACGTCTTTGTCCCTACCGGACGGTGTTTGTTGCGTTGTTCTCAGGACCGAAAAATAAGCTCGTGGGTTTGAAAAGTCGGCGGGATTACGATCAACAACTTCTGTGTTGAATAAGTACGTCTCGTTTGTCCAGGAACGCAGCCAGAAATTTTCCTCAAGCGTCGATCCTGACCGATCCGGAAAGGCGTTGCCTTCACTATCGACGCCTGTACGCACTACTGCGCAGCGGTCTTCAAACTGACTAGATGGCGCAAAGACGCCAGCCGTGAACGTGGGCCCTCCTCCACCTGCAGGCGGCGAAGACGAAGGCGGCGGCGTCGCATTGGACCGAACATCACCACCACTGTTACCGCACCCTGCGTTTAAAAGGATGACGCTAAAGAGTATCGGGGCGATGGCGACAGCGCCACGGGGGTTTTTAATCATTACACATCTCGCTACTAATGAATTTCATTCTCCCCCTAGCAATTGAATGAAATTTTTTTGTTATACTTACTGCGGTCAAGAAAAACTGCCAATTATCGTAATCATAGGCTTGGGGGCCGCTCTGCGGCAACGCCAAGCACATCCTCAAGCGCTTTGCCGAGCGCGATCACCTTCCCTTCCTGAAATAGGTCACCCCACAAACTAACGCCGCGCGGCACGCGGAAGGTTTCAGCGCCCTCAGCGGTTTCGTTGTCAAAAAGCGTCCGATTTGCCTTTTGGCCAAAGCCAGCGCGCAAGGCCAATTGCGGGTGACCCGTCATATTCGTCGCGAGGAGGACGCCGCCGGCATAATGCGGCCCGATCAATGCATCAAAGCCATCAAATGCTACACGCATGTCTTCCATCAGCCTACGGCGTAAACGATCGATCTGAACATAATCAACAGCGGAGACAAACCGCGCCGCTCGCCAGGTATTCGGCCATGCCTGATTCTCCTGCCAGAGAAGTTCATCATCTCGATCAGATAACGTAAGATCAGCAAACGCAGCGGCCGATTCAACGAGCACAATCTCGATGAGACTGTCAAAATTAACCTCAGGCCAGGGAAACTCTTTGAGCGTGACGCCGAGAGATCGCATCGCTTCCAGCGCCGCCCTATCAACTGCATCGCCTTTTTCAAACCACGACGGAACATAACCAACGGTCATGCCTGACACGTCCACGCCGCTGTCATAGGTAAATCCAACACGGGCCGTCGACGGATCATCCGCGTCATACCCGTTGATTGCTGACAAAACAGCAGCCGTATCTTCAACGCTGCGGCAGATCGGGCCGACTTTGTCGAGAGACCAACAAAGCGCCATAAAACCATGCCGCGACACGCGCCCAAAAGTTGGGCGCAGCCCCGTTGCGCCGCACCGCTCTGACGGCGACACAATGGAGCCGAGCGTTTCCGTGCCAATGCCAAAACCGCACATGCCAGAGGCAACGGCCGAGGCTGACCCGGCCGACGACCCGGATGATCCTTCTTTCGGATTCCACGGATTTTTCGTGCGCGCATCAAACCATTGATCACCATAGGCGATTGCGCCGCATGAGGTTTTGCCAAGCATGACGGCGCCGGCGCGGTGTAATTTACGGACAACTTCTGCGTCACTCTCCGCTACACGGTCCTTATAGGGTGTGGCGCCCCAAGTGGTTTTGACACCGTCGGTATCGGCAAGATCCTTCAAGCCATAGGGTATGCCTTGCAATGGCCCACGATCGCGGCCTTCGGCAAAATCCTTATCAGCTTTCACTGCTTGCGCGCGTGCAATCTCCGGCGTGACCGTTATGTACGCGCGAAATTGCGGGTCGTATTTCTCAATACGCGCCAAATAAATTTCTGTAAGTTCAGCGCTCGTGATAGCCCCGTCGCGCAACCACTTGCCTTGCTCCGGCACGGTCGCAAAAGCAATATCTGCGTCATCGTCAGGAAATGACGCCTCAACATTGGTGAGGTTGAGAATATTCTTTTGCGAGCCAACAGATTTTCCCGGTAGCTTCGGATCGAATAACAAAGCCGGCGCTAGCGTGTTTGGGGTGTCAGCGGCACGAAGCGCTGCAAAACTTTCAAGCTTACCCTCGAGGTCTTCCAACATTTGCTGGCGCTCAGCGTCTGTAAAGGAAATACCTTGCAGCTTTTCCGCCTCAGCGATGGTGCGTGGTGTTATTTTTCCATCAACAGGCGGCTCGCTTTCAGCGTTCATTTGAGTGACGCCCATATCACATGCTGAAATCGCGCCCGCCCCGACGACAACGCCGGTCAGCGCCGCCCCGCGCAACATATCCCGTCGGCTGGTTTTCATATGCCCCTCGCTTTATTCGCCTGGTGTGAAAAACAATGTATGCAAGTAATCGCGATCTAACTCTGCAGTTTCATCCCAAACAAGGCAAGCTTGAAGGCATATCTATTTGAAATTACTTTCTTTCTCCGTGAATTGACGCGGACGCCCCAGGCTGTCAAACCGGCCCTGCAAATCATACTTTGGAGGTCTCATGCGCGAAGAGTTTTACGCTCGAATTAATGCCACCCTTGAAGATATTCGCGATCAAGGGCTTGAGAAGGTGGAGCGGGAAATTAAGTCGCCACAGGGCCCGGAAATCAGCGTTTTCCATAAAGGTGAACACCGGCGCGTCTTAAACTTCTGCGCCAATAATTATCTGGGCCTTGCCGACAATAAAGCACTGGTCGATGCCGCCAAGGCGACGATGGATGAGTATGGGTATGGCATGGCGTCGGTCCGATTCATATGCGGAACAACCGACCTGCACCGACGTGTCGAAAAAGAAATTGCGGACTTTCTTGGATACGAAGACTCTATTCTTTTTGCCGCCTGCTTTGATGCTAATGGCGGCGTCTTCGAGCCGCTCCTGCGCGCTGAAGATGCGATCATCTCCGACGCGCTTAATCATGCGTCAATCATCGACGGCGTGCGACTTTGCAAAGCCATGCGTTACCGCTTCGTCAATTCGGATATGGATGACCTCGAGAAGCAATTAAAACACGCAGGCGCAGATGGCGCCCGGACAAAACTGATTGTTACTGACGGCGTCTTCTCCATGGATGGCTATATCGCCAAGCTTGATAAGATTTGCGCCCTCGCAGATAAATATGACGCTCTCGTTATGGTCGATGATGCGCACGCGACAGGCTTCATGGGCGCCGGAGGCAAGGGCACGCCCACCCATTGCGGCGTTGCCGACCGCGTCGATATCTTAACCGGGACGCTTGGCAAGGCGCTTGGCGGCGGCATGGGTGGTTATATTTGCGCGACAGAGAAAGTTGTTCACTTACTGCGCAACCGTGCGCGACCATATCTCTTTTCGAACGCCCTGACGCCAGCGCTGTTGGGCGCGACGGTGAAAACGTTTGAACTCATCCGTGACGGTGATGGTCTACGCCAACAGCTCTTCCGCAACGCTGACCGCTTTCGTGCTCAGATGGAAAAGGCTGGTTTTGACCTGTTACCAGGTGAGCACCCAATTATTCCGGTGATGATTGGCGACGCAAAGAAAGCCAGTGAAATGGCGGCGGCGCTGATGGATGAAGACGTTTACGTCACTGCCTTTTCTTTTCCTGTCGTGCCAAAGGGACTTGCGCGCATTCGAACTCAAATGTGCGCCGGTCATAGCGATGAACAGGTAGACCGAGCCGTCGCTGCTTTCACGAAGGTCGGCAAAGATATCGGACTAATATAGGTGAATTAAAACGGCCGGCGCGCCTCGGGAACAACAAGGCGCGCCAGAGCCTCTTTTGTGGGCTCTAACCATTCGCGGCGTGTATTTCTTGCAGTATTGGATAGTCAACGCTGGCGATGGCTTCGTCGACAACTTCAACAATACAGCGCTCGCGCTCGGCGCGATATTTTACGAGACGATGTCCGCCATACTCTTCACTGCATACTTCTATCGCCGCCGCAGTAATCCGGCTGTAGACTTTTTCAGCGCCGCTAACAGATGAAAGCTCCGTTTCATTAAAGCGGACATCACGGTCACCGGCAAAAGCCGTTCCCATTGACAGGGATGTCAGCGTTGCAGCGCCGGCTAACATGACAATTAGTTTTAATGTTGTGGTCATGAGGGTTTCTCCTTTTTCAATGCGCTGTTTTCAGGGCGCAAAGGAAAGATGGCCAATCCCACTTCGTTATGGAATCGAGAAATCGGCGACAAGCTCATGAGAAAAATTCGTAACGCCGTCTTTGGCAACTGAGCGCTTTAATCAGCCAAGAACGACAACTTCAGTGCGCAACCACTCAAGAACGTCTCGAACAACTGGCCGGCGATCAGCGCCAGCGACGTGGGCGGTGTAGTAAGTCTGGTTCCAGTCAACCAAATCGGGACAAAACAGCGCCATGCCATTATTAGTGAGATGTTTTCGAACAAGGATTTCCGGCAGCAGCGCTGCTCCCTGCCCGGCCAGAACCGCCTCGATCGCGACGACAAAATCTTCGATGATAAAAACGTGCGGCGCATCGTTAAGATCAACACCCGTCGCTTCAGACCATTTGCGCCACTCATTGTTTGAAAATACCTGTATGCGTCGAACCGATGTCAAAAATTTCTTTAGGTCTTTCTCCTTGCCAACATCATTCAAAAGCTTCGGCGAAATAACAGGCGCCAGCGCGCCTTTTACAAGTGGTGACTCGATAAGATCGCCCTTTCCGCCCGGACCATAGCGAACACTTAAATCGACTTCTTCTCTCGACAGATCAACGAGTCGATCAGAGGTAAGGATTTCAAGCTTGATGTTGGGGTAGGTTTCTTCAAAAGACGTCAACCGCGACACAAGAAAATGAGACGCAAACGAGGCAAGCGTCGATATGCGGCAGACATTTGAGCGCGGCGGCCGGCGATGGTAACGATGAAATGCTTCGCCAAGATGCTCAAAGGCCGGCGCAATTGATCCGCGCAGGGCAATTCCTTCCTGCGTTAATGATAATCCGCCCGGCAACCGCTCAAATAGCTTGGCGCCAATGAAGTCCTCAAGAAGAATCACCTGCTTGCTTATAGCCCCTTGGGTAACGCCCAATTCTTCAGCTGCGCGTGAAAAATTGAGATAGCGGGCGGCCACCTCAAAGGCGCGTATGGCGTTCAATGGCGGCAACGGCGTTGGCATCTTGCTTCTATACCACATCCATGGCCGTTTTTTATTCAGAATTTCTATAGACCGTAAGCCACTCTGCTAATATGGCTTAAAGGTGAAAACCAGCCGGAGCTGAGCGCGATGAAAGCCTTGATGAAAGCTAAGCCTGAAGAAGGCATTTGGCTCGCCGATACGGCAAAGCCTGAGATCGGTCCCAACGACGTCTTAATCAGAGTAAAACGCTCAGCAATTTGCGGCACAGATGTTCACATCTACAATTGGGATGAATGGGCCCAAGCGACGATCCCCGTACCGATGATCGTGGGCCACGAATTCGCTGGCGAGGTCGTTGAGATCGGATCTGAGGTTCACCCGGAACATGCAACTTTCAAAATCGGTGACCGGGTTTCCGCAGAAGGCCATGTTACGTGTGGTTACTGCCGTAATTGCCGCGCCGGCAAACGTCATCTTTGCCGCAACACGGTTGGGGTTGGCGTCAATCGTCCTGGCTCCTTTGCTGAGTATGTCGCCGTTCCCGCATTCAATGTCTACAAACTGCCGTCGGATGTATCAGATGACATGGGAGCGATCTTTGATCCATACGGTAACGCCACCCACACCGCCCTTGCCTTCGATCTCGTTGGCGAAGACGTATTGATCACGGGCGCCGGGCCAATCGGTATTATGGCTGCTGCGATCGCGCAATTTGTTGGCGCACGCCATGTTGTTGTTACTGACGTCAATGACTACCGGCTCGGCCTTGCAAAACAGATGGGCGCGACGCGAGCAGTCAATGTACAAAACAATTCCCTTCGGGACGCCATGAGCGATCTTGGTATGACGGAAGGATTCGACGTCGGCCTTGAAATGTCCGGCGTCCCATCAGCCTTTCAGTCGATGCTCGACACCATGAACCATGGCGGCAAGATTGCTATGCTTGGCATCATGCCAAAAGGCGCCGGAATCGACTGGGATAAAGTGATTTTTAAAGGACTCGAAATAAAAGGCATTTATGGTCGGCGCATGTTCGAAACTTGGTACAAAATGAGCGCAATGTTACAGGCAGGCCTCAATCTCTCGCCAATCCTCACCCACCGCTTTGCCATAAACGATTACCAGAAAGGTTTTGATATTATGCGGTCTGGCCAATCTGGCAAAGTTATTCTGGAATGGTAGAGCACCATCGCCGTTACTGACAGATGAGCGCAATTCTTAAATTCTGTTTTGGCTTCTTGATTATCCTTTTGATCGGGATATTCAGCATACATATCGACTTTTTGCCCGGCTCGGCGATGTCTGCGCAACAGCGTTTGTTGAATAAGACATCTGCAACGGTCGATAGCAACGGGTCGACTTGGGCAAATATTATGCTGGATGGGCAGAAGGCGACTTTAACCGGAGAGGCGCCAGATGAAACTGCATTAAAAAACATACGGCGCAACATCGCCACAGCAGCAGGGCCAGGCGGCGTTGTGCAGGGCGGCATTACAGCGATCGATAGCACCAAAGTTACTGTCTTTGATGGTCCGCCGCGCGCCGACCCATTCATTTGGATTGTTGAGCTACAGGCTGACCAGCTCTTGCTCTCTGGCTATGTGCCCAGCACCAGCGCACGCGATGCGGTTATTCAACTCGCGGCGATGCGTTTTGGAGACAAAGAAATCTCCGGCGATCTTGAAGTGGCGAGTGGATCACCACCTGAAGACCAATGGCTATCAGCCGTGTCGGTTAGCTTACAAGCGCTGGCGCGCATGGAAAGCGGCGGCGTAGAAGCCAATGGCGCTAAATTTACAGCGAACGGCGTCGCTATTGACGAGGCCAGAGCAGCGACCATCACACAATTGATGAAATCTATCACCGACGGACTGATCGGCGATAGCGTACTCACCATCGCACGGCCTCCAGCCCTCGGCCTATCGGAAATCATCGCTGAAACGGCTGAAACAGAGCCGTCCGGTCCAGATCTGGACATTGAAGAAAATACCACCCCTGACAGCGCCACGCGGTGTATTGGGCAGATCCTGTCAATTATTGCCGAAACACGCATCACCTTTGAAAGTGCCAGCGTCGAAGTCAGCGGTAACAGCCGAGCGGCGCTCGATAATCTGGCGGCAGCCCTCGTTGAATGCAAAAATATCGCGATAACAGTAACCGGGCATACCGATTCCAGCGGCTGGACTGCCCGAAATCGGCAATTGAGCCAGGATCGCGCAGACGCGGTGGCTCAGTATTTGGGGGCAAACGATATCGAAGCGAACAGAATTACCACCCACGGCGCTGGCGAAAGCGAGCCCCTGACCAGCAATTTGACCCGTCAGGGACGCGCAAGGAATCGGCGTATCGAGATAGAAATCAGCCAAGATGGCCAACAATAGAACGGTTTGAATAATGCTTTGGCTTGTCGCCCATATGTGGTTCTTGCTTGTTGTCGCCTTTGCGACCGGACTTGGCGTCGGCTGGTGGATATGGGGGGCGCGACCTGATGTTGTACCGCCCACACGACCACAGGAAAATGCCGCAACGCTGGGGACGCTTGATAGCGAATATCCCCCCTCCGACATGACGGAGAAAAACGACTGATCGCCTTTGACATTTCAAGGTCGGAACTTTAGGGCGAGCGCAACAGGAGCCCCCTATGATCCCACGTTATGCACGTCCGGAAATGACGGCGATCTGGTCGCCGGAAACGAAATACCGAATCTGGTTTGAGATCGAAGCTCACGCCGCAACACGCATGGCCGAACTCGGTGTTATCCCGAAGCAAGCCGCACAAACCGTCTGGGAAAAAGGGCGCGAGGCTCAATTTGATAGCGATCGCATTGATGAGATCGAACGCGAAGTCAAACATGATGTCATCGCGTTCTTAACCCACCTGTCCGAGCTGGTTGGCCCCGAAGCGCGCTATGTCCATCAGGGCATGACGTCGTCGGATGTGCTCGACACTTGCCTCTCAGCACAGCTTGCGCGCGCAAGCGATTTGTTGCTTGCAGGCCTGGACCGCCTCTTGGCGGCGCTGAAAAAACGGGCGTTGGAGCACAAGCAAACGATTTGCGTCGGTCGAAGCCATGGCATTCACGCAGAACCGACCACCTTTGGCGTTAAGCTTGCGACCTTCTATGCAGAGTTTGAGCGATGCAAAGCACGGCTTGAAGTTGCGAAGGAAGAAATTTCGGTCTGCGCAATCTCCGGCGCAGTCGGCACTTTCGCAAATATCGACCCCTCTGTTGAGGCCTATGTCGCCGAGCAAATGGGCCTAAAGGTTGAGCCCGTTTCAACCCAGGTAATCCCGCGGGATCGCCATGCGGCCTATTTCGCCACCCTTGGCGTTATAGCCTCATCAATAGAGCGACTCGCCGTTGAGATACGCCATTTACAGCGCAGCGAAGTACTGGAAGCGGAGGAATATTTCTCTAAGGGACAAAAGGGCTCCTCGGCCATGCCACATAAGCGTAATCCGATCCTGACTGAAAACCTGACTGGATTGGCGCGGCTGGTGCGTATGTGTGTTGTGCCAGCAATGGAAAATGTCGCGCTTTGGCATGAGCGCGATATATCTCATTCGTCCGTTGAACGAGGAATCGCCCCTGATGCGACAGTCCATCTGGATTTTGCTATCCATCGGCTCGCTGGGGTCATCGAAAATCTCGTCATTTACCCTGAACGTATGCAGGAAAACCTAGATCGCCTCGGCGGGCTAATCTTTTCCCAACGCGTATTACTTGCGCTAACGCAAGCCGGTGTTTCCCGTGAGGATTCCTACCGCTGGGTGCAACGAAATGCGATGCCCGCCTGGCGCGGCGAAGGACAGTTCCTGGATAACCTCAAAGCCGATCAGGACGTGATCGCGCATCTGACGCCAGCGCAAATAGAAGATCTATTTGACCTGATGCATCACACAAAACATGTGGATACCATTTTTGCGAGAGTCTTCCCGAGTTAGCTTTTACTCTGGACGACCAGATTAATGATGGCAGCGATTAATCCACCGACTGCCATCAAAAACAGCATGTTCGTTTCGCCTGTGAAGTGCTCCGCCAGGAAGGGACCGCCAGCGGCGAGCGCTTCAACGGGTTTCGGGTCTGCATAACCCACCGCTGTCACAATACCCAGTGCTGGTGAGAGGTGGAAAACCACAGCCCCTAGAAATGGCAAGACCGCCAGTTTCGCACCAAGCGAGCGTGTCATCGGCACGATCAGCAATACGCCGGCTAATAGCTCAAGGGCGCCGGTAGCGTAGTTGCCCAATGGATACGCCATCTCGGCAAAAGGAAGTCCCGCCGCCGCTGCTTTGTATTCAATATATGGAAATATGTGGGCGCCGCCGGTGAACTTCATCACCCCAAACATGATCAAAAAACCGCCAACCGCTAGTGCCAGAACCCATCGCAACGCTGTCATAAATATCTCCCAGTTTTGCCATCGGCGAGTGGCCTTCTGCGCCGGAGATGACAATACAGCAATTTGCCGACGTGCATTTCAAATAGCCGTGAAGCCCAGAATTTTCTGCTCCCGCCCGCTTGAATTGGAGGGTTTGAGAGGCCGAATCTCGTTGTTTTGCAGTGTTTGGAGTCATCCCAAAACCACGTTCGGGTTATAAATGTGAGAGGCACAAAGTCGGATTAAGCCGGATTTGCCGTCAAGAAACCTAGCAAATCAGCTGCAGGCTAATAAACGGGCCGAAAAAGGCCATACCACCTTGACACTGACGTTTTGATAAGTAGGTTCCGCCGCTCGCCCTCAAAAGAGTGGCCCTAAGGAGTTTAAGATGGCCAAGCCAACCACCGTCAAAATCCGGCTGAATTCCACCGCTGGAACCGGTTTTTTCTATGTCACCAAGAAAAATACCCGGACCATGACGGAAAAGCTCGTTTTGAGGAAATACGATCCAGTCGCGCGCAAGCACGTCGAGTTCAAAGAAGGCAAGATCAAATAGATTAGCTTCAAAAACTTTTGACGTTCAAAGCCGCCCCAATGGGCGGCTTTTTTGTTGGAAGATTGATGGATGTTCGGTCTTACGCCGCGTTTTTAATCACGCGATTTCGCCCGCCGGTTTTCGCCTCGTAGAGCGCTTCATCAGCCCGCTTAATGAGCTTTTGAGCGCTGTCTTCCTCTGGGCCGTTTTCCGTTGAAGAAATACCAATACTGACCGTTGCGGTGATTTCGTCCCGACCGCTGTTAATAACAAACTTAGCCGTCGCAACTTCCTGGCGCAGCCGCTCAGCGACGACACTTGCAAACGCCATGTCTGTGTCAGGCATGGCGACAAGAAACTCTTCGCCGCCATATCGACAGGCGAGATCAATTCCACGGACCGAACGCGATATTCTTTCGGCAAATTCCTGAATGACCCTGTCGCCAGCGTCGTGCCCGTAGGTGTCATTAACTTCTTTAAAATGGTCGATATCAAGTATCATCACAGCCAAAGGCCGGCCGGTCCAGAATGCCCGATCAAACATCGCTGATAAATGGCTGGCGAGATAACGCCTGTTATAAAGGCCCGTCAATTGATCCGTAACCGCCATTTCAAGACTGGCCTGGAAGGAAGAGCGAAGCTGATCGACATACCGCATACGGCGCAATTGCGTAGCAACGCGAGCGGTCAGCTCACCCTTGTCAACCGGACGCGTCAAGTAATCGTTGACGCCAATATCAAGCGCCCTAACAAGCTTGCGGGTATCGCCCTGGCGCACGACTGCCAGAATGGGCGTCAGTCTTGTTTCTTCAAAGGAGCGAATGGAAGAACACAGCCGAAGCGGGTCCATTGCTTCGAGTGACATATTGACGATGATCAAATTGAAATCCCCAGACCTTGCACGGCCAAGAGCAACTTCAGGGTCTGTTTCGCTGGCAATCGCATGATCTTCGCCAAGCGCTTTTTTCAGACGCTCAGTCTGTTCCTCATTGTCATCAATAATGAAGACCCGGCTTTCGCCGATTTCGGCGTCAATCTCGATATTATCAACGACGCCAAGGCCCTTGCCCGTCGCATACCGCGCGCGCAGTTCATCAGTCATCATTTTAAGACGCGTCAGACTTCTGACACGAGCAAACAGCGCAACATCCACAACCGGTTTGGTGAGAAAATCATCAGCGCCAGCTTCAAGCCCGGTGACCCGGTCAGCCTGCTGATCGAGCGCGGTGACCATCACAATTGGGATATGCATCGTCTCCGGCGCGGCCTTTAACCGCCGGCAGGTCTCAAATCCATCAAGACCCGGCATCATAACATCAAGGAGAATGATGTCCGGCTGTTCGGTTTGAGCAATCTCGATCGCTTCCTCGCCGGAATATGCGCCCAGTACGTCAAAATACTCCGCACGAAGCTTTGCTTCGAGCAGTTTTACGTTTGGTTCTAAGTCGTCGACGACTAGTACACGCGCCGTCATGAGGGCCCCCGTCAGGAATAATCAACTATTTAGTATTGAACCTAATCCAAATACCTTTTCACTTTCTCAATAAACGAAACAACGGATATAGGTTTTGCAATATAATCTTCGCATCCACCCTGTCGGATGCGTTCTTCATCGCCCTTCATGGCGAATGCCGTAACCGCAATAATAGGAATATCAGCCAGTTCGGCGTTATCCTTAATTTTCTGGGTGACCTCCAGGCCGGAAACTTCTGGAAGCTGAATATCCATTAAGATAAGATCGGGGTTATGCTCAGCCGCAAGATCAAGCGCTTCGGGCCCTGTCCGAGCCTCTATTGTGTTGTAGCCATGCGCCTCAAGCAGATCATGAAAAAGCTTCATGTTCAGCTCATTATCCTCAACGATGAGCACCGTCTTTGGAAGCGCAGCCATATCAAGCTTTTCCATTGCCGACATCATACGCCTTCTACCACCTTTACGAACGCCGAATCAGCGCCTGTGATGTTTAGTTTTGCGTCAAAGGTCTTAATCGATTGTTTATCCTGAGGGTCGTCCACGCATATAATTGAGAGAAAAACTGGTAACCTTTTGTTAAATGTTTGACGCCGCCAATCCATCGTTTTGCCGTGTTTGCTACGGTCCCGCATCGCCGGAAACCCGAGCATGCTTGGATTGCGGAAGCCCGCAAACACTGTCGCATCCTGAGCTTTTTCGTCTGACGATCGCGCATCTTGACTGTGACGCCTTCTACGCCGCCATTGAAAAACGCGATGATTCGAGCCTTACAGATAAACCTGTCATCGTCGGCGGCGGCGTCAGAGGGGTCGTTTCAACCTGCTGCTATGTCGCCAGGACCTATGGTGTTCATTCGGCGATGCCGATGTTCAAAGCCCTCAAAGCCTGCCCCG
>JAJFGC010000082.1 GCA_021776345.1 Hyphococcus sp. | reverse complement strand
TCAGACGGGACTGGTGCTGTTGCAGCTACTACTCGGAAGGCGGGTGGTCTTCACAGATGAGCAGAAAGTCGAAGGCGCACCTCGTGATTTGGCGAAGCGAGAACTTCCAGAGCCATATTATTCTGCTGTTGAGCCTATGCTTAGACGTCACGTTCCAGACAGACCCAAATCTGCGCTGGCGGCATGGCAATATATAGATGGTTTATTGCGTTAGCGTGTATAGATAGAAATACTTGGGCTACTGCTTATCGCAGACGGGTATAAAGGGTTTTACTACCAGATTTAATTGCGTGAATCATTGCGGCTTAGATGCGAGTTGTAATTTTTGAAACCGGGCAAATGTTCAGAGTGAGCGATGTCGTTATTCAACTTTCCATTCGACGCCATAGATCGAACACATCTTGAAATACTCATTGAAAATGGTGTTCCAGAAGATACGCGGCTGGATTTTAAGAGGGACGCCTATGGGCGATCTGACGATGAAAAACGCGAGTTTTTGAAGGATATCACCGCGCTCGCAAACACAGAGGGCGGACACCTCATCATCGGCATGGAGGAAAAAGACGGGGCGGCGCATAAACTGGTCCCGCTAACAGTCAGCGAAGACAATGAGATCGCCAGACTTGAGAACTTAATTGCAGATCGGGTGAAGCCGCGCATATCGAGAATTCGGATCAAGTCCGTCGCTGTTGAGAATGGATATGTGCTGCTCGCTCGCGTCGGACGCAGCGCGGATCGACCGCACGGCTTCATCGTGAACGAACACCATCGGTTCTATGGCCGCGCCTCGCGCCGCGTCTATGCTCTGGATATGAAGCAATTGGGCGGTCTGTTTATGAGCGGGAGAACGATGCGACAGGACGCAATCAAGTTTCGCGATGAAAGACTGAGCGCCATTCAGGTGCAGGCGACGCCTACAGCGTTGGACATGGAGAACCAATGCGTTTTCATCCTCCACATCATTCCAATCGACGCGCTAAACAACCCTACTGTTATCGATGTGGAAAAGGCTTATGAAGAGGCGGGATTGCTGTTGCCCATGGGGGGCGGAGGCAACGCCAAAATCAATTACAATGGCGTCTGCATGGAGGGTGGCGCAGATCGTAGCCGGTACACGCAACTGTTTGGTTCCGGCATCATCGAATCTGTCCGAGCAGACCTACCGGCGTCAGATGAACAAGGAAGCGCCGAAAAACACCATTTGCGGATCGCAAAGGGAATTGATGAGACCTTTTCCAACTACTTGAGAGCGTTAAACAGGCTCGGCGTGTTCCCGCCGTTTCTGGTTATGTGTTCGCTGTTCGACACAACCATGGACGCGAAAACAAAACTAACCAGCGCGGGTCGCTTCAATTACGCCGGGGCAATCGACGCCCATAACCACCTGTTCTCGCCGGTCGAAATAAATGAGTACACGGACAACAACGCCGCCTATATGGAAGCGTTAAGACCGATCTTTGATGTTCTTGCGCATGGAGCAGGCCAACGGCGAAGCGATTTGTACGATAAGAACGGCGGCTGGATCGGCGCTTCCGATATCTAAACTGGGTTTTCTATAAGAAAAAAAACTTGAGCGTCGAGTCCCACAGCAGCACGATCCCTGCACCAGCGAGTTCACGCCAAGCGCTGCAACAATGAAGGCGCTAGTCAATTTCCTCAATCAAATCCGCACCCTTCGATCAGCGCCGCGATGATTTCAATTTGTCGTTCGATTGGAAGGTGGTTCATTGGCCCTATCCCTTGCGTTTTAGGATGGACCGGCGGCGGAGTAGAAAATCGCCGCGTTAAGCGCTATATAATGGTTCACCATCACAGCTTGGGCGCAAATCCCAGGTTGTGATCTTGGGCCCGGCTACTGCTCCAACAGTGCCGGACCCGGCCTAAATTGGTATCCTCAAAAGGCGCCGATTCGGGGGTTGCGGTTGGTTTTCGACGCCGTGGCCGCGCCCCCAGCTCCTATAAATCCTCGCCCCGAACGCCGGTCGGCGGAAACGCGGGGGCTCAAAACCCTTCTCATTCTGCAATCCTCTTGCTGCCTCAGAGTTATTTTAGCGCGTTTAGCTTGGTCGTCAATGATAATTTAGCGCCTTTAGCGCAAACCTGTTTAGCGCGTTTAGCTTGACGATGGCGCTTTGATGAATTATATGCGCTGGCGAGCCTTATTAGGAGCGTCACAATGAGTAGCAATCGAAGCCCCCGCTATCCGTCGATAGATTTGGGAGATGCGATAGGAAAAATAGAAAAGGTCTTCAATAAAGAAGGGCGCGCGCCGTTCTCCAAGGAGGTTGCCGCTGGGCATTGTGGGTACTCCTCTTGGAACGGTTCATCTGCCAAAGCCGTGTCAGCCCTTAAGAAATATGGCTTCTTGCGTGATGATAACGCTGGGTTTCGACTCACGGACGATGCAATCACGATTATCGCGAATACGGACGTTCCCAATTCGCAAGAGCGCAAAGATGCTATTAAACGCGCCGCCTTAAAGGTCGAGCTGTTTGCTGGATTGCTCTCTACGTTCGGGCCAACGCCAAGCGAAACTAATCTCACTGCACAATTGATTACCAAGGGGTTCAGTAAGGATGGTGCCGCCAAAGCGGCGCGTGCATATCTCGCCACAATGGAGCTTGTGGCGCGCGAATCAGATGGTAAGATAGAGATTGAAGCGGACGGAACGAACGCGGAACAGCGCCAAGATGGCGTTAAAGCAGAAGAGCCGCAAAAACAGCCGCCTCCGGCACCGCCAGCACAACCTACAGGCGGTTTTCAGATGGTTGAAGGTGAACGCTTGCTGGCTGACGGCTTGCTTTCCAAATCTTCGAAGTTTCGGGTTCTGGTTTCTGGGCAGATCGGCGTCAAAGAGATCGAGCGTCTAATCAAAAAACTAGAATTTGACAAAGAGATTTTGGCAGACCCAGACGATAACGAAGAAGAATTTGACAACTACGATTAGTAAGTTGACGGACAAATTGGGACATTGGCGCTCAAACTAGGACAGCGTCCAATCTTTCACTATCCTCGTGCATCCGAATGATCGGCGACATTTACGTCGGCGCGACATTATAGGCTTCTCGCAATTGCGGGATGGCGTCAGGTTTGAGCAATCCCAACGCCGCATGATACTCTTCCCACGAAACTTTATGCCTGAAAAAACGACCGCACATAGTTCATCTTATGACCATCGGCGCGGGTTTGTTAGCCTTCGGTAAGATGGCGCGAATACTACGGGTCGGCGCATATTTTCCTACGAATTAGCTTGAAATTTTCACCCTATATGTCCTTATAGGAACGTCGCGAGCGCACTCGCGGGGGAAGTCGCTAGCCCCTGACCTAGGAAGGCCACACACGGCTCTTTGCACGCAAAAGCCATCGACGCTTTTTCGGCAAGGCCGGATAGCGTGGTGCTGTTCAAGGCTTCGGCCCAAAAGCCATGCCCCCTGCCGTGGCCGGGGTCTAGCGATGTCCGGCTGCTTGCCGGTTTCCCATTTTATGAAGCTTTTTACGTGCGAAGGGATCTTCTCATGGCGAAACGAGTATTTGCGATCACGAGAAACGCAGGCGGACGGTTGAGACTTAGGCGACAACACTTCGAGCCAAGCGCGCCAGGCAGGCCAAGGTGTGAACACCGTAATGTTCTCCGCCGACTAGGGTAGTTTCCGCGCAAACTGTCATCAGTATTTGAGAGGGCCTCGCGCAGTCGAGCCGGATAAGACGCCGAAAAAGCCGTGGGTTCGATCAACGCTGCGGCGCTTGTACAGGATTAGGGAGGCCAATGGTGAGTGTTCATGCTGAGATCGACGCGGATACGACAATAGGTATTGGTGAGGGGCGTATCGAGCGTGTGCATTTGTTAAAGCGGATGCACGAGGCGAAAGATCGCAAGTGCATCCTCGTTTATGCGCCGACAGGGTTCGGCAAAACGGTTCTATTGGAACAGTGTTTTGAACGCGCAAAAACGTCCGGGCATTCAACGCTATGGCTATCGCTGGCGCCGACGCGGCGCCAGCCGGAGCAAATCGTGGGCGATCTCGCCGCCGCCTTTAACGAAGTGTGCGACGCCAATGCGCGTATCGATCTGGAAGGTCTAACAGAGCGGCGGCTCTGTGAACATTTAAGTCAGCACGGCGACCCGTTGCGGATTTTTATCGACGGGATGCAATATGCGGCGCCGGAATTCGCTGGCGTCTTACACATCCTGATCCGTTTCACGCCGCCGAACATTCGGTTTGTGATCGCTGACCGAAAATGGTCGAATTTGGGTCTTGCAAAGCTGCGGCTCGAAGGCGAGTTGCTGGAACTTCAATCGAACGACATGCTGTTTACTTCTGACGAGGTTGCGCGGGCTTTGAGCGGCGCTTCGCACAGTCATGCGGATAATGTTTCCAACAAGACGCTCGGATGGCCGGTTGCTGTGAGAATGGCGTTGATACACTTGCAGGACGTGTCCGGCCAGGAAGCATTTAGCGCTGATAGGTTTCACGGCGGTCTCAATATTGTCGGCGATTATCTTGAAGAAGCTTTTCTGTCGAAAGCAGACGATGTGACGCGAGGCTTGCTGATCGATAGCTGCCTCTTGTCCTTCGCCGATACGCAAGCGATCTCGGTCGTCCTCGGCCTGCCACAAGCACACGCTGCTCTTGCCGCGTTCCATGCACAAACGGGCTACCCGTTCGAAGGGGTGAAGGAAGGTGCGCCGGTTCGGCATCATCCGTTATTCGCGGAGTATCTTTCCTCGCTCGTCAAAACGCGGCGCAGCACGGTGGAAATATCCGAAATCCACCGGAAGGCTGCTGACTATTTTGGACGCAACCGGCACAGACATGCAAACGCCCTTTTCCATGCTTTTGAACAGCCGGATCAAGTTGCGATTGTATCGCTGCTATCGGATGAGTCCTCGGCGCTGCTCGCCGGTATGATCAAAGACGACAATTGGTTCAAAGCGTCACTCGGTAAGATGGAAGCGCAAGGCGCTTATGACAGGCTCATGGGTCATCCGATCTGGCCGTATTTTTTAGTGAGAAGCGGGCGCACGACCGAGGCGCGCGAGGCGCTTAACGGCTTTAAATTTCGTCGCTTGAACAATAACGAAGATGGATTTCTCTCGGCGGAGGAAGGATTGCTGTCTATCGTCGAAATATTTTGCGATCTTTATACCGATGAAATTTCAATCGGGATGATCTCAAAACGCATTGACCTGATGGCGCATGAAAGATCGCGGGTGCCGCCGCTGCTCTTGGGACTTTCCAGGCTGGCGCTCGCCATCGCCCTTTATAGATTGGGCGATATAGCGAATGCACAAGAAAAGCTTGATCGCGCGATCATGCTATTCGACCAATCGACGGCGCACGGCTATTCGGTTGAAGCCAGCCTACTCAAGGCGCTGATTTTTATTGATATGCTCGATCTGGACGCCGCAGAGCAAGTTTGTGCGGCTTGCGCAAAACGATTGATGAAACTTGAGAACGGCGATGAGCACCTAAGCGCCATCATAGAAGTGCTTCGCGCCGCGATTGCGTTTGAACGCGGAGAAATTAATACCGCAAAATACGCCAATCAATCCGCCCGCGGCAGCATTTTGGCGACGGGCAACGTCCTGCAGGAATATCTGGCGGTGTTTTTTATAAATGAGGCGAAAGTCGCGCATAGCGAGCACGGCATGACCGCAGCGATTGGCGCCTTGTCGGAGGGTATCGCATTCGCCGAACGAAGCGAACATGGTGAGCTTGTTTTGTTATTCACTGCCGAACAGTTGCGAATAACAGCGATATCGTCAGAGGTTCCGTCAGCCATGGCGAGCGGCGCACGGATTTATCAGGCGCTTGAAGAAACGAGCGGATGCGTCGCAGTAGGTGAGCGGTGGAAAACACGCGCCGCCGTCGCCCTCGCGAGAACGCGATACGACATTGCCTTTTCAAAGAACGAGGCATCGACGTTTGAGCGTTTGCGTTCTTTCGCGGCGGTTTTTAAAGGCGCCCAACTCACGGGCGTCTTATGGAAAATCGACGTCCAAACAGCTTTAGCGTTTTATAAAGACGACAATGGCGCAAAGGCCGCAAGCATTGTGAGAGACTTGATGAAAAGATCGCGAGCGACGTCGGGCGCAAAATCTTTCTTTCTTGAAGAGGGACCCGATAGCGGCGCGCTGTTGGATGAGACGGCGCGGCGATATCAGCGCATCCCAAAAACGGCGCCGTTTCATCAAACCGCATTTGAGTGGATGATTGCGGGATTTGAATATAGGCGCTCATCGTCAACGCCCGAGCCTCCCACGCTTTCCGAGCCGCAGGAACGCATATTGAAACTGGCCGCGAAAGGGCTTGACCGTCACATGATCGCCGATGAGGCGAACACGACCATTCACAATGTTCAATATCACCTGAAAAAAATGTTCGGACTGTTTGGTGTTTCCAGCACTGCGCGACTGGTTGCAGAAGCGGTGCGCTTAAATCTGGTTGACCCCCGGACGGCGCGGGTGTCCACTGACGAATAGAAGTCGGCCTTTGGCGGCGCCGGGAATTGACCCAACCTGCATCCCCAATCCCGACCGACAGCGCCGCCTCGGAATTTAACCAATCGAAGGCTTGAACGCAGATATGGCAAAGGTTCTGTAGATCACGTCAGTCAAGACGATTTCGATGAATTACGC
>JAJFGC010000081.1 GCA_021776345.1 Hyphococcus sp. | reverse complement strand
GCCGATACGCTGCTCTTGAAAGCTGCGATGGCTGGCGTGCAAGCGTCCAAAATTGGTCGCTTCGGCGGGCCGGATATTTTGCTTGATGGCGCTGATGCGATTTCATTGTTGGATTTGTCCGATATGGTTGAGACTGTGCTGCCTGACTATATGAATGCAACCACCGCAATGGAGAAAGCTCCCATGCCAATGGCTTCCGACGATATCAAAAAACTGATCCTTGATGCTATGCCCGATGCGGAAATTGAAATCGAGGATCTTGCCGGCGATGGCGATCATTATCGTGCACGAGTGATCTCAGCCGCTTTCAACGGCAAAACTCGCGTCCAGCAGCATCAGCTCATCTATAGGGCCTTGAAAGGCCGTATGGGCGGTGAACTTCATGCGCTGGCGCTGGAAACCGAAGCGCGCGAGTAAAGAGAGAAGCGCCAGATCATCCGCCTCTGGTGAGCGACGCGATGAAGGCATTGAGCCCAAAGCCGAGCTTGGCGTCTATGCCCAGGAGGAGAATTAGGCCGACGGCAATTGGCGCCAAATAGCGGATTAAGAAGCGCCAGTAACGGAACAATCCATCGCTCGCATTATGAAGCTCATCGCGCATGATCGTGCGCGGCAAGACCCAGCCAGCGAAGATCGCGCCGAGGAATCCGCCAAGAGGCAAAAAGATGTTGCCGGCGAGGAAATCGATTACTTCAGCCATTTCATGAATTGAAACGCTTGCCGCGCCGATGGCCCAAGCGATCGCCGCGAGGATCGCAACAGAATATATCCGCTTCAAGCCAAGCCATTCCTCGATAAATACCGTTGTGATCAACAGCATACTGATCGATGTAGTGAGCGCCGCAATGAAAGCGAGAAAGAAAAATAGCCCGCCAATGATCGTTCCTGCTGGCATGCCTGCGAAAACTGCCGGTAGGGCGCTGAAGATAAGCCCCATACCCGCGCTCGGGTCGAGGCTGTAGGCGAAGACGACGGGAAAAATCATTAGCCCCGCGACCAAGGCAACCGCTGTGTCAGTTGTCACGATGATCGCGCTGTTTTCGGGGATGTTCTCTTTTTTGTTGAGAAAGGCGCCATAGGTAATCATGGAGGCGGAACCGACAGCAATCGAATAAAACGCCTGTCCCATGGCCGCGAGGACGACTTCGGGAGAGAGTTCATTGAAACGCGGTGAAAAAAGATAATCGATCGCTGCGCCGGCAGCGCCTGTTGTGAGTGCATACACTGAAAGCCCGAGCAGCATCATAAAAAATATTGGCATCAGGATTGTAACCATCTGCTCGATGCCTTTGTTCAGGCCGCGCGATACGACGATGGCGGTAATACCAATAAAAATTGTGTGCCAAAAAATCGCGTGCCCCGTTCCGCTGTAAAGTGAGCGCGGGGCATTAGGGTCCGGATTTGCAAACTCACCAGCAAATGACATCACGCCATACGACATAATCTGGCCGGCAATTACGCTGTAGGTCGTTAAAACGAGATAGCTTGCCAGGATGCCAATAAGGCCAATAGCGCCCCAAAAAGGAGATGCGCCGACGTCCTTGGCGAGCTCACGGGTCGATCCGACAGCGGATAATCCCTTGCGTCGCCCAATAGAAATTTCAGCGACAAGTATTGGATAGGCGATAAATGCGACGCACAGCAGATAAATAAGGACAAAGGCTGAACCGCCATTCTGTCCCGTTTGAAATGGAAACCGCCAGAGGTTGCCAAGGCCGACCGCAGCGCCAACGGCGGCCATCAAAAAGGCGAATCGCGAAGACCATTGCGGCGTCGTGCTCGTCGTCATGAGGGTGGCTTTCTGTAATCTTTGCTGGATGGCTTCTTGGCGGGCTGGAGGGCTATTATCACCTGACTTTAGTTATCTGGATAGCCGTAATTTTGGTTGGAAAAATGGGCGTTAGGCGTATGTTTTTGTGCAGATTCCCCTTTTGCTTGCCATGCTGATCAGACTCACGCTCTAATACTTTGTTACCGCTGTGCTTTTGTTAAATGCAGTGGTTGTGATGAGAGCGCCGCGACAAGAATTGGAGACATAAAATGGCGGGGATATTATCGAACTTACGCAATACCGTGATTGTTGGCTTTGTCCTCACGTTGTTGATGTTTATTGCCTATGTCGCCGCATGGGGCGGCGCGGTTGATGCAGGGTTTTGGCGGTTTTTGTTCCGCTGGATGCATGTTCTTTCTGGTGTCATGTGGATTGGGCTATTGTGGTATTTTAACTTCGTTCAGATCCCGACGATGCCGTCGATACCGGACGATCAGAAACCGGCAATTGGTAAGCACATTGCGCCGAATGCACTTTTCTGGTTTCGCTGGGGAGCAATGGCGACCATCATCACGGGGCTCATCCTGGCGATGTTAAATGGTTACCTCATCAGCGTGTTAAGTCTTGGCGTGTCAACTGGATTTTCAGTGCCGGGTCATACTGCACTCGGCGTTGGCATGTGGTTTGGCATAATTATGTGGTTTAATGTCTGGTTCATTATCTGGCCAAACCAGCAAAAGGCGCTTAATATCGATAACAAATATCCGGATATCGCTGCGGAAGACAAAGCGCGCGCCGGACGCATGGCGATGCTGTTCTCCCGGACAAATACATTGCTGTCGATACCCATGCTATTTGCGATGGTGTCGGCGCAGGGATTGTTCAGTTTGTCTTAATTAGCTCGAAAATAAGAAAACGGCGATGCAATGCATCGCCGTTTTTCTTTGGGCTTCTGGCGACGGCGCAGTTTGTTAGATTTTGTCATTTTGCACGTTTCATCCCGTTCGCCGTAAAAGCAAAGCCTAGAATGAACAGCGCCCAGGCTGAGGGTTCAGGCGCGGACGAAACTACCGAAAATTTTGAGCCGTGCGCGCTGCCGCGCCCAAAGGCGCCGTGCCAGAGGGGCCAGTCAAATAGGTTCCCGTCAGGCCGCTGGAATTTGATACATTTACAGCGAGATTGAGGTCATAGCGGTTCAATCCGGAAATCACGGCGCCGTCAGTGCCGCAGCTCGCAAAGCGGAAATCAAATATAACGGTTCCGGGCGCGGCCAGACCGACCTCAATACGATCGTCGGAAAAAAGACGCGCATAGTTTTTCAATCCACTAGCGATGCTAAATTGTTGTTTGCAATCTTCGTGAAATTTTACTGGAATGGTTTTAGCGGCAGCTATTTCGCCGATTTGTCGTATTCTGTCGAAAGTGGGCTCAAAATCCTGATGGAGGACGATACTGAAAAAACCTCGGCTCTTTTGCCCCATAAGTTTGATGCTTGGTTTACCGACAAAGGATGGCAGGTTCGCTCGCACCAGCTTGAGTGTGTCGCAGCCACTCAAGCCGGGCTTTCTTATCTCCTGATCGCGCCGACTGGCGGCGGCAAAACCCTCGCGGGTTTTCTGCCAAGCTTAATTGATCTTGACGGGCGTGAAGTTCCGAAAGAAGGCCGCCTTCATACTTTATATGTATCACCCTTGAAGGCGTTGGCCGTCGATATTGCCCGCAATCTTCAGGCGCCGATTGACGAGATAGGGCTTGCGCTACAGGTAGAAACTCGCACCGGTGATACGCCGCCTGCTCGTCGTCAACGTCAGAAATATCACCCACCGGATATTATGATGACGACGCCCGAAAGTTTATCTCTGCTGATCGCGCATGCGGACGCCGCGACATATTTTAAAGGTCTGAAACGGATCATTCTTGATGAGCTTCATGCCATTATTCCTAATAAACGTGGGCATCTTCTGTCATTGGCAATCGCGCGATTGCGGGCAATGGCGCCGGAGATGCGTCTTGCAGGCCTCTCTGCGACGGTGTCGGACCCCCGCCCGTTAGTCGATTACCTGACGCCGCAGAATGATCCTAGTGCTCCTCCGGCAAAGCTGATTCGGGGAGAAGCGGGCGCCAAGCCGCGTGTTGATGTACTTGTCTCTGAGGAACGTATTCCCTGGTCGGGGCACTCCGGACGTCATTCTTTCATGGATGTCTACAGTGCGATCAAGCAGTCCGGTTTGACGCTCGTTTTCGTCAATACGCGCAGTCAGGCAGAGGCGACCTTTGCGGCGCTCTGGCGCCTTAATGACGATAATTTGCCCATCGCGCTTCATCATGGATCGCTTGAAGTGGGTCAGCGCCGCAAGGTTGAGGCGGCGATGGTGAAAGGCGCCTTGCGGGCGGTTGTTTGCACATCGACGCTCGATCTTGGGATCGACTGGGGGGATGTTGATCTGGTCATCCAGATGGGCGCGCCGAAAGGCGCCAGTCGCCTGACGCAACGTATTGGCCGGGCTAATCATCGCATGAACGAGCCAAGTAGAGCGCTTCTCGTGCCAGCCAATCGCATGGAAGTGCTGGAATGCATCGCGGCGCAGCAAGCGATTGTCGAAGGGGCGCTGGATGGCGATCCACCGCGCAAAGGAACACTTGATGTGCTGGCGCAGCATATTTTTGGCGTTGCCTGCGCTGCGCCTTTTCATCCAGATACTCTTTATCATGAGATCAGGTGTGCATCGCCTTATG
>JAJFGC010000009.1 GCA_021776345.1 Hyphococcus sp. | reverse complement strand
CGAGGATGCTTGTCTTGAAGTTTGGCGCATACTGATTGACAGTTTCGATAATGTGATCTGCCGCTTCTTCGCGGGCGTCGTCCCAATTGCGCCCATCAGCAAATTCAGGTGCGAATTGCTGACAAAAAAGGCTTGCAACATGTTTGCCTTCGGGCGCCAATGTCGGGTCCATCGTCGATGGCAACAACATTTCGACGATGGGTGAACGAGACCATCCCAATTGCCGCGCGTCGAGATAGGCGCGGTCCAGATAGTTGAGGCTGGGCCCGATGATAATACCGGCGCGATGGTGCTCGGCGGCTTCAACGCCTGGTTTGCATGAAAAATCTGGCAATTCGCTGAGAGCGACATTCATGCGGAAGACACCGGATCCGCAGGCGTAGTTTTCCATACGTTTGCGGAAGGGCGCGGCGAGATCTGCTGCATCGGTGAGTTGAGTGAAAAGCAATTTCGGATTGACGTTTGCGGCGACGCTACGCGCATGGATTATCGTTCCATTTTCCAGCTCAACGCCGGTCGCAGCGCCGTCACTCACCAGCAAACGTTTAACCGGTGCTTCGGTTGTAATCCTAACGCCGCGTTGTTTTGCAACCTTGGCCATTGCCTGGGTAATGGCGCCCATGCCGCCAATTGCGTGCCCCCAAAACCCGCTCCGCCCGTTTAGCTCGCCGAAAACGTGGTGCAGCAAGACATAGGCCGTGCCGGATGTATAAGGTGACGCGTAGCTCCCGACGATTCCGTCAAAAGCAAAGGCTCCCTGAATGGCGGGGTGTTTAAACCAAGGCTTGAGAAATTCCGCGGCAGATTTTGTGAATAAATCGAGCAGGAGTTCCTGATCAGCGAGGGATAGCTTGCGAAGCTTGTTGCCTGTAACCGCTGCTCGCCAAATATCACGAATGCCGCCGCCTGCATTTGGCGGCGTTTCAAGAACCAGATCACGGATGACATTGGCGGCGCGCTCTATCGTTGCGTAATAAGCGGGCAATTGCGCGGCGTCATGTTCAGAAAGACGCCTGAACGCAGCCTGCGTCTCAGCCATATCGTAAGACAGTTTGAGATAGTCGCCGGGCTCATTGCCGAGTGGCCAGAAATTCGGCATCGATCGTTCGACAATTTCGAGCCCGTTATTATAGAGATCGAGATCCTTGATCACTTTGGCGTTGAGAAGACTGACTGTGTAACTCGCCATAGAGTTTCGAAAGCCGGGATGAAATTCTTCCGTGACAGCGGCGCCGCCGACAATATGTCGACGTTCAACTATATGAACACTCAGCCCGGCTGCGGCAAGGTAACATGCGCAAGTCAGGCCATTATGGCCGGCGCCGATAATGAGAACATCAGTTTCTGACAATGCGTTTATCCTGCAAGCCCAATCTCAGCGAGGCGCTGCTTTAAAAAATGATCGGCTATTATGTCGGAATATTTGGCCGCATCACCCTTGCAACTCTCCAGACAAGTCAGCGTTGCATCTGGGTGGGGGTGCATAAAGAAGGGCATGGAATAACAAGAAATGTTCGGGCAGTCAGGAATGACAACCCGGTGTGTTGTGGCCGGGACGAGATCATTGCAGACGCGCGCTAGCATATCGCCTGCATCAACAATAAGATTATTCGGATCGGTCTCGACCGGTAACCAGTTGCCCTCGTGGTCGAGAAGTTCGAGACTGCCGCCATTTGCCGCCACAAGAATGGTAATGAGATTGATATCTTCATGTGCGGTGGCGCGCGGCGCGTTTGGACTGACACCGTCCGGAACTGGCGGGTAGTGCAGGAGGCAAACAATTGAATTGCCGTTTGTCGTCATCCGCCGGAAATACTCATCGTCTACATCAAGGGAGGGGGCCAGCGCCTCAAGCATAACCATGCCCGCTTCTTCGAGCGCGTTGTAGATTTCGAAAAATGTCTCCCGGAACTGTTCCGGCCGCGCCGGCCGCATATTTGGCGGAAAGACATCGGCGAGGGCTGAGTTGCCCTCGAACTCGCGGCCCACATGCCAGAATTCCTTGAGCTCTGGATGCTCAGAATCTTTCGCATGTTGGCACTCGAAAAGAGTATACCCCCGCTGTCCGTCGGGGCGTGAGAAGAGAAGTTTTTCTTCGTCCTGCAAGGTGAAAAACTCTGAGCTTAGCTCGTAGGATGTGTGAAACAGCTCAGGCCGGATCGGGTGAGCCTTCAGGATGATAAATCCGAAATATTTAAAGCCTTCAAATAATGCCTCCTGAAAGGCTTTTCGGTCGGTTGGGCCGCCATCCGTATAAGCTTTGAGGCTGAGTTCGGGAACACAGTCGTATTTTCTTTTCATTTTGGGGGTCTTGTTTGCAAAAGTTTCCTTAACCATGGTCGGTTTACGCTGCCTCCAGGCAGGACGCAATGGCTCTTAAACTTTCCTTAAAGCCCGGAGAACGGGTTGCGATCAATGGCGCGGTCATCATCAATGGCGACCGCCGGGCGAGTTTTGTTATCGAAAACAAGGCTCGGGTGCTGCGTGAAAGCGATATTATGCAGCTAGAGGACGCAGATACGCCGGCGAAACGCATCTATTTGCCGATTATGCTGATGTATTTGGACGCCTCCATGCGCGATGAGATGCAGAGGGAATATGAAGATCGCCTGCGCGAATTCATTAATGTAGTGACGGATGCAAATGCCTTGAAATTATGCACCGATCTCGCCGCCCATGTTGCCAATGGCAACTTTTACAAGGCATTGGCAGGTTGCCGTAAACTTATTGAATTTGAAAAGTTGAGGTTGGCGAATGTCGCATGACGCTTATGCTCGAGCGCAAAAGCAAAGCGCTAATCCACGCGATTCCGAGTATCGCGCATTCGCCAAGGTAACCAAGGCCTTGATCGATGTGTCGGAAAGTGAGAGCCAAAATTTGAAGTCCATGATTGAGGCGATCCACATGAACCGTACTTTGTGGGGCGCGCTCGCCAATGATTGTGCTAATCCTCACAACCAATTGCCAGAGGATTTGCGCGCTCGCATCATTGGGTTAAGCCGGTGGGTCGCGGCATATTCTAGTGATGTGATGCGCAAGCGAGAGAGCCTTGAGCCTCTTATCGATATTAATCGCATTATGATGGACGGATTATCGCACAAAACGAGTGCGCAAGCTGGCTAGGTAAGTTCTGCCCACGCGGCAAATTTTGCCGGGCAATTTCTTCTGCTGATCACAAAAAATCTGTTTACAGATTGTTATCCTTACTTCCGGGGGCCTTATTTTTCAGGGCTATGGGCTCGGCCTTTTAGGCAGGTTAATAACACCCTAAACGGCGTGTTTATTGCTCTCATTATAGGGCGCGCGTGATGAGTTGTGCGGGCCGGCGAAAAAATCGCTGAATTGAAAACCCCCAGAAAGGGAGGCCTTGAAATGGTCAATAACGTTAATACGAATCCGGGCGCGCTTATAGCGCTGCAAAACCTTACCCGCATCACAAATCAGCTTGAGGAAGTGCAACGCCGGGTATCGACCGGGTTGGAAGTTTCAAGCGCTAAAGACAACCCCGCATTGTTTGCGCTGGCTCAACAGCAACGTGCGGAGCTTGGTTCTATTGAGTCGGTTCAGCAAGGCTTACGCATTGGCGTTTCAACTGTTGATGTTGCGCTCGCCGCCGGCGAGTCAATTTCTGATGTCCTAGTTGAAATGCGTGCTCTTGCCAGCCAAGCGGCAGATCCGTCCATCAGCGCCGAAAATCTCACCATTGTTACCGATCAATATGTTGCCTTACGTGATCAAATTACCCGTCTGGTCGATACGGCTGAAATCGGCGGTCGCAATCTTATTGCGAGCGGCGCGACCGACCTCACTGTTGTCGCAGGCCCGGATGGCGCAACGACGATCAATGTCGGCGCAGAAGATCTTTCGGTCGGCGGGGCAAATCTCACAATCAGCGCAGACGCCGACCCGTTCGCAGCTGTCGTTGATGACCCAGACACTGTTGGTGTCGATGAATCAATGACAATTTCTGAGGTCGCTGAGGCGGAAATTGCAGCTATCGAAGCGTCGATTTCCAATGTTTCCACAGCGCTTGGCGCTTTGGGTTCGGGCGCCAACTCGCTGGAACTGCAAAACAACATTTTGACGCGGGTATCGGACGCGCTCGAAATTTCGATTGGTAATCTGGTTGACGCTGATCTCGCGCGTGAAAGCTCGCGACTTCAGGCGCTTCAGGTGCAACAGCAGCTCGCAATTCAAACGCTATCAATTGCTAATGCGGCGCCCAACTCAATTCTAGCGCTCTTCGCATAAGGGCGCTCACCTCGACCAATGATCCAACATTGGATCGTTGGTCAGGAGGAGGAGAACAATGGATGCAACGATTGGACAAAACGCAGAGCGCCTAAGCGGCGCCGACGCCGCACAGCGCTCGCAAGCGCTCGCTGATGCTCGCCAGCGATCCTCCCATGTTGCGCTCCAAACAGCTGACGCCTCCCAAGCGCGCAAAGCAGAACAGCGCGAAATGCTTCGATCAATTCTGGAGCAGGCTGTGGGCGCTAACACACGCCTTTCAATTGCAAAACCTGAAGGCGCCGATGCCTTTGTGTTCCGCGCTATTGACGTTGATTCCGGGGAAATTGTGCGCGAATGGCCGCCGGCCCAGTTTGTCCAGTTGCTTGAGCAAAATGGAGCGGCTCAGTCGCTTGCAAATGAGGTGATATCAGGCCTTCTCATCGACGAGCAGGCTTGATTTAAAGTTCCCTCCCACTGTCCGGCGGGACTGGTCACGACCAGCCGCCGGACTTTTTTGATTTTACCGTCAGCATGAGATATTTCCGCTTCAAGTTTTAAAGCGGAATCCTATGAACGTTACTGATCTCCTGTCTCGCCTTGGTGTCGATGAAAAAGCACGTTCCGGCGGGACATTGACCGTTAAAACGCCGATTGACGGCTCCGAGATTGGCGCTGTTGCCGGTGATGATGGTGCATCGGTCGATACAGCGCTTCGCGTCGCACATGATGCCTTCCTGAAATGGCGCAGCGTGCCCGCGCCTCGTCGGGGCGAGCTTGTGCGCCTTCTTGGTGATGAGCTGCGCGCGAATAAAGATGATCTCGGGCAGCTTGTAACGATCGAATGCGGCAAGGTCTTGTCGGAAGGCCTTGGCGAAGTGCAGGAGATGATCGACATTTGCGACTTCGCTGTCGGGTTGTCGCGCCAGCTTTATGGATTGACCATCGCCTCGGAGCGGCCGGGCCATCATATGCGTGAGGCTTGGCAGCCTTTGGGCGTTGTTGGGATTATTTCCGCCTTTCATTTTCCGGTCGCGGTCTGGTCTTGGAATGCGGCGCTCGCTCTCGTATGCGGTAATGCTTGTGTCTGGAAACCATCTGAGAAAACACCGCTGACAGCACTTGCAGTGCAGGCGCTGTTCGAGCGAGCAGCGGTAACGTTTGGCGATGCGCCCGACGGCCTTTCCCAAGTCATCATTGGCAAGCGGGATGTTGGTGAGCGGATAGTGGACGACGCCCGCGTCGCCCTGGTCTCAGTCACCGGATCGACGCGCATGGGCCGTGAGGTCGGCCCTCGTGTCGCCGCAAGGTTCGGACGTTCGCTCTTGGAGCTTGGCGGCAACAATGCCGGCATCGTTGCACCGTCCGCGGACATTAAAATGGCGGTCCGTGCGATCTGTTTCGCCGCCACCGGTACAGCCGGCCAGCGTTGCACCAGCCTGCGCCGGTTGTTTGTGCAAAATGATATTTATGACGACCTTATTCCAAGCTTGAAGCGCGCCTATGGGGCCCTTCCGATCGGTGATCCGCTTGCACAGGGCACGCTGATCGGTCCGCTCATCGACCGCGCAGCGTTCGACCAGATGCACTACGCCCTCGATCGTGCGAAGGCGCAGGGCGCCACGATTTTTGGCGGCGAGCATATTGGCGACAAAGGCTATTACGTTCGTCCTGCGATCGTCGAACTGGAAAAGCACGAAGGGATCGTCTTGGAAGAGACATTCGCGCCAATACTTTATGTGATGCGTTATGACACGCTGGACGAGTCGATCGCGCTGCAAAACAGCGTTAACCAGGGGCTCTCGTCCTGCATCTTTACGCGTGATCTTCTCGAAGCGGAGCGGTTCCTTTCCGCGACCGGGTCCGATTGCGGTATCGCTAACGTCAATATTGGGCCCTCCGGCGCCGAAATCGGCGGCGCCTTTGGCGGCGAGAAAGAAACCGGCGGCGGACGAGAAAGCGGTTCTGACGCCTGGAAAGCCTATATGCGCCGCCAAACCCAGACCGTGAACTATTCCAGCGACCTGCCGCTCGCACAAGGTGTCAAGTTCGACGTTTAGGCATTTGGTTTAGTTAGCGAACATAGTGTAGGCTACTCGCCCATGGACGGGCTCAATCCAATATGGTTTGCCGCTGCCTTGCTGCTTGCAAGCGGGGTGGTCGGCGCGATGGTGGTGTTGTCGCCAAAAAGCCGGCCTGCCTTTGTCTACGCCCAGCTGGTTTTGATGGCAGGGATTTATATTGGCTTTGCCATCTCCTATCTCGACGCCGCCGACTTTGTGACGCGAGCGCATTGGTCGGCTCTGGTTGTCGAATCTTTCATTGCGATCGGGTTTCTTCTCGGCGGTCTTGCCCTCCTTCAATCTTCGCGCCCTTGGCTTCTGGGGGCAATGATCCTCGCCCATGGCGGGGTCGATCTTGTTCATCTTCTCATTGGCGCAGGCCACAGCCCTGACTGGTATGAGTTCCTTTGTATTCTCTACGACGCTATTGTCGGCGTCGCCGCGATATGGCTGCTCTCTGATAGCGGGACAAAAAACTCGACGACGGCCTCTTCCCTTTAAATTTTAACGTGGTAGAGCCGGTTTTTGGCCGCCTAAACCGGAGTGCCCGCGATGGATCACGGAAAAAACGAATTCGCCACCAATGAGAGCCTGAAGGCGCGTCGAGACGAAGCCTGTCCGCAAGGTCTTCCGTCAAAGTCAGGGATCTATGCCGCTCGCGCAAAGGGCGCTGAGCTTTGGGACGTTGAGGGTAAGCGTTATATTGATTTCATCGGCGGCATTGGCGTTTTGAATGTCGGTCATGCGCACCCAAAAGTCGTTGAGGCGATCAAAAAGCAGGCGGACGAATTCCTTCATACTGCTTTCGGCATAGCTCAATATGAAAGCTATGTGGAAGTTTGTGAGACGCTGAACCGCGTCACTCCAGGAAACACGCCGAAGAAAACCGCGCTGTTTAATTCCGGCGCCGAAGCTGTAGAGAACTCGGTCAAATTTGCCCGTCAGATTACCGGCCGGCCCGGCGTTATTGCGTTTGAAGGCGCCTTCCATGGCCGCACGCTTCTGGCGACGACGCTCACCGGTAAATCAAAACCCTATAAAGTTGGCTTCGGACCATACGTGCCGGCCGTATTCCATGCGCCGTATCCTGACCAATATCACGGTGTGTCAGTCGAGGGCTGTCTTGCATGCCTAGACCACATATTCAAAACCGCGATCAATGCTAATGAAGTTGCCGCAATGATCGTTGAGCCGGTGCAGGGGGAGGGTGGCTTTAACCCGGCGCCAAAAGAATTTCTCAAGGGGTTGCGCGCTAAATGTGACGAGCATGGCATCTTGTTAATTGCCGATGAAATCCAGTCTGGTATGGGGCGGACTGGCAAATACTTTGCGTTTGAAAAAGTGGGCGTTGAGCCTGACTTTATCTGCGTTGCGAAATCAATCGCCGCAGGTCTGCCGCTGTCGGCGCTCACTGGCAAGGCGGATTTAATGGACAAGGTTCTCGCCGGTTCCATGGGCTCGACCTATGGCGGAAACCCGGTCGCCTGCGCTGCAGCCCTTGCGGTTTTCGATATCATTGAAGAGGAAGGCCTGCTTGCCCGCGCCGAAGAGATCGGGGCCAAGACCGAAGCGCGTTGGCGTGAATTGCAAAACGGTGTCGCAAAGGACGTTATTGGCGATGTTCGCCGCGTCGGCGGCATGTGTGCGCTCGAATTCGTCAAAGACGGCGATGCGTCTAAACCCAATGGCGAGATTGCGGCTAAGATCTTGGTCGAGGCGCGGTCGCGTGGCCTCATCATGACGACTGCCGGCGCCTACGCCCAATGCCTGCGCAGCCTTGTGCCGCTGGTTGTGTCGGATGAGTTGCTCGACGAAGGGCTAGACATTTTTGCTGATGCAACCGAGGCGGTAATCTCGCGTTAGGGCACGAGCGTTGGAATTATCAGTTGGAAAAACAAAGATTACTTTGCTCGATCAGCTAGGCTGGGCATTTGGCGGTGGTCGCATAGTTGTTCGCTACTTTCTAGTCGGATCCCTATTGGGTATTATTTGGGCATTGTACGACGTCTTTATTTTTGGCATGGCGCTGGCAGTTGAAAGCTATATCATTGTTGCACTGGTCTTTCCTGTTGTAGGGAGTGCAATGACTCTTGTGATCCAGGCTGTGTTTATTGCGCGCCTAAAGCCAGAGCAGCGCGACATGATCTGGGAAATCAGCAAAGAAAATGGTGTAAAACTGTACGATGCAGCAGGCGTCACCATAGCTTTTCCTTGGAGCCACGTAAAAAAAATTCGTGAAACCAAGAGCGCGTTTTATTTCTATGTAAAACCCGCTGGCGCTCGTTACATACCTAAGCGGGCTTTTGTTGGTGATGCGCTTGACCGTGCTAGCCGCCTTATTCGAACACAATCAGAGCTTCTTGTTTGAAGAAGGCGGCCAACTAACCCTTCTTCCAAACGCTTCCCTTGCGTAGCGCATCCGCAACGTTGCCGGACCGTTTTCCTTGCGTCGCATGATGCGCCCAGAACGCGTCATCGAAAGATGGCGTTGAAGGCTCGCGATAAATGACGCCAAGGGGCATCGGGTAACCCTCAGTGGGCAAGGTCATAAGAAGTTGCGCGATTGTGCGGTTGGTCTCGTCATGAACGAGGATTTCTGCTTCAGGCACACCGCCATCACCGACAGAGACAATCTCCAGCACCAATGTTTGAGTATTTAGTTTCAGTCCCTTCGCGCCGTCCGCAAAGAGCAGTGGTTTTCCGTGCTCTGCATGAAGTTGCGTTTCTTTCGCCTGTTTTTTGTTAGTGAAATCTTCAAAGACGTCCTTATTATAGACGATGCAGTTCTGGAAGATTTCAACAAAGGCGGCGCCTTTGAATTCCCGTGCAGCTTTTAAAACCGGTGAGAGGTTCTTTGCATCGGTATCGACGCCGCGCGCGATAAACTTGGCGCCAGCGCCAAGGGCGAACACGCCCGGGCTTGCCGGCGCATCGATCGACCCTTGGGGGCTCGATGGCGAGCGCGTACCGACGCGGCTGGTCGGTGAGTACTGCCCTTTGGTGAGGCCATAGATTTCATTGTTGAAAAGCATGATGTTGAGATCGACATTGCGCCTCAGCACATGCATCAGATGATTGCCGCCAATAGAAAGCCCGTCGCCATCGCCGGTTACGACCCAGATGTCGAGTTCGGGATTTGCAAGTTTCAGCCCGGTTGCAAAGGCAGGCGCACGTCCATGGATGGTGTGGAACCCATAGGCGTTCATGTAATAGGGAAAGCGTGACGAACAGCCGATACCGGAAACGAAGACGGTCTTGTCAGGGTTCGCCTCAACATCGGCCAATGTCTTCTGCACGCATTTCAGGATCGCATAGTCGCCGCAGCCGGGGCACCAGCGCACTTCCTGATCAGTGGCAAAATCTTTTGCGGTGAGGGGTTTGTTCATTGGGTGAAATCCTAACTCAATCCGATTTTTCTTTGCATTTTGGTACAGGCGGCGCACTGATATTACCGTTTACGCAAAAAACAGTTCCATCCGTTGCGACGCGTTCTACTCCGTCATTATGTCCGCACCGCCCCTGTAAGCTTATATTCCAATTTGCTTCACAGCTTTGGCTCTCAGTCGCATTGGAGCAAAGAGCTGCACGAATATCGGATACGCCACCATTCCAACTGCAGCACCCTGAAAAATCTTCACTCCGGCAATTCTTTGCATCAGAAGAACTGACACCAGATGACACAATCATTTGATCTGGGCTATGAGATGCATCTTTAGCACAAGCCACAAGGGTAATGCTCAGAATTAATATTAAATGTCTTTGCAGCACTTCTTACTCCGCCGCTTTCTTTATCGCCGCTGGATAATGCTCTCTGATAGCGTCTTGAATTTCGGTGATTTTGAAGGGCTGGCCAGAGACTTTGTTGAGCTGGATCACCTCAAGCCCCAATTTGTCGCGCAGAAGCGTCGCGCACTGGCCCATATTCATTTCCGGCAGGATGATCTTGTCATAGCAGCCGAGGAGACGGCCGAGATTTTTCGGCAGTGGATTAAGCCAGCGTAAGTGGATTTGTGAGACATCATAGCCTTCTTCCCGTGCAAGATACACAGCACGGTAAATAGCGCCATGGGTTGAGCCCCAACCGACAACAGCGAGGGGTCCTTTTGACGGTCCCTGTTCGACCCGTTGGTCAGGGATAAAGTCCGCGACAAGTTCCACTTTCCTGGCACGCATATCGCTCATCGCCTGGTGGTTATCAGCTTCATAAGAAATATCGCCGGTCTCAAGATCCTTTTCGAGGCCGCCAATACGATGGGCGAGGCCTTCCATACCAGGAGCGGTCCATGCGCGTCCGAGGCTAGACGGATCGCGTTTCCAAATCGCCTTTTTAAGCGCCACGGAATCGTCACTTGGTTTCGGCGGCGCACCGTGAAGAATAGGCTCATAGTGGGCCATGTCAGGCAGCGCCCAGGGACCCGCCGCATTGGCAATATAGCCGTCAGTTAAAAGGAAAACCGGGGTCATATGCCGAATAGCAACACGGGTCGCCTCGATTGCAGCATCAAAACAGTCGCCGGGTCCGGCTGTTGCCAGAACAGGAAGCGGCGTATCGGCATTTCGTCCGTAGACCGCTTGATAAAGGTCAGATTGCTCGGTTTTGGTTGGCAGTCCGGTTGACGGGCCGCCGCGCTGGGAATTGACAATGACGAGCGGCAGTTCCGTTTGCACGGCAAGACCAATGGCCTCTGTCTTAAGCGCGATACCGGGTCCCGATGATGAGGTCACGCCGATTTTTCCGCCAAAGCTGGCGCCAATCGCTGCGCAGCATGCGGCGATTTCGTCTTCAGCCTGAAACGTAGCGACGCCAAGCTCACCCATCTTGGAAAGATGGTGTAGGATCGGTGAGGCCGGCGTGATTGGGTAGGAACAGAAGATGACGCCACGATCGGCAAGTTCCCCTGCTGCGGCAAGGCCCAGAGACAATGCTTCCGCGCCAGTAATAGAGCGGTAGTCGCCGGCTTCCATTGGCGCTTCGCCAATCACAAATTGTGGTATCTCCGCAGAGAGCTCTGCTGTTTCTGCAAATGCATGGCCGGCATCGAGGGCAGCGATGTTGCCAGCCAGGATTTCCGGCGCCTTCCTGGCAAATTTTTTCGTCGCCCAATCTTTGATCGGATCGCGGGAACGGCCGAACATCCACAAGATCGCGCCCAACGCCCAGAAGTTTTTCGATTGCTCCGCATCGCTCTTGGAAAGGCCGAGCGGCTTTACCGCCTCCAAGGTCTGCGTCGACATGTCGATTTCAACAACTTGATAGTCGTCAAGCTCACCAGTCTGACGCTGGTCAGATGCAATGTTGGCTTTCGCAAAATTGCGATCATTGAAGGCATCCGTGTTGAGAATAATAAGCGCGCCTTTTTGTAACAACGGCAGGTTCACCTTCAGGGCCGCAGGATTGAAAGCGATCAACACGTCCGGCGCATCTCCAGCAGTGGAGACGCGCCTGGAGCCTAGATTGATCTGAAAGGCGGAAACGCCAAAGGTTGTTCCAACCGGCGCTCTGATTTCGGCGGGGAAGTCAGGGAAGGTTGAAAAGTCTGACCCGGCAAGCGCTGTCGATTCGGCAAACTGTGATCCCAACAACTGAACCCCGTCACCGGAATCGCCAGCAAATCGGACCACGATTGATTGGTTTTCCAAACTAATATTTTCCATGGGATCGCCCACCCGTCTTTTGGCCTGCTACCATGGCAAAACCAGCAATAAAAACAAGAGCCTGTTGAGCGCAACTGAGATTATCGCGTCCGGCTAGAGGATGCATATCTCAACCTCGCCGAGGAAATACAAGTCTTTTTCCATGCGGCCTCTCGCCATGGTGATAATCCCTTATTAAGAGCAGGGCGCCTATCAGGCGTGGTAGCAAAATTGTAGGGCGCTTCCATGGTCCGACCCTGTCATTTGCCTTTTGAGGTTTTGATTGAGCCAACATTTGCGTCGTCATATTGGTCATCTGGCTCGCCCCATTGACCTTCATATGTAGTGCTGGCGCGCTTCCGTTTTGGTCCTCTGGAATGGGTGTGAGGCGCTCCCTGACCTATTGGCGTCGTCAACCTTTACGAAAATAACCGGCTTGGACTATCGCAGATGACGCGACTCCGGTCTAAGTTAGGTTGGTAAAAGCCCCCGATTAGTCAGGAAAAAGAAAGGCTTCAGATGAAATTCTTCGTGGATACCGCAAATGTCGATGAAATTAGCGAATTGATCCCAACAGGGCTTGTCGATGGTGTGACCACTAATCCGAGCCTGGTAATGAAATCGGGCCGCGACTTTCGTGAAGTTGTCGCCGAGATATGCGCGCTTGTGGACGGGCCAGTGAGCGCAGAAGTGACGGCTGTCGAAGCGAAGCAGATGATCGAAGAGGGTCAATCGCTAGCAAAAATTGCCGACAATGTAACAGTCAAACTGCCACTGACGATGGAGGGGCTTGTTGCATGCAAGGCGCTCACGGGCGATGGGATTAAAACCAACGTTACTTTATGCTTTTCAGCTAATCAGGCATTGCTTGCCGCCAAGGCTGGCGCGACGTTTATTTCCCCTTTCATCGGGCGCCTTGATGATATTAATATCGACGGCATGGAGCTGATCCGCGATATTCGGATCATCTACGATAATTATGATTTCCGTACTGAAATTCTTGCTGCATCGATCAGAAGTGCAAACCACGTGAAAGACGCGGCCCTTTCTGGTGCGGATGTTTCCACAGTGCCGCCTGGTGTTTTGAAATCTCTTGTCAAACACCCTCTGACGGATAAAGGGCTTGAAACTTTCCTCGCAGATTGGGCCGAGACTGGCCAAAAAATTATTTGATTTTTTGATGACGGATTTTGCATCCATTTCGCCCGCTGGAGAGTCAGACGCAGACCCTGCTTTTGTTTTCGGGTTTGGGTTTGTTAAAAATGAAGCGACCGAACTAACGTGGGATAACGCGAATGCTTCCCTCTCATCTTATGATTGGGTGTGGCTTCATCTGAATGCTCATAGCGATGAGGCCAGGAAATGGGTGCGTGAGCAGAGCGACATCCCTTATGCAGCAGCGAACGCTTTGCTTGCGGGCGAAACCCGTCCGCGGGTGACGAGTTTTGATAAGGGCCTCGTTGTTAACCTTCGCGGCGTTAATTTAAACGAAGGGGCCGAGCCGGAAGACATGGTCTCGATCCGCATCTGGGTTGGCGGTAAGCGTGTTATTACAACCCGACGGCGTCGCCTTAAAGCGGCGCAGGATATTCGCCAAGAAATTCTAAGTGGTATTAAGATTTCCGGCCCCGGCGCGTTGACCGCAAAACTCGCTGCCCGCCTTACCGATCGTGCTGAGCCCTATGTTCAGGAAATCGAGGACGAGATTGATGCGATTGAAACCGCGATTCTGAAAGGTGACAGCCAGGGCGCTCGGC
Organism: Hyphococcus sp.; assembly: GCA_021776345.1. GTDB lineage: Bacteria > Pseudomonadota > Alphaproteobacteria > Caulobacterales > Parvularculaceae > Hyphococcus. Next base: position 7,470 of record JAJFGC010000009.1, on the reverse strand, counting down.
CAAAACTCGCCGATACGCGCCAGGCGGCAGTTTTGTTTCGCCGCTTCGTGGCGCCGCAACGAGATGCGTTGACGCGGTTGGCCGGTAGCGAAACCGATTTGTTTACCGCAAAAACTAAGATCGATTTGCGGGAAGTGGCCGACCGGGTCACGCGGATGACCGAAGAAATCGACACCGCCCGTGAACGCGCCATGGTGCTGCAGGATCAATTGACGGATCAACGGGCGGAAGAAATGAACCGCAACATGATGATCCTGTCAGTCGTCGCGGCAATTTTTCTTCCATTGGGATTTCTCACCGGCTTATTTGGCATCAATGTTGGGGGTATGCCAGGCGTCGACAGCCCGATGGCTTTTTGGCTTGTTGTTGTTGGCTGTATCGCCATTGGCGCAGCGCTTGCCCTGTTTTTTAAATCGAAAAGATGGCTATGAGATTTTACAGCGCGTGGGTTGCAGCCTTACTGGCGGCGTTGACGGTTCTTTGCGCCGCAACTGGACACGCGCAATCTACGCGCTCTGAGGCCATTGAGGACGCAAAATCAGCTTATGCGGAAGCGCGCGCAGCGCTCGAAACCGGTAATATCGTTGACCCAGCGGCGATGGAGAGGCGTCTTCGTGATTTGCGCGATGAATCGCGCCGTCGTCTCGCGAGTGTTGATCGTGAAGTCGAAGGCGTCAGGGGGCAGATTGAACCGTTAGGTCCGGCGCCCGGCGAAAATGACCCCGTTGAAAGCGAAGAATTGGCAGCGGAGCGCACAGCGCTTAATCAGGAGTTGGTGCGTCTTAATAGTCAGCGAACACGCATTAATGCCAACATAATAGAAGCCAATGACCTGCTTGCGCGCATATCTGCGTCGCAGATCCAATCGCTCTATGCACAGCTGATCGTCCGAGGAGCGTCGCCTCTGATGCCGCCTGTCTGGCTTGGCGCAGTTGATTCAGCCGCCGATGTGTCCGGACGGATCAGTAAATATTTCAGCGATTGGGCAGCGAATAAAGACGAGAGCCGTGAATACGCTTCATCGATAGGCGTTATTATTGGCGCGCTGGTTATTTCTTTGCTTCTTTTCGGCCCAGTGAATCGATGGGTGACGGCGACATTCTCTCATGCGATCGAGAGGCGCCGCCCCACCCCGACGAGGCGGGTTGTTGTCGCCGGCCTAAAAATGATTGCCCGTGGCATTCCTGGGCTCATTGGTGGTGTGATCATTCTCGAAACGCTTCGTGCACAAGGCGTGATTGTCGAAAAAGGAGCGGCGGCAGCTCAAGCGTTATGGTTTGGCCTTATAGCATACCTTCTGGTTAGCGGTTTCATGAGCGGCCTTTTTGCGGCCCGAAACCCTGACTGGCGGCTTGGCGGTGTTGAGCTAAAGAGTGGCCGCCACATCAGCGCGCTGATCATTACGATTATCATTGTCTATGGCTTGAAAACGCTTCTTGACGCAATCTTGGTAGCGACTGGCGGCTCAGGAAATCTTGTTCGTTTAATCGAGGCGGCTTCTGCCATTATCGTCGCGATTAACCTGTTTCTACTTTGCCGTACGAAACTCTGGTCATTTGGCGCCCTTGAAGAAAATCAGCCGTCTTCTAGCGACATACCAAGTCGAAAAAAGCCGTCCGGTGTTAGGCTTTTATCATGGCGGCTGTTCCGCCGCATTGGCAGGGCTGTAGCGATTGTAACTGGTGTTGCTGCGTTACTTGGGTATGTGGCGTTCGCCGAATTTGCAGCGTCACGTATTTACTTTTTGACGATCTTTTTTGTCCTCGCCTGGTTTGTGCGAGCAACCCTTAAGGAAAGTGCATTTTGGTTTCGTCGGCGTATCAAAGACGGCGCCGACACAACAGACGCCGATAATGATGAAGACGAACAGCGGGCCGCGAACTTTCAGTTCTGGAGCTCACTTCTTATTAACACGGGATTGTTTGTTGCTCTGTTGCCGGCGCTGCTTGTTCTCTTCGGGGTGCCGGCGTCGAATGTGCGCGACCTTGCAGGGCAGGCGTTATTCGGGTTCAATCTTGGCGGCGTCAGAATTCCGTCTATCGCCAATTTTGTCGTCGCGATTGTAATTTTTGTTGCTGTGATGGCGCTTACCCGCGTGGCGCAGCGCGGATTTCAAAAGGGTCCATTCGCTCACTCTCATATTGATAGCGGTGTCCAGAATTCCCTGATTACGTTGATTGGATATGCAGGGCTTGTCGTTGCTTTTTTTGCGTCGGTTTCCACGATCGGGCTGGACCTTAGCAACCTTGCCCTTATTGCCGGCGCCTTATCTGTCGGCATTGGTTTTGGCCTTCAATCGATTGTAAATAATTTCGTGTCGGGGCTAATCTTGCTTTTCGAGCGGCCCATCAAGGTTGGCGATTGGATCGTGACCGCATCCGGCGAGGGTACAGTCAAAAGGATCAGTGTTCGCTCAACCGAAATTGAAACCTTTGACCGCGCGTCAATTATCGTGCCGAATTCGGAACTCATTTCCTCTACCGTTACCAATTGGACCCACAAAAACCGGATCGGACGGATCATCGTGAGGATCGGCGTTTCTTATAATGCTGATCCTGAGCTGGTGCGTGATATTTTGCTAAAATGCGCCAACGATCACCCGCTTGTTGTCCGCTATCCGGAGGCGTTTGTTGTCTGGCAGGATTTTGGCGCTTCGTCGCTGGATTTTGAGCTGCGAGCGTATCTTTCTGATATCAGCAACGGACTGAAAACGAGATCTGATTTACGCTATGCGATGTTCACAGCGCTGGCCGAGGCAGGCGTTGAGATTCCCTTTCCGCAGCAAGATGTGCACGTCAAATCTTTGCCTGATGGGTTGGTTGCGCAAGGCCCGAATTCGGCGTCAGCGTGAGTTTTGGCCTGTCCAAGCATAGCAGACAATTTTTGCCTCATTCCAACTTAATGGGCCGCCTGTTTTATGGCTGATCCGACCCCAATCGTCGATAATAGTGTTTCCGGCGCTGACAAACTAAAAGGCCATCTGGCGATGGCGCTCTTTGCCCTGTTGATCGCCGTTTCTTTTTCAATCGGCCATCGGGCAGCACAACACATTGGGCCAGGCGCCCTTAATGCTGTGCGCTTCTTCTTCGGCATGATTATCATGGGCATGATCGCCCATGTTTCGGCGCCGGCTGGACTATCCGTCTTTCGCCCTCGACGCATTTGGCGGTTTTTGGTCTTGGGCGCATTAATGGGCGTCTATTTTATCACCATGTTTATGGCGCTAGAAACGACAGACCCGGTTTCGACGGGCGCTGTTTTCACGCTAATGCCTTTGATGAGCGCAGGTTTCGCATTCTTATTCTTGCGTCAGACATCTAGCCTGATTGTTTTAGCGAGCCTGATGACCGCGGCGGTGGGGGCCGTTTGGGTCATTTTTCGGGGCGATGCTGCGGCGATAGCTGCCTTTGAGGTGGGGCGCGGGGAAGCAATTTTCTTTTTTGGCGTTATGGGGCACGCTGCCTACGCACCGCTCGTCAAAAAGTTTAATCGCGGGGAGCCAGTCACCGCCTTTACATTCTGGACGTTAGCCGGGACGTGGGGTTGCATTACCATTGTGGCCTTGCCGGAGATTTTCTTAACAAGCTGGTTATCGATGCCGCCGATTGTTTGGATTACAATTGCTTATTTGGCTGTATTTACAACTGCGGGGACGTTTTTCCTTTTGCAATATGCAGCCATGCGCATACCGGCAGGAAAAGCGATTGCCTACGGCTATTTAACGCCTGTCTTTATCATCATGATGGAAGGGGTCGCAGGTTTTGGATGGGTAAGTCTTTCCGTTTTAATTGGCGCGGTTGTGATCGTTATTGGACTTGTCATTCTGATTGTTGCCCCTGATGTTTAGCCTATGACGCCAGAACAAAAATCTGACCGGTATGTCGAGGTGGCCAAGGAAATCGCCGCTGTTATTAACGGTGAAACGAACCGCACCGCTCGCATGGCGACTGTTTCGAATATTCTTCATCATGCCTTTGAGCATTATTTCTGGACTGGTTTTTACTTAGTTGATCCAGAAAAGCCGGACGAACTCGTCATCGGGCCCTATCAGGGGACGATGGGATGTCTGCGCATACCCTTTGGAAGAGGCGTGTGCGGAGCAGCTGCGGTGGCGAAGACAAGTCAAATCGTTGACGATGTTCATGCATATCCGGGTCATATTGCCTGTGATGCAAACTCCCGGTCGGAAATTGTTGTACCTGTCTTTGACAAAGAAGGGGCGCTCATCGCTGTTTTTGATGTTGATAGCGATCAGAAAGCCCAGTTTGACAGAGGCGATCAAGAGGGTCTCGAAGCTATTCTAACCGCCTCTTTTTATTAGCTTTTTTACATTTACAAGTTAGGGTGATCTTTCTAATGTTCGGTGCTAGCCTTTGAAAAACGGGCATTTTCTCGCGCAACGTGAGCGGTCCGTAAGCTCGAGGGAGAGCCGCCGATGAAACAGATGCAAGGTCTGGACGCCGCTTTTGTCGCCTTTGAACAGCAAAATGCCCCGGTCCATATCGGATCCATCCTGATTTATGACCCATCAACGGCCCAGGGCGGATTCGTACGTTTCAAGGATATTTTGCACTTTATCAAAGGCCGCCTTCACATGGCGCCGATCATGCGCCAGCGGATGGTAAAAGTGCCGTTCGGCATTGATTATCCATACTGGATTGAAGACCCAAAATTCGATCTTGAATACCATATCCGCCATGTAGCGCTGCCGAAGCCCGGTGATTGGCGCCAGCTTTGTATTCTCGCCGCTCGCAATTTTGCCCGCCCGCTTGATCTGGATCGTCCGCCCTGGGAGTTTCTGGTGGTCGAAGGTCTGGACAATGTTGAAGGCGTGCCAAAAGGCGCTTATGCGATTTTAACGAAGGTCCATCATGCGGCCATTGACGGTGTGTCTGGTGTTGACATCATGCATGCGCTTCACAACATGACGCCGGAAGTGGATGATATTCCTAAGCCTGATCCGTGGAAACCAGAGCGGATGCCAGGCCAGCTCGGCATGTTCGCAAGAGGGTATGTGCGGGGTTTTACAAATCCGCTGCGCCAAGCGAGCACTGCCGTAAAATCGATGCCGGGTATGGCGCGCGCCGCCAAAGGGCTGATGGATGGCGACTTCAATATTACCGGCGCGCTTAACACGCCGCGAACTCGCTTCAACAATCAAGTTTCTCCTCACCGTGTCATTGATGGCGTTACGTTTTCTCTTTCCGAAGTGAAAGCGTTGCGTGCGTTGGCGCAAGGCTCAACTGTAAACGATGTTGTGCTTTCGGTCATTGGCGGCGCGATGCGTGGGTATCTCAAGACCCACGGCGATTTGCCGGAAGATAGCTTGTCGGCAATGGCGCCGATTTCGGTGCGTGACGACAGCGAAAAGAACGCGATGGGCAACCAGGTCTCTGCGATGCGAGTCGCACTCGGCACCCATATTGAAGATGCCGCCGACCGCATTACTTACGTCCATGGCGAGACACAAAAATCAAAGGCGATGACGAAGGCCCTTGGCGCGCGACAAATGACCGAGATGTCAAAACTGTCGCCTGCGCTCTTTATGGGGCTTGGCGCCCGCGCTTATAGCCAATGGGGGCTCGCCAATCGCATGAAGCCGGTCTTCAACACGGTTGTAACAAACGTTCCTGGCCCGCCAGTGCCGATTTATTCCGCTGGCGCAAAGCTTGTTTGTCTTTATGGAAACCTTTGCCTGCTTGATGGCGTCGGGCTCGGCCACGTCGTCCACAGCTACATTGATGAGATTACGATTGGCGTTACTGCATGCCGCGAAGCGATGCCAGACCCTGAAAACTATATGCAGCATCTACAAAATTCTTACGACGCTCATTTGGAAGCGCTGGAAGAACACAACACTGAAGCTGCTTAACCGGCTTGTACGCTGATGCGGCTCACACCATGTTCAGTAAACATAAAAACAAGGAATTCTCCAATGGCCCAAGCGACTTTCGACGACGCAGTGTTCGCCATGGACGAGATGGATGATGCCAAGCCGCCATCACTATTTTGGACCTTTGTGGAGGGGCGGGCGATATTCGAACTTGGGTCGTTTTTATCTTTGCGTCTGCTAATGCGGTATTTGCCGAAGGGCGACGGGCATCCAGTCATTGTTCTTCCCGGTTTTCTTGCGAGCGATGCATCGACGCGCCCTCTGCGCGGCGTCCTTAAAGACCTAAACTATGTGCCTTATGCGTGGGGCATGGGCCGCAACCTCAAATTTGATGACGAGCGCGAAGAACAGATGCTTGGGTTGCTTGATCAAGCCTATAGGGACCATGGACAGAAGGTTTCGATCATAGGCTGGAGCCTTGGCGGTGTCTTCGCCCGCGAGATCGCGAAAGCGGCGCCGGAAAAAGTACGGAGCGTTATTTCCCTCGGCAGTCCAATTTCGTCGAACCGAAATTATTCAAATGCTCGCAAGCTATACGACCGCATCAATGGCGCCCCGGAACATACCCAAACTGCGCGCATGGCGCAGCTTCATGTACCGCCGCCTGCGCCGACAACCTCAATTATGTCAAAGACAGATGGTATTGTTGCGTGGCAAGGCTCTGTGCAGCCGGATGATGCGTCCAATCCGAATACAGAAAATATTGAAGTTCCGGCGAGCCATTTTGGCCTCGGCGTCAATCCGCTGGTGATCTATCTAATCGCAGATCGTCTTGCGCAAGCCGAAGACGAGTGGGCGCCATTTGACCGAGACGGATTTAAAGGTGTGTTCTTTCGGGCGCCTTAAGCTCGACTTTCGACCTAAAACTCGTCATCGTCATCACCAACGCGGCGCGGCCTTCCTCCTGAGCGGAGCGCTGATTTTGTGTTTTCGATGATCCTGCGCAGGTTAATAGGATCATCAAGATCTGGCAGGGTAATCACACCGACGCCGGTGCCGCGCAATACCAGCTTACCGAAGCCGAGAAGCCGCCCCCAGACAGATTGTTGCAATGTAATCTCTTCGATCTTGTTGAGGCTCACTTCTTGTGTACTCCTCGAGATCAAGCCAGTTTTGTAAACAAAGCGATAGGTTGTCACAACGATTTCGGTCGTCATCAGTATAATGAGATGGTTCATCAAGATAATGGAGCCGGAAATTGCGCCGACAATCGCCGACCACCAGCCAACCTTGAGTTCTTCATAAGGTACTTCTGCCGCAAACTGGATGAAGAAAAAAAACACCAGCGCTGCGGCTCCGATAGAAAACCACATCACCGGAAAAAAGCTGTAGGTCCAATTAAAATTAGCTCGATGAATAACCTCTTCGCCGCTCGCTAACGTCTTATCGACATAACCTGACATAACGCCCAATCCCCGCACCAAAATACTTCTTTGGCTAGCATATAGGCATAGTTGAGCATTTGGAAAATGCCCATTTGCGTTGAAATGAAGAGGTTTCGGGGATAAGACGCCGCGCTGTTCCTTTCTCGCAACGATTCTCGGCCACAAGGAGACCACCGACCCGATGGCGAAATA